>JAQXVL010000131.1 GCA_029224905.1 Bacteroidales bacterium
GATCTCCTCAAGGATCTGTGCCTTGAAGATGTTGAAATCTACTTCTTTTTTCATCGTTACTGTGTATTACAAAAATAAAACTTTATTCTTGCTTGACACAGTTCATTTTACACTCTCTTGCTTTTTATATTGACATCTGAGGACAACAGACTTGAGCTGACTTACCTCAGACATATTACGAGAAACACAACCTTAGTCAAATAGGTAAAGATATAATGTTTCTTATCAAAGAATCAATATAGATATAAAAAAGCACACCTTATAGATGTGCCTACATTAATGGATATTCAGTTTGATTAGCAAAGTACAATGCTCTGCATATTTTCAATATCAAGTTTTACTTTCATGTCGAGAGCATTGAAAATTCTACGCAGGGTAGAAAGACGCAGATTGACGCCTTTTTCAATACTGCAGATTCTTGCTCTTTGAACGCCGATGCGTTCTCCAAGTTGCTCCTGAGTAAGATTCTTCGACTCTCTTGCCCTACGAATTGCCAGACCAATGAGATAGTCCTTAACTTTAGCATCATAGGCGTCACGTTCCGGCGTACCTTTTTCCCCAAGAGTCATATCAAGCGCTTCCTCTTGTGTGTACACTTTCATCTTCTCCATTTCTGTATTCAGTTTATCGTTCATAATACTTTTTCATTAAATCTTCGGCTCTCTTAATCTCATTAGACGGAGTCTTTTGCTTTTTCTTTATAAATCCGTGAGTTGCTATTACAAGAGCTTTCATATCTTTATCCCAAAAGGCGAGTAGTCTATATGCCATACCTTGATAGCGAGTGGTGGTTGCTTTTTTATTGCTTTTTATATATCCTACAGTGCTCCTTTTGTAGATGGGAGAGTGTAGTTGAAGATGTCGCGTCGGGCAGCAGCCTTGATTGCGCGGGCAAGGGCTTTGAAGATGCCTTCTATCTTGTGGTGCTCGTTTGTGCCGTGCGCTGATATGTATAGGTTGATGCGTGCGGCGTCGCTGAAACTCTTGAAGAAGTGGAAAAACATCTCGGTAGGCACGTCGCCGATGCGTTCGCGATGGAATTCGGCATCCCAAACGAGCCATGGACGTCCACCGAAGTCGAGAGCCACCGTGCAATTGCAGTCATCCATTGGCAGCACAAATCCGTAGCGTTCGATGCCGCGTTTGTCGCCGAGTGCTTTGGCGATTGCTTCGCCGAGAGCGAGTGCGGTATCTTCTATGGTGTGGTGCTCGTCGACGTGAAGGTCGCCGCAGGTGTCTATTTTGAGGTTCAAACCGCCGTGACGTCCGATTTGGTTAAGCATGTGGTCAAAAAATCCGAGTCCGGTGTAGATGTCGCAAGTTCCGTTACCGTCGAGGTCGAGAGCAACTTCGATGTCGGTTTCTGAGGTTCTGCGTCGGACGGTAGCCGTTCGACTTCCTGCGCGAAGGAATTCGGCTATTCGGTCCCAATCGTCGGTTATTAGCGCCGTCACCTCACGGAGTTCGTCGCTGAGCATGGCAATGCCCGTGTCGTAGGGCTGCAGGAGGATTGCGCGTGCTCCGAGATTGCGCGCCAGCATAACGTCGGTAGCGCGGTCGCCTATGACGAACGAGCCTGCGAGGTCGTAGTTGCCCGACGTGTATTTGCCGAGGAGTGCGGTGCCGGGCTTGCGAGTCGGCTTATGTTCGTGCTCGAAAGTGCGGTCGATGATGATGTCGTCGAAGGTGATGCCTTCGCCGCGGAGTGCGCCGAGCAGTTTGTTGTGCGCGGGCCAGAAGGTCTCTTCGGGAAACGATTCGGTGCCCAATCCGTCTTGGTTGGTCACCATCACCAATTCGAAGTCGAGCTTTGTGGCGATGAAGTGCATGTTGCGGAACATCTTCGGCACGAATTCGAGTTTTTCAAGCGAGTCGAGTTGGTAGTCGACGGGCGGCTCAACGACGAGCGTGCCGTCGCGGTCGATGAAGAGCACTTTTCGCGGACGATTATTTTCCATAACGGTATAGTGCTTTGATGAGTTCTTGATTTTCTTGGGCGGTGCCGACGGTTATTCGCAGGCATCCGAGACACATTGCTACGTTTGTGCGGTTGCGCACAACGATGCCGTTGTTGCACAGATGGTTGTAGACAGCAGTTGCGTCGCCAACGTCGACAAGCACGAAGTTGGCGTCTGTCGGATAGATTTTTCGCACAATCGGCAGTTGGGCAAGTGCGTCGGTGAGAATCGTGCGGTCGGCAAGGATTTGGCACACCGAGCGTTGCACGTCGTCGGCATGGTTGAGGCGCTCTATGGCGTAGCGCTGCGTCAGAAGGCTTATGTTGTAAGGATATTTCACCTTGTTGAAGATTCCGATAATCTCAGCTGAGGCAAAAGCAATTCCGAGGCGAGCGGCTGCGCTGCCCCATGCTTTCGAGAGCGTTTGCAGCACAATCAGGTTGGGCGCGTCGTCGAGGAGTGTCAGTGCCGAGCCTTTCGCCGAGAAGTCGATATATGCTTCGTCGACAACGACAATGCCTTCGAATCGCTTGCACAGGTCGGCAATGATGTCAAGCGGAAAAGCGTTGCCAGTCGGGTTGTTTGGCGAGCAAATCCACACCACTTTGGCGTCGGCGGCAGCGTTCAGAATTGCGTCGACGTTAAGCGAAAAGTCGTCGTTGAGCGCCACGCGGCGATATTGCACGTCGTTGACGTCGGCACATACCTCATACATGCCGTAGGAGGGCGACATCGCCACCACGGCATCTACGCCCGGGCGGCAGAACACGCGGTAGACCGTGTCGATGCATTCGTCGCTGCCCACGCCGAGGAAAATTCGGTCGGCATCGACGCCGCGCAGTGCTGCCAGACGCGCCTTGACCTCACGCTGTAGCGGGTCGGGATAGCGGTTGTAGGGCGCATTGTAGGGCGATTCGTTGGCGTCGAGCCATACGCTTGCCGTGCCTTGAAATTCGTCGCGCGCGCAACTGTAAGGCACCAGATTCCATATGTTCGGTCGGACTAATTCTTGAAGAGGTTTCATTGTTTTCGAGATTTGTTAACGTAGTCGATGCGCACGGTGGCGGCGAGGGCGTGTGCCGAGAGGCTTTCGCCGTTAGCCATTGTCTCGATGGTCGGACCGAGTGTGGCTATGCCGTCGGCGGAAATCGTTTGGAACGTGATTTTTTTGACGAAACTGTCGAGGTTTACGCCGCTGAACGCCGTAGCACACGCGGCAGTCGGCAGGGTATGGTTGGTGCCCGATGCATAGTCGCCGGCGCTCTCACAGGCGTAAGGTCCGAGGAAAACGCTTCCGGCATTGACGACCGCTTCGGCGAGTTGCTCGGCGCGCGAGTGGTTGATGATTAGATGCTCCGGTGCGTAAAGGTTGGCGAAATCCATCATTGCTTCGTCGCTGTCGACCACAATCAAACGGCTGTGCGCCAGCGATTTCAATATCATATCGCGGCTTGGCAGCATTTCCGTCAGTCGACCGCATTCGTCGGCAACCTCACGAGCCAACTCCGCACTTGTGGTGACGAGGATAGACTGGCTGTCGGGTCCGTGTTCGGCTTGCGAAAGGAAATCGGCGGCGACGAACGTCGGATTTGCCGTACTGTCTGCCACGATGAGCACTTCCGACGGTCCGGCGGGCATGTCGATGGCAACGCCCATCTGCGCAACGAGCATCTTGGCAAATACGACAAATCGGTTGCCCGGACCGAAAATCTTGTAGCAGCGCGGCACCGACTGCGTGCCAAACGCCATTGCCGCAACGGCTTGCGCTCCGCCGACCTTATAGATTTCGGTCACTCCCGCCAGGCGAGCGGCGTAGAGTATTGCCGGGTTGACGCGTCCCGAGCGGTCGCACGGCGTGCACATCACGATGCTTTGGCATCCCGCGATTTTTGCCGGAATGGCAAGCATCAACACCGTCGAAAAGAGCGGAGCATTGCCGCCGGGGATGTAAAGTCCGACGCGACTGATTGGCACGGCGCGCTGACTGCACACCACGCCCGGCATCGTCTCTACCCTGACGGGCTGCATACGCTGCGCTGCGTGGAATGCGTAGATGTTGTTGTAAGCCGTTTGCAGAGCCGCTTTGAGCGACGAGTCGACGGCAAGTTCGGCAGCGTCGATTTCTTCTTGGCTTACCTTCAAATCGGTAAGGGTTGCCCCGTCGAAGCGTTGTGCGTAGTCGCGCAGAGCGTCGTCGCCCTCGTTGCGCACTCGGCTGACGATATCTTCGACGGCTGCACGCACGGCGTCGACGTTGGCAATGCCGCGTCGGCAAAGCATTTGTTGCTCGTCGGCTCCCGGATTATAATAGATTTTCAGAACGTCGCTGATGATCATAATACCATTTTTTCGATGTCGAGTGCCAAAATGCCTTCAGCACCGGCGGCTTTGAGTCGATTGATGATTTCCCAGAAACTTTTCTCGTCGAGCACGGTGTGTACCGAACACCAGTCGGCATCGGCAAGCGGCAAAACCGTGGGGCTCTTTATGCCCGGCAGGATTTCGAGCACCGTTTCGAGACGGTCTTTCGGTACGTTCATCAAGATATATTTCTTGTCGGCGGCGGCTTTTACAGCCTCAATGCGGAAGAGCAGTTCGTCGAGAATCTCTTGCTTTTCGTCGGTCAACGGCTGTCCGCCAATCATTACCGCCTCAGAGTCGATAACTTTCTCGACTTCCGACAAGTTGTTGCTAATCAATGTGCTGCCCGACGAAACGATGTCGAAAATCGCGTCAGCCAATCCGATGCCCGGGGCAACTTCCACCGAGCCGCTGATTTCGTGAAGGTCGGCGGCGATGCCTTTCGAGGCGAAAAATTTGCGCAAAATCACCGGATACGACGTTGCAACTTTTTTGCCGTTAAACCATTCGAGACCCGTGTAGTTGGCGGCATTGGGCACGGCGAGCGACAGACGACACTTGCTGAAGCCGAGGTTGCGCACGATGTGCACCTTGCGATTTTTCTCGAGCACTTCGTTAAGCCCAACGATGCCGATGTCGGCGGTTCCCGTGGCTACCGTGTCGGGGATGTCGTCGTCGCGCAAAAAGAGCACTTCGACGGGAAAGTTTTTCGACGGCACGAGCAACGAACGCTTTACAGCGGTTAGTTTTATCCCGGCTTCGCCGAGCAATTCCATTGTTTCGTCATACAATCGACCTTTCGATTGAACTGCAATTCTCAACATATCTTTTCGTTTTTTCGTTAATATTCAAAAAAAATCGCCTGCAACTCAGAGCCTGTTTCTTCGTTTGGCTCAAGGTTGCCGGCGTAATTTGTTAACATATACACACCAAGACGCAACCCTATCTGATAAGGTGGCAATGATGATGGATATGTAGATTAAAAAACATAATTTCTTACAAAACTTTGCACAAAGGTAAGAATTAATTTCGAAATACAAGCAATTTGGTCGAAATTATTTTAAATTCTTAAAAATGCGGCGCATTTTGTCGGCTATTTGTCGTTGCCGGCGTTGACGATAAACTTGTAGCAACGAGTTGCTTCGAATCGTGGCAATGCGATGAGTTGCACGTCTTTAGCGGCTTCGGTTAGCGTTTCCGAGCCGTCGCCGACGGTATGTCCTGCCGCTTCGATGGCGCTTTTCGAGCAGTTCAGCGCGATTTCGGGAGTGTTGTTGTCTTTGCTCAGGTGGCACAAAAAGGCATATTTGAGGCGTCCTCCGGCGTGTCCCGCCAGGAATTTTGCCGCGTCGACGTTGTCGAGGTGGCCGTGGTCGGACATTATGCGATGCTTCAAGAAGTCGGCGTAAGTTCCGTTGCGGAGCATTGTTTCGTCGTAGTTGCTCTCAATCATCAGGTAGTCGGCTTCGTCCATATATCGTTGCGCACCCGGGATGATTTCGCCCATATCGGTGGCAATCACGAAGTTTGCGTCGCCCATCGAAATGTTGTAGCCCGAATTGCACGAGCCGTCGTGCGGCACGTCGAAAGCTGTGATTTCGAGTCCGGCGAGTTTGACGGGGATTTCCTTGTATATCGGCTTGTGATAGTCTTTTACGCGACGAGAAATGCTGTGCTTGCGCAAGATGCCCGAAAGCACACGCGGCGTGCAGTAGATGGTGGCTCGCAGCATTCTGGTGAGCGTGTAGACGTGGCGCACATGGTCGCCGTGGTCGTGGGTTAGGAAGATGCCCTTGACCGCCGACGTCGGTATGTTGTTGTATGTCAGCGTGTCGACAACGAATTTCGGGTCGATTCCTGCATCGACGAGTATGCCTTGGTCGGCGCTGCCCAGATAGGAGCAGTTGCCCGAACTGCCGCTGCCGAAGCTGATGAAGTGCAGCGTCGACGTGCGGTGAAGGTCGACAATAGGCGTATTGATTTCCGACGAGTTCGCCGACGAGCGCATGCCGCGTCCGCCGCTGAGCGTCGTTGAGCCAAGTTCTTCGTCGTCGAACAGGCTATATTGGTATTGGTCGTATTTGTTTTTCTTGCTCATCTTTACTTATATAATAAGAATATAGCAGGCTTTTTAGCCAGAGTCGGTTGATTTTTCTCCCATTCGGCAATTGTGCGCGTAGCAATCCATTCGTCGGCGCCGGTGATGTCGTAAGCCACGCACAAGCGCAGGTCGCGACGCAACGCCTTTGCCAATTCGGCGATTAGTCGGTTGTTGCGGTAGGGCGTTTCGATGAATATCTGCGTCTGACCGCCGTCGATGGCACGCTCCATCTCGCGGAACTTGCGCACTCGCGCCGCGCCGTCGATGGGCAGATAGCCCTGGAAAGCAAACGACTGTCCGTTAAAGCCCGATGCCATCAGCGACAGCAGTATGCTCGACGGACCTACCAGCGGCACTACCTTAAAGCCGCGTCGCTGCGCCATTGCAACCACGTCGGCTCCCGGGTCGGCAACGGCAGGGCATCCCGCTTCCGAAATCACGCCCATCGGCTCGCCTTGCGCCAGCGCATCGAGGTAGTGCACCGTTTCTTCCGGGCGCGTGTGCTCGTTGAGCGGATAGAATGTCAGGCTGTCGATGTCGATTGCCTTGTCGCACTTCTTGAGAAAACGTCGCGCCGTTCGCTCGTTCTCTACGATGAAATGACGAATTGAGCGCACAACGTCGAAATTGCGGCGCGGCAATACGTCCTCCAAATCGCCGTCCGACAAGTTTACCGGTATAAGATATAGTCCTGCTTCCATGTTCTGCTGTATTCAAATTACAAAAGTACTCAAAATTCTCCAACTAACTGCCCGACTCCGCCTCAAAATTCGTTAATATCCGCCTCTGCGACCCTAAAAAATTAAGGAACGCGCTCTTAATGCATTTCCTTTGCGTTTTTATTTTGCTTTTTCGATTATTTTGCTTTATCTTTACCTCACCATTCACTATTAGTGCGCTCTTTTGTTGAGAAACATTGAGAGTAATAAATAAGGCGGGCTTCGAGTCCGCCTTCGCATTTTTTTACTAAATAATTTTGTTTATGTAATTATTGTGTGTATATTTGCAAATAAATTTCAAAATTCTTACATAATTATGTCAAACGAGTCGAAAAAATATTTATTAAACGAGAAAGAAATACCCGAAGCGTGGTATAACGTAATAACCGATATGCCGACCAAGCCGCGGCCAATGCTTCATCCCGGCACGAAACAGCCGTTGAAAGCCGAAGACCTTTATCCGATTTTCTCGGAAGAAGCGTCGCGACAAGAGTTGAACACCACCGACCGTTGGATTGATATTCCCGAAGAGGTGCGCGATATGTACAAGATTTGGCGTCCGACGCCGTTGGTTCGTGCTCGCGGACTGGAACGCGCACTCGACACGCCGGCACACATCTACTTCAAGAACGAAAGCGTAAGCCCTGTCGGCTCGCATAAACTCAACTCGGCAATTCCGCAAGCCTACTACTGCAAGCAGGAAGGCACAACAAACATTACCACCGAAACCGGTGCCGGACAGTGGGGTGCAGCCCTTTCGTTGGCGGCAAAGCATTTCGGTTTGGCACTCGCCGTTTATATGGTTAAAGTGTCGTACAACCAAAAGCCTTATCGTCGCTCGATTATGCAAACCTACGGCGCCGAAGTGATTGCTTCGCCGAGTATGTCGACCAAGGCGGGTCGTAAGATTATCACCGAAAATCCCAACTACCAAGGTTCGCTTGGTACAGCCATTTCCGAAGCCGTCGAGCTCGCCACTTCGACACCACACTGCAAGTATACCCTCGGCTCGGTGCTCAACCACGTGTCTCTCCATCAAACCGTTATCGGTCTTGAGGCTGAAAAGCAAATGGCAATGGCGGGCGAATATCCCGACATCGTTATCGGTTGCTTCGGTGGCGGTAGTAACTTCTCGGGCATATCATTCCCGTTCATGCGCCACAACTTCAGCGGCGAGCGCAGTACGCGCTTCATTGCTGCCGAGCCCGAATCGTGCCCGAAACTTACACGTGGTATTTTCCAATACGACTTCGGTGACGAAGCCGGCTATACGCCGCTCATTCCGATGTGCACGCTCGGGCATAACTTTGCTCCTGCCAACATCCATGCCGGCGGTCTGCGCTATCACGGTGCCGGAGCTATCGTCAGCCAACTCATCGAAGACAAACTTATGGAGGCTGTCGACATACCACAACTCGAGACCTTTGCCGCTGCAACGCTCTTCGCTCAGTCGGAAGGCATTATCCCGGCTCCCGAATCGTCGCACGCCATCGCCGCCGCAATCCGCGAAGCTAAACGTCTCCGCGAGTCAGGCGAGAGCAAGGTGATTCTCTTCAACCTCTCCGGACACGGTCTTATCGACATGGCTTCTTACGACCGCTACTTCGCCGGCGACCTCGCAAACTACCAAGTGACCGATGAACAAGTCCGCGAAAACACCAAAGATTTGGAAAAATTGATGTGATAAGAGGCGCCTTCGGCGCGGTTAGACGGCATCTTCGATGCGGTTATTCGGCGCAGAGCGCGGTTAAGAGGTTATAAGGTTAGTCGGCAGCTTGCGCTGCGAATAATGATTATAGCTAAGAGGTAAGAGTGGAGAGCGGGGAGACATCCTCACTCTCCATTCTTTTGTTCTCCCGTCCACTCTTACCTCTTACCTCTCACCCATTCATCCTCTCACAAAAAAAGATTCCAAAAGTATCTGCACACTACTTTTGGAATCAAGCCTGCATTATTCATACTTTTCCTACTGCAAGGACTAACTGCCAACACCTTAGCGCAATGCTCGCTCTTCCTCTTTAAAGGTAGGATTTACTACAGCCCCTGCGTCTACGATCTTTCATTCCTCTTCTAACCTCGTAATTATTACCAATCAGCAGATTCTTTGGTGAAATTCCACACTGTGCCACGTTTCAAATCGAGGGATGCCATGTTGACAAGTTTTCTGACCGAACCATCGTTGAGTGTCAGCGTGTTACCATCTGCCGAAAGTTCGTAGGTCATCGAAAGAGTGCCGTTGCCAATGGAAATGCTACCGGTTGTCTTCGTCTCTTTCTTGATGGAGCAGTTATGTTTATCAAGGACGCCCAAGTCGTAGAGTTCTACATATTTGCCACTTTTCTCTAATATCCAGTCAAGGCTACTCTTCGTCGAAATATACACGCCTTCGAAACATTCGTTTCCGTCAAAATAGAGGAAAGTATCCATTACGTCGCCATTTGATGTGGTTGCCATCCAATACACTTTTTCCAAATGCGGTCCGGTTGCTCCCGGAATTTCAGGTTCGTCATCATCGTCGGAACACGACACCATAGTCATCCCGAAGAGTGCAATCATAATAACTGCAAGAATGTTCGCACGGCGAACTACATCACTGAGAATTTTTTCATAACAAGTATAATTTTAAATTAAACAAAAGTTCGTTCTCTTTGCCTTAACCATTCATGCATTGCAAAGTTACATATTTCCCCCCTCCCAATAATTACGTTTAAGTGACGTCGTCTTTCGTTTAAGGAACATTCTTGCATAAAAACAACAAAAAAGCGACGGTGTGTCATAATGGGCAATCTGCGATGTTGCTATCAGAATTCGGCGGGACCAAGCAGGTCGCTAACGCTCCCGGCATGGTCTTTCGCACAACCCTGACTCTTCGAGCCATCCGATGGTATGTGATTGATAGTCAGCAACGAGCTCCTTGCATCTTACCCATTCTGACACACCTTAAGAGGGTGCGCCAAAATATTTCATTCTGACACACCTTAAGAGGGTGCGCCAAAATATTTCATTTTGACACACCCTCGTATCTTACATATTGGTGTGAATGACCTCGTCCGCGGAGCAATCCGGAGGGCGTAGTCACCACGCCGTGTCGCTATTCTGTGACGTTGCTCGACCTACACTTCTTCTTCCGCTTTGGCGTCGCCTTCTTTTGCTTTTTCAGCCAAGACGCGGGTGTCGTTTGCAATGCTTGTCACAACCGAGAGCGATTCTGAAACGAAACGCGAGAAGAGAATGTTGATAAATCCTACAATCGGACAGCCGATAATGAGAATTAAACCCAAATCGGCGGGCAACAATTCGCGAACACCAAACAGCACCGCTAAAAGAACGAGGACTGTGCCGAAAACGCCAAAAAGTAATCCGAAAAATTCGCCCATGGTACGATTTAGATGTGCGATAATGGGTATCGCAATGTAGCGAGCATTAGTGTCGACAACATTCTCCACTTCTTTTGCTCGGCGAATCCAATAGAGCACGGAGAATGCCGCAGCAACCACAAGCACTAAGGCATCAAGGATAAGTCCTATCTTGCCACCTGCCTCCAGATATTTAAACGGTTCGAACAAGGCAACTATCAGCACAATCAAGCCTAATGCGAAAATTGCGCCAAAAAGCCAGTACAGCCATTTGAAAGGTTTGCGGAAAATGTCACCGCCACCAACGTAGTCAAGAACGATCCCTAAAATTTCATTAATCTTTTTCATGATTTTAAATTTTAATAATTAATATGGAATAGTGTTTTGCAAATATAACAATGCATTTTAATAAATGCAAATTCGTGGCCAAGAAAATAAAACAACCCGTGCGGAATGGACGGAAATACCCTGCATACCTCACTTAGAAAAATATTCTACGCAGCGAGTATGAGTGTGGAGTTGCGTAGAAAATAATAATGTAAATTCGACCGCGGCGACTACTTGATGAACCGCCTCCCGTGAAAACACTCGACTCAAATGCCGACAATTTGATTCCCGCTATAATAATGGAAGAGGTGCTGATGCTTGACCAATTCTATAGAAAGAGAATTCGGTGGAACTATAGTTCGAAAAAGGAAGTTACGGGATACTAATAAACACAAAACTCGCCGGCAGCAATGCCGGCGAGTTTCCGTGATTCGGCTGGGACTCGAACCCAGAACCCTCAGCTTAGAAGGCTGATGCTCTATCCAGTTGAGCTACCGAACCCCAAAATTTCCTCCAAAAAGTGCTGCAAAGTTAGCCTAAATTTTATAACCTTGCAATAAAAATCGATTTTAATTTTCGAGTTTGTTCAAAACTTGTCGAATTTTCTCGTATGTTGTTATTTTTGTGGGTACGAGAGGGAGTCGCAATTCGTTTTGAATCATACCTTTAGCGTTGAGCAAGCATTTGACTCCGGCAGGGTTTCCGTCGACGAAGAGCAGGCTGAAGAGTTCTGTAAATCGGTGATGGATGAGCAGTGCGTTGGCGAAGTCGCCTTCGAGTGCGAGTCGTACCATTCGGGAGAATTCGCGTGGGAAAGCGTTACCGATAACGGAGATTACGCCGACGGCGCCGAGGGTAATGAGGGGGAATGTTATTCCGTCGTCGCCGGAGATTACCATGAAGTCGGCGGGTTTGTTTTTGATGATGTCGTCCATCTGGGTGATGTTGCCCGATGCTTCTTTGACGCCGATTATGTTTGTGAAGTTTTTGGCAAGACGGAGTGTTGTCTCGGCGGTCATGTTTACTCCGGTACGTCCGGGGACGTTGTAGAGGATGACGGGCAGAGGTGAGGCTTCGGCGATTGCTTTATAGTGCTGATAGATGCCTTCTTGCGAGGGTTTGTTGTAGTAGGGCACTACGGAGAGGATTGCGCTGAATGACGACAGGTCGTTTTGACGGAGGTAGTCGGTAACGGCTTTTGTGTTGTTGCCGCCAACGCCGAGCACGAGAGGAACGCGCGAGTTGACGCGTTCGACGACGAATGTTTTGACTTGTTCGCGTTCGGCTTCGGTGAGTGTAGCGGTTTCGGCTGTTGTGCCGAGCACGACGATGTAGTCAGCTTTATTTTGTATGATGTATTCCAGCAGTTTCGCGAGTGCAGGGAAGTCGATAGATTTATCGGCTTTGAAGGGGGTTATCAAAGCAACTCCCATTCCTCTTAGGTTCATGTGAAGAGCCATATTTTTCGAATTTTTGTTTTTTTTTTTAGTGTTAAGAGCGCCGTCGGGGTTAGTCGAGTTCGGTGCTCAGGATGCTACCGGGCAGGTGTCGGCAGTTGTAGCGCGATGCCATAACTTCGCCGTAAGCTCCTGCGGAGCGTAGAGCGAGGAAGTCGCCGCGGTTAGTAAGCGGGAGGCGTTCGTCGGTTCCGAAGCAGTCGGACGATTCGCAGATTGGTCCGACGACGTCGTATTTGTCGTCGACGGATGAGTGCGAACTGATGTTCTCGATTTTGTGGTGCGCTTGGTAGAGTGCGGGTCGAATGAGGTCGGTCATTCCGGCGTCGACGATGACGAATTTTTTAGCGGTACCTTCTTTGACGTAGAGCACGCGTGTGATTAGGCTGCCGGCTTGGGCAACGATTGAGCGTCCGGGCTCGAAGTGTATTTGCTGGTCGGGACGGCGCTTGATGTTGCGTGCGAAGATTTCGAAGTAGGTCTTGAAGTCGGCAATAGGCTCGCTGTCGGGGTCGTCGTAGTTTATACCAAGGCCGCCGCCGACGTCGATTATTGAGATTTGTGCGCCGAGGCTTTCGATGTAGGCGAGTGTGTCGTTGACTTTGTCGCAGAGTTTTTCGAAAGGCTCGAGGTCGCGAATCTGTGAGCCTATGTGGTAGTGTAAGCCGCAGAGGTCGACGTTGGAGAGCGAAAGTGCGGTGCTGACGAATTCGCCGAGGTTTTCGAGATTGATGCCGAATTTGTTTTCGTTAAGCCCGGTTGTGATGTATTGGTGGGTGTGCGCATCAATGTTTGGGTTTATTCTGACGGCGACGTGAGCCATACTGTTGGTTTGTGCTGCTATTTTGTTGATGTTCAGCAGTTCGGGGAGCGACTCAACGTTGAAGCAACGTATTCCGGAGGCGAGGGCGAGGCGAATTTCGTCGTCGGTTTTGCCAACTCCGGCGAACATTATGTCGGAGCCGTCGAAACCTGCGTCGATTGCTGCTTGAATTTCGCCGCCGCTGACGCAGTCGACGCCGAGCCCGTATTCTTTGACGATGTCAAGGATTTTCGGGTTGGCGTTTGCTTTTACGGCATAGTGTACGTGCAGGTCGAGCGTGTCGGCGCATTCTTTGACGGTGCCGAGTGTTGCTCGCAGCAGGTCTACGTCGTAGTAGTAGAATGGGGTTTTAAGTTCGTTGAATTTATCTATTGGAAAACCGCTCATATATGTAGTCGTTTGTGTTTAAAATAAGTGGCTGCTAAGTAGTTGCAGTGCTTTGACTTTGTCTTCTTTGCGAATGAGGAATGATATGTTGTAGTTGCTGCCGCCGTAAGAAATCATTCTGACGGGGATGTCTTTGAGGGCTTCGATTGCTTTTGCTTCGAAGCCGCGGTTCTGCCATTCGAGGTCGCCGACGACGCAGATAATCACCATATCGCGGTCGATTGTGACGGTGCCGAATTTGCGAAGGTCTTCGAGGATGTTGTCGAGGTTTTTCTCAGAGTCGATAGTTACGGAAACGCCGACTTCGGAGGTTACGACCATGTCGATAGCCGTTTTGTGCGATTCGAAGATTTCGAACACTTTGCGGAGGAAACCGTAGGCGAGCAACATTCTGCCTGATTTGATTTTGATGGCGGTGATGTTGTCTTTAGCGGCAACGGCTTTGATTGTTGTATGGATAGAATCGTTGCCGATTAGGGTTCCTTTAGCCGACGGGTCGAGTGTGTTGAGCAGGCGAACGGGGATGTTGTTGAGTTTTGCGGGTTGGATGCAAGTCGGGTGCAGGATTTTAGCACCGAAGTAAGCGAGTTCGGCTGCTTCTTCGAAGTTTAGTTTTTCGACGGGCGAAGTGTTGTCGACAAAACGGGGGTCGTTGTTGTGCATACCGTCGATGTCGGTCCAGATTTGGATTTCTTCAGCGGAAATAGCTGCGCCGATGAGCGAAGCGGAGTAGTCGCTGCCGCCGCGTTGGAGGTTGTCGATTTCGCCGTAAGCGTTACGACAGATGTAGCCTTGAGTGATGTAAAGGTCGGCTTCTGCGTGCTTGTCGAGGAGGTTGTTGAGGCGCTGACGGATGTAGTGGTTGTCGGGCTCGCCGTTTTTGTCGGTTTTCATATATTCGAGCGCGGGGATGAGTTCCGACTTGATGCCACGTTCGTGGAGGTACAGGTTCATCATCACGGTCGACATGATTTCGCCCTGTGCGAGGATTTCTTTCTCTTCGAAGAGGGTGAATATGTCTTTAGTGAGCGAACGGATGTAGTTGAAGCACGCTTTGATTTCGAGATGCGCTTCTTGGCGAGCGGCGTCGGTGCTGTAGAGTGCGTCGATAGTTGCTCGATATTTTTTCTCGAGGTTGTTGATTGTCTCTTTAGCGCCGTCGATGTTGCGCTTGTAGAGGTAGTCGGAGATTTCGACGAGGGTATTGGTAGTGCCTGCCATAGCGGAGAGCACGATTATGTTTTTGCCCTTGTCGGCAATAAGATTTGCTACGTTTTGAATACGTTCTGCGGACCCTACGCTGGTGCCGCCAAATTTCATTACTTTCATTTTATCGGCTTGAAAATTATTTACTTTGCAAAATTACGGAAAAAATCAGACTTCTAAGATTTTTTTTGCCTCACAACGCACAATTCTTGCAGGAAAATCTTGAGTGATTTTCATATTGTGTGTAGCCATAATGACGGCGGTGCCTTTCGACGAGATGTCGTGGAGGAGCCGCATAATTTGTTCTCCGGTGGTTTCGTCGAGGTTGCCGGTGGGCTCGTCGGCGAGTATCAGGCTCGGGTTGTTGAGTAGAGCGCGAGCGATGGCGATGCGTTGCTGTTCGCCTCCGGAGAGTTCGTGAGGCATTTTGTATGATTTATTGGTCATATCGACTTGGCTGAGCACTTCGTTGATTCGGTCGTCGATTTCCGTTTTGTTTTTCCAACCGGTTGCTTTGAGCACGAACAGGAGGTTGTCGTAGACGGAGCGGTCGGTGAGCAGTTGGAAGTCTTGGAAAACGATTCCGATTTGCCGACGTAGCATGGGCACGTCGCGTCGGCGAAGTGCCGTGAGGTCGTAGCCGAGGATGAGCGCCTCGCCTGCCGAAACGGGGATTTCGGCATACATGGTTTTGAGCAGGCTACTCTTGCCGCTACCGACTTTGCCGATGAGGTAAACGAATTCGCCTTCGTTGAGAGCGAAGTCGGCAGAGCGGAGCACGATGAGGTCGCCGCGGGTGATTTCTACGCCTTTATAGTCGATAATTTGTTCCATTATTCTTTATGACGTTTTTCGAGTTCTACGGCGAGGTCGTTGATGCTCAGACCTTTTGAGGTAAGGAGCACGATGAGGTGGTAAATGAGGTCGGAAGCTTCGTAGACGAGGCGGTCGTCGGTGCCGTTGGTTGCTTCGATGACTGTTTCGACGGCTTCTTCGCCCACTTTTTGCGCCATTCGGTTAATGCCTTTGCGGAAGAGCGAAGTTGTGTAGGAGCCTTCGGGCATTTCGCGGTGGCGGCGTTCGATGAATTTCTGTAGGTAGTCGAGAAACTCTATGCCGAACTCGTTCTTTTCTTCGAAGCAGGTAGCGTTGCCGGTGTGGCAAACGGGACCGACGGGCACAACCTTGATGAGGAGAGTGTCGTTGTCGCAGTCGATGGCGGTCGACACTACTTTGAGGTAGTTACCGCTGGTTTCGCCCTTGGTCCAGAGGGTGTTGCGGGTGCGGCTAAAGAAGGTCACTAATCCGGTTTCGGCGGTTTTATTGTATGCTTCTTCGTTCATAAATCCCAGCATGAGCACGTTTTTTGTGCGGCTGTCTTGGATGATTGCGGGTACGAGTCCGCCCATTTTATCGAAGTCGATTTTCATAATCTGATAGGAATATTTTTGTTGTGTAAAAATTGCTTTAAGTCACTGATTTTTATTTCGTTGAAGTGGAACACGCTTGCGGCGAGAGCGGCATCGGCGCGCCCGACGGTGAAAGCGTCGGCGAAGTGCTGCATTGTGCCGCAGCCTCCGGAGGCGATGACGGGAATGCTGAGCCGGTCGGCAAGTTCGGCGAGTGCCGAGCAGGCGAATCCGTTTTTAGCGCCGTCGTGGTTCATGCTCGTGAAGAGGATTTCGCCTGCGCCGCGTTCTTGCGCTTCGTAAGCCCATTCGAAGAGGTCTTTGCCGAAGTCTTCGCGACCGCCTTTGACGTAGCACGACCAATGGTTGGCGACGCATTTTGCATCGATGGCAACGACGCACACTTGGCTGCCGAAACGGGTTGCGATGTCGGTGATGAGTTGCGGACGGACGAGTGCCGACGAGTTGATTGATATTTTGTCGGCGCCGGCGCTGAGCAGGCGGTCGACGTCGTCGATTTGTGAAATTCCGCCGCCGACGGTAAATGGAATGCTGACTTGACGAGCCACGCGTTCGACCATGGGGATGAGCGTTCGGCGACGCTCGTGCGATGCCGTGATGTCGAGAAATACGAGTTCGTCGGCACCTTCGTCGCTGTAGCGTTTGCCGAGTTCGACGGGGTCGCCGGCATCGCGCAGGTTGAGGAAGTTCACGCCTTTAACGGTTTTCCCGTCTTTGACGTCGAGGCAGGGTATGATGCGTTTTGCTAACATAATTCTCCTCGGTTTATACGTTTGATGTCGTCGAGGCTAACCTTATTTTCGTAGATAGCCTTTCCGACTATAACTTCGGGCACGTTTAT
>JAQXVL010000132.1 GCA_029224905.1 Bacteroidales bacterium
CGAACTGTCGGACGAAATGACCAAACGCATCCAACACCTCGCCGGCGAAACTTTCCGCGTGCTGTCGTGCCACGGCGTAAGCCGCGTCGACGTGATGGTCGACAGCAAGACCGACGACATCTACGTCAACGAAATCAACACAATCCCCGGCTCGCTCTCGTTCTACCTCTGGGAAGCTACCGGTATCTCGTTCGACCAACTCATGGACCGACTCGTCGCTCTCGCAATCAAGCGCAAACGCGAGCAAGGACATAAGACTACCAACTTCGACCAAAACATCTTCAGCCTCCAAGGCGGCACAAAAGGCGTCAAAGGCGCTAAAGCCGGAGTGAAGTAGTCGATACGACATTGATAACCTAAAAAACAGGGACACCCGACCGGCGGATGTCCCTGATTTTTTGTTTATGTACTGACCTTCTACTTGTCGAGCACGGCGTTACCTGCTCTGTGGCAAAGGTCGGCGTCGACCGAAGCAATCGTTGCAAGGTTGACAATTTCGCGAACCGAAGCCTCTACCGAAATGAAGTGTATAGGCTTGTTCAGACCGATTTGAATCGGGCCTATAAATTCGGCAAGACCCATCTCGAGCATCATCTTGTAAGCCGACGATGACGCGCTCAGGCTCGGGAAAATCAACGTGTTGACGTTCTTGCCTTTCAGACGGTTGAACGGATAGTTCTTGTCGCGGATGTCCTTATTGAGCGCGTAGTTGAGTTGCATTTCGCCGTCGATAGGCAGTTCGGGATAGCGCTTCTGCATAATCGCAACAGCCTCGTGAATTGCTTGCGGCGAAGCAGCCTTGTTCGAGCCGAAGTTGCTGTACGACACCATCGCGATAACCGGATTCTTGGCGAAATATTCCACAGCCGTACGAGCCAAACGAGCAATGTCGACAAGCGTTTCGGTGTCTTCGCTCTCGTTAATCATCGTATCGGCAAGGAAGTAGACGCCGCGCTTGGTGTTCATAATGTGCATCGTGGCGAAGTGGTTGAAACTCGGGCGAATGCCGATAACGTCTTTTGCAATCGACGTCACTTCGCTGTTGTTCGAATAGGTTCCGGCGATGAAAGCGTCGGCGTCGCCCATTTCGACCATCATCATACCGAAATAGTTGCGGTCGAACATCTTCTCGAGCGCCTCGCGATAGGTATAGCCCTCGCGTTCTTTCTTGACGGCGAGCATCTCTGCATAACGTTCGCGTCGTTGAGCCTCGCGGTCGTGACGAAGGTTGACAATCGTAAGCCCGACGAGCGACAGTCCGAGACGCTGTGCACGTTTTGTAATCATCTCCTCGTTGCCCAACAGAATCGGCTTGCATACGCCTTCGTTGTAAGCATTAACGGCTGCGATAAGCATATTGTCGGTATTTGCTTCGCCAAAGACGACGCGTTGCGGGTTGCCCTTCGCCATGTCGGTAAACTGACGCATAATCTTGCAGTCCAAGCCCATCATGCTGTGGAGTTTTGCAGCATATTGCGCCCAGTCGGTGATAGGTTTACGCGCCACGCCTGAATCCATCGCCGCCTTGGCAACCGCCGGCGACACCGTTGTGAGCAGACGCGGGTCAAGCGGCTTCGGAAGAATATATTCCGGTCCGAACGAGATACCCTCCATATTGTAGGCTACGTTGACCACCGAAGGCACGCGAAGTTTGGCAAGCTGTGCAATGGCGCGCACTGCCGCAAGTTTCATCTCTTCGTTGATTGCCTTGGCACCGCAGTCGAGTGCGCCACGGAAAATGTACGGGAATCCGAGCACGTTATTGATTTGGTTGGGATAGTCGGAACGTCCCGTAGCGAAAATCAAGTCGGGACGCGAAGCCTTAGCCTTCGAATATTCTATTTCCGGGTCGGGGTTTGCCAGAGCAAACACAATCGGACGTTCTGCCATCGATTGCACCATCTCGGGCGTAACGACGTCTTTTACAGAAAGTCCCAAGAACACGTCGGCGCCAACCATAGCGTCGGCGAGCGTTTCCACGTCGCGGTCGGTGGCAAACTGTGCCTTCTGCGGATTCAAATCCTTGCGGCGAGTGCTGATAACGCCTTTCGAGTCGCACATCACCACGTTTTCGGGACGGATACCCAGGGCTATATAAAGTTTCGTACACGACACGGCGGCAGCACCTGCACCGTTGACAACGAGGCGAACGTCTTCGATGTTTTTGCCTTGAATCTCAAGAGCGTTAATAAGTCCGGCGCCCGAGATAATTGCCGTACCGTGCTGGTCGTCGTGCATCACCGGTATGTCGCATTGCTCTTTGAGCATCGTTTCGATTTCGAAACACTCGGGAGCCTTGATGTCTTCCAAGTTGATACCGCCAAACGTCGGCGAAATGGCTTTTACAATCTCGACAAACTTCTTCGGGTCTTTTTCGTCGACCTCGATGTCGAAGCAATCGAGTCCGGCAAAAATCTTAAAGAGCAGCGCCTTACCTTCCATCACCGGCTTACCTGCTTGCGCGCCGATATTGCCGAGTCCCAACACCGCTGTACCGTTGGAAACCACAGCGACGAGGTTGCCTTTGTTGGTATATTCGTAAGCATCTTGCGGAGTCTTTTCAATCTCCAAGCAGGGGTATGCAACGCCCGGCGAATATGCCAACGACAAATCGTTTTGCGATGAATAAGGTTTTGTGGGAATTGTCTCTATCTTGCCCGGACGCCCATTCTTATGGTAATCCAAAGCCAT
>JAQXVL010000133.1 GCA_029224905.1 Bacteroidales bacterium
ATTGATTGCAGCGCTGAGCAATCGTTGAACATATTGTCCAAATACAATACGTTTGATGTATTTAAGCTGCTCAGGTCGAGTGATTTCAGTGAGGAGCAGCCACAGAACATACTGCTCATATTTGTCACTTTTTCGGTATTTAAGTTTTCTATTCCCTCAACGCTTTCGAGCTTGGTGCAACAGTTGAACCATTCCTGAGTAGATGTAGGCTTGTAGTCCTTGAACGAGTTGTCGAATACCGCTTTTGTTATACGGTCGTTATTTTCAATGGTCCAACCTGCCCATGCAGGATATGAAGTGCCCTCTATCAAATCATCAATGCCGTAAACAATGCCTGTGCGAGTTGACTTTTCGGTGTCGTAGTAGAACGTGAGCGTTGCGCCGTCTTCAACGACATAGGCTACCAATGGACTTGCTGTAAAGTATCCTGTAGTCGGGTTAGCCATAGTCACGTCGGTCTTGCTTGAGTCAAATGCCACCGCACCTTTGAGGCTTGTGCAGCCGTAAAACATGTAGTCGCTAAATGCCACTGTGGTAGTATTCCAGTCGTCATTGCAGTAGATAGTGGTCAATTTCGAGCAGTTGTAGAACAGATAGTCCATGTCGGAAACCTTCGATATGTCGAAGTTTGATAGGTCGAGCGAGGAAAGTGATGAGCAAAAACAGAACATAAAGCCCATGTTGGTCACTTTCGATGTGTCGAATCTCGTCAAGTCGAATGATTTCAATGCATAGCAGTTTTCGAACATAGAAAGCATCGTAGTTACTTTGTTTGTGCTGAGGTTTTTGATGCCCTCAATGGTTTCGAGTGTACGGCAATTGTAGAACCAGTAGGCAGTAGAAGTCGGCTTGTAGTCCTTGAACGAGTTGTCGAAAACTACCTTCTTGATGCGGGTGTTTATATTTTTATCTCCGCCTGCCCAAGCCGGAACAGTCTGAGAGCCTGTCAGTTTGTCGTTGATGCCGTAGACGGTTCCGGTGCGCATAACCTTGTAGATGTCGTAGTAGAAAGTCAGCGTAGAGCCGTTTTCCACAACATAGGCTTCCAAAGGACTTGCTGTAAAGTATCCCGTAGTCGGGTTTGCCATCGATACATCAACTTTGCTTGCGTTATATGCCACAGCACCTTTGAGGCTTGTGCAGCCTTTGAACATATCATCGCTTGTCGATACAACATTGCTATTCCAATTGTCTTTGCAGTAGATGGTGGTCAATTTCGAGCAACCGGCAAACATGGATTGCATAAAGCTCACTTTCGCAGTGTTGAAATTGCTGAGGTCCAACTTGGTTAGCGCAGAAGAGCCAAAGAACATGTAGCGCATATCGGTAACATTCTCCGTATTGAAACTCGACACATTGAGCATTTTTAATGCGGAACAACCACTGAACATATATGCCATGTCGGTCACCTTTGAAGTGTTGAAGCTTGATATGCCGACCCCGTAAAGTGATGAGCAGCCATAGAACATTCCTGCCATATTGACAACATTCTCTGTGTTGAAGCTCGTCAAATCCATTATAGTCAGCGAAGAGCAGTTATAGAACATATAGCCCATGCTCGTCACTTTGTCGGTTTTAATGTTAGATAAGCCTTCTATGGCGTTGACTTTTGTGTAGTTGCTGAACCAATACTTCAAAGAAGTCGGATTGTATTTCTTGAACGAGTTGTCGAATACAACCTTTGTGATGTTCGCTTTTTTATTGGCATCGGTTCCAGCCCAAGCCGGCATATTGGGATTGTCGGCATGCTTGGCGTTAATGTCGTAGACGGTTCCGGTGCGCTTAGCCTTGTTGGCGTCGTAGTAGAAAGTCAGCGTTGCGCCGTTTTCCACGACATAGGCTTCCAAAGGAATTGCTGTAAAGTATCCCGTAGTTGGGTTTGCCATCGAAGCGTTAACTTTGCTTGCGTCATATGCCACAGCACCTTTGAGGCTTTTGCAGCCGCTAAACATGTAGTCGCTATATTCCACTGTGGAAGTATTCCAGTCATCATTGCAGTAGATGGTGGTCAAGTTCAAGCATTCGGCAAACATGGATTGCAAAAAGCGCACTTTCGCAGTGTTGAAATTGCTGAGGTCCAACTTGGTTAGCGCACAGCCTTTGAACATGTTGCGCATATCAATAACATTCTCCGTATTGAAACTCGACACGTCGAGCATTTTTAATGAGGAACAACGACTGAACATATATGCCATGTCGGTCACCTTCGAAGTGTTGAAGCTTGATAGGTCGAGCGAAGAAAGTGATGAGCAGCCATAGAACATTGCTGACATATCGACAACATTCTCTGTGTTGAAGCTCGACACGTTGACCATTTTTAATGCGGGACAACCACTGAACATATATGTCATGTCGGTCACCTTCGAAGTGTTGAAGCTTGATAGGTCGAGCGAGGAAAGTGATGAGCAGCCATAGAACATTGCTGCCATATTGTCAACAT
Organism: Bacteroidales bacterium; assembly: GCA_029224905.1. Taxonomy (GTDB): domain Bacteria; phylum Bacteroidota; class Bacteroidia; order Bacteroidales; family Muribaculaceae; genus Limisoma. Next base: position 2,441 of record JAQXVL010000133.1, read on the forward strand.
TCTCCGTGTTGAAGCTCGACAAATTCAAAGAAGTCAGCGAAGAGCAGTAATAGAACGTATAGCTCATGCTCGTCACGTTGTCGGTTTTAAGGTTAGATAAGCCTACTATGGCGTTGACTTTTGTGTAGTTGTAGAACCAATACTTCATAGAAGTCGGTTTGTAGTTCCTGAACGAGTTGTCGAATACAACCTTTGTGATGTTCTCTTTATTGTCGGCATCGGTTCCCGCCCAAGCCGGCATATTGAGATTGTCGGTACGCTTGTCCTTGATGCCGTAGACGGTTCCGGTACGCGTAGCCTTGTTGGCGTCGTAGTAGAACGTCAGCGTAGAGCCGTTTTCAACAACGTAGGCTTCATTGGTTTGTGCCTGTGCCGCCTGTGGCATGGCGACAATAGCGACGAACAGCGCGACTATCGGCGCTAAAATGTTCTTGAGTAAATGTTTCATAGTTCTTAAAAATATAGTGTTAATAATTTATTGTTGGAATATCTGATTATTGTCCCGAAAAGAGAAGTTAGCCAATCATTGTCAGGCGGTGAGGATGCTCACAATGCGTCGCCAAAGGCTGCGTCGCTTCGACTCCGGGGAGTGATGTTCGGACGGCGGACTCTCAGACGGCTCACTGTAAGAGTCGGCATAGGTTGGTTCTTCTTTGTCTATTTTCGGCTTAAAGAACGACATTTCTCGGCGGTCGAGTTCTATGTCAATCAATTCTCGGATAGTGTCGAGCAACTCGATGCGATCTTCCGAAAACTGCATGTTGCGCCGCTGCCGATCCGTGAATTGTTTGCCGTTTTTGTTTTCCATATTTTTTTGCTGATTATTTCTGTATCAAAGGTAGAAACCAAATGCCCTAATAGGCATTGCAAAATCAGCCAACATTCTTGCAAAATCGGACATAATGCATTTTTTCCATCTTGCAATATCGGACATACTCATATCATAATCGGATAATACTCAGGTATTTAAAGGTGACATTTTTGCCATTATTAACATTTATCATCAAGAAGAGACCGAGCGAGAGACAAGGGGCTTACCGACCGCTCGGATTGTTCTGAGCGCTCCGTGTGTTTCTATAGCACTAATAGGACCATCCGGCTTATTTAATAGTTTATTTGACCATTTTTATTCTCTTATTGATTGAATTTTTCAAATTTTTTCTTAACTTTGTGTGAAAAACATAAAGAAAGAGTAATAAATATATCAGATGACCTATATAAAAATATGTATATACGACGTGATGCGCGAATTGAAAACTGATGTATGTCGCAAGCTACTGTTGAAGCGTAACTTTTACAACACAGTCATGCTTACGGCATTCTCTCTGCTCTTTATACTGCTTTTCGCCTCTTGCGGCAACGACAAGAGCAGCAGTAACGCCGAAGAGGCGGCAAAAGTCGGCGCCGACAATGCTATTGTTGCCGGACAAGACGATACAATCGAAAAGTTGTTGAAAGTGTATGACGGACAGGGAGAAAACGACCGACCCGCTACCGCCGACAAGATTTTCGACCTGCTCTTTCGCGAGGAGATGACCGACGAGCGCATCACCGTAGGCAGTAGCACGCCCTCCGACAGTATCGATATGCTTGTGTGGTATTGGGCAGGCGAGCATCTGTGGACCACCCAAGACTACGACGAAGGGTTGTACTATGCAGAGAAAGCATTGCCGCTGACCTACAAATTGGGCGACCTGTCGTTGCAAAGCTACTGTGAGCGGCTTGTAGGGCTGTTCTACTTCCGTCGGTCTAACTATTATAATGCCATCGAACATATAAGTAAAAGCTTGGAACTGAGTAAGAGAGGCGGCGATAAGAGCCAAGTTGGCAGCTCGCTCAATACCCTTGCCGGAATCTGCCTGGCAGCCAAGCAGCTCGACGACGGCGAAAAATATATCCAAGAAGCCATACACTACTGCGAAGAAGCCAACGATTCCAACCTGTTGCCCATACGCTACGGCATGGCGTCGGAAATCTATCACGCAAAAGGCGACGACGTGCGGTCGCTCGACTACGCGCGCCGCGCATTCGTGCTGGATTCGCTACTGGGCAAAACGCCAAGAACGGGCATACGCCTGTCGCAGATGGCAGCCGCTCAGATAGCCCTCAAGCAAGATGCCGCCGCCGCCGAACGCTCCATCAGGCGTGCCATCCCCATCCTCGAAGAGGCAGGCAACGACTTGTCGCTGTCGATCTGTCGCAACCAGATGGGCGAACTGCTCAATCGTCGCGGGGCATACGCCGAGGCTGCATCCTATTTCGAAAAAGCTGCCGAGACGTTCGCTCGCAACAACGACAAATATAACGAGAGTAGGGCACGGATAGGGCTCTACGAATCGCTCAAAGAAAGCAATCCCCGAGAGGCGGGGCAGCATTTGCGCCGATATGCCGCGTTGAAAGACTCTATCTATCAGCAAGATGTGGAGCAGGCAGTAAGCCAATATAACGTAAAATACAAGACCGAAGAACTCGCTCTCAAGCAAGAGCAAGAGCGACTCGAGAAGCGTGCTATCCTTTTCGGAGCAATCGCCCTGATTGCCATAATGCTGCTCATTGTAACCATCGTGATCTACACGAGTCGAATACGGCAAAAAAGTCATTTGGCACTCAAAAAGCTCTCAGCCATGCGCGAGCAATTCTTCACCAACATAACCCACGAATTCCGCACACCGCTAACCGTGATACTCGGGCTGAGCCAAGACCTACAAGCCAACTACGCGGCTGACGTCAGCGATAAAGCGCAGTCGATCAATCGTCAAGGTAAAACCCTGCTCGAACTAATCAACCAAATCCTCGACATAGCAAAAGTGAAGTCGGCGGTGGGCAAAGCAGATTGGCGCAATGGCAACATTATGGCATACCTCACAATGGTAGTCGAGAGCTACCGCAACTATTCTCAAAGCCATAACGTCCAGCTCAACTTCCTGGCGAAAGGCACTGTGATGATGGACTTCGTGCCCGACTACATCAACAAAGTTGTCGGCAACCTGCTGTCGAATGCATTCAAGTTTACGCCCGAGTACGGCAAAATCAGCGTGGCGGCATGGCGCGAGGGCGACCGCCTGCTTATCGACGTCAGCGACACCGGAAAAGGTATGGACAAGAAAACTCTAACGCACATTTTTGAGCCATTCTATCAAGCCGAAGACGAGTCGCAGCAGTTTGGTACCGGCTTGGGACTCGCCCTTGTCAAGCAGATTATGGATGCCGTGGCAGGTCGCGTCAGCGTCGAAAGCAAGCTCGGCTCGGGTACGACTTTCCATCTCAGTTTCCCCATAAACAATAAGATAAAGAAAGCCGTGGGCGAAACCGCTACCCTCGACACGGCACTGCTACCCGACAATCCTGCTGCCCTCGCCGACAGCGAAGACACCGACGACCGCTGTCGCCTCCTCATAATAGAGGACAATCGCGACATCGCAGCCTATATCGGCGCACAGTTTGCCGACAACTACGCAATCAGTTATGCCGCAAACGGCGACGAAGGTCTCGAGAAGGCACAGCAGTTAGTGCCCGACCTCATTATTACCGACCTGATGATGCCCGGTATGGACGGGCTGGAACTCTGCCGCAAAGTGCGCAGCAACGACATTATCAACCACATCCCCATCATCGTCGTTACCGCAAGAATTACCGAAGAAGAACGCATACGCGGACTCGAAGCCGGTGCAGACGCCTATCTCACCAAGCCATTCAACGAAGACGAACTGCGTACTCGTGTCGATAAACTGCTCGAAGGACGGCGACTCCTCCAGCAGAAATATGCTCAGACCGCTACCGAACGAACCGACGACCGACAGGCAGTTTCGCAGCCCGTCAGCGCCGACCTGCGATTCCTCACCAAAGTTTCCGACGTTGTCTATATGCAGATTAGCCGAAACAAGAGTTTCGATGTTGCCCTCATCGCCTCAATCCTCTGCATGAGCAGCAGACAATTCCATCGCAAGATGGTAGCCCTAACCGGTTGTACGCCAACGGCATACATACAGCGCATTAAGATAAAGAAAGCAAAAACACTGCTCGACAACAATCCGCAGATGAACTTCAACGAAGTAGCAGACCAGTCCGGCTTCGGCGACTATAGCAACTTCGTGCGCGCCTTCAAGAACGTGTGCGGTGTGACGCCCACCGAATACCGCCGCCGCGACGAGCAATAATCATTGTCGGCGAGAGCATCTTGACGGCTATCGGGCTTGTGTAGGGTTGCGCCGGTGGTCGCCTTCAAAAATCCATCTCCTCGGAATGGCGAAGATGAGCAACACCAAGTATAAGCTGAAGGATGGCGACGAACGTACGGCCAAGGCAATCCTGAACAGCTTGAGGATATCGAAGTCTATAAATTATAGCCGCCGCTACAGATGCCATTATGCAACAGCAGATGTAACACTCTGAGGCCGGAAAGTGCGGCTTTTCCTATGCAGAAGGGGCAAGAATGAAAACCGGAGGATTGTTCGCCGATATGTACGATGGAGTGCATGAGCTAACCGTTGTGGAGAAAATATGGGAAGGCGTAAAACTTGCCATTGAAGCCTATGTTGTTGTGCTAAGGTACGTATCTATCTTTCTTTTAAGTAGTTGGCTCATAGTTTTCACACTTTTGGCTATGCAAAGATAGTGAAATTTCACATTTTCGGACTGTTTTTAGGTGGTAAATTTCACATTTTCGGAATTTTTTAATTGTTTTTTCGTCGTTCGCTGTCGTATAAATGTTACATGGGATGCAATTTTTGTATCATTTTTAGCGGTGCAACATAATTTCGATAAGTTGAAACAATATTGTTACCACTCGGCGTGTCGCGTTGATATCTTTTTCTACGGAATCGGCTTATAGTGCGCTTTGGCGTACGCGCGCGAGCAGTAGTTGAAGTGCCACCATTCCGACGGTAGTGGCTTGAATCCTGCCGACTTCATCACTCGACGCAGCAGCAGTCGGTTGTTGCGTTGCGCCGCGGTAAGTTTGCCGGATTTTACAAAAGCCGCCTCGTTGGTTATGCCCGAGAGCGGACCGAGGTGGTCGAACGGCGTGCCCATGTCGAGCGGCTTGCCCTTGGCGTCGATGATGGAGAGGTCGACCGCCAAGCCGTAGTTGTGCATACCGCCTCCGCGCGCCGGATTCGACACATAATTCTGACGTTTTGTGCCCTTGACGACGTTCCACATTTGCTGCTGTACCGACATCGGTCGCGCCGCGTCGTAGACTATAAGAGAGTAGCCGGGATGCTCCTTCCGCAGCAGTCGCTGTGCCTTGACAAGACACGCCATTGCGTCGGGGTGGAGAAAAGCCTCGCGGAGGTCCGTGTAAAGCACTACACCGACGAAATTGTCGGCTCGCGTATACTTCAAGTCGATGGCAATCGACGGGTCGACGTCGGCAATGTTTTGCAACCCCAATTTCGCCATGCCGCGCGCTGTGGCACTCAGTTGCGCCGATGCCGCGGCACTCGCCAAAACTGCCGCTAACATCATGATATATCGTAGAACATTCATTGCATTTACAAATTTCTTTGGCAAATTTATCAATTTGGTGCCGAAAATCGCAAATTTTTCAGTATGTTTACACAAAAATTTATCCTGACCGATGAAAATAACGATGATACAGAGTGCTCCGACGTGGGCAGATGCCGAGGCGAGCCTTGCTCGCGTGGAGCAAATGATTGCCGTAGCGCCGACGGCTGACGTTTACGTCCTGCCCGAGATGTTCGCCACCGGATTTTGTATGCAGCCCGAGCGGATTGCGCAGCCCGAAGGCGGAACAATTTTGAGCGCGATGAAGCGGCTGAGCGCGCACTACGGTGCCGCCATCGTCGGTAGCGTGGCTGTTGCCGACGGCGGAAAATCGTATAACCGAATGTATTTCGTGCGCCCCGACGGTACGGTAGACCGTTACGACAAGCGCCATCTGTTTACCTACAGCGGCGAGCACGAGCATTATGCCCGAGGCGAGTCGCGATGCATAGTGGAATTCCGCGGCGTGCGCTTTCTGCTGCAAGTGTGCTACGACCTGCGCTTCCCCGTGTGGTCGCGCAACCGCGGCGACTACGACGCCATCATCTACGTTGCAAGTTGGCCCGTGGCGCGCATTTCGGCGTGGGATGCGCTGCTTCCGGCGCGTGCCATCGAAAATCAATGCTACGTCGTGGGCGTAAACCGCACAGGCGACGACCCGGCGTGCTCGTATAGCGGTCACAGCATGGCGATTGACCCTCGCGGTAACGTCATGGCACGCTGCGACGACAACTGTGAGACGACGCAATCTGTCTACATCGACATCGAAAGCCTCCGCCGTTTCCGCGCAAAATTTCCCGTCCTCGCCGACGCCGACCCGTTCGCAATTGTCATAAAATAAAAGATTTTTGACCTCTTTAACTCAAAAGTTGCCCAAATTTTTTTATAAATGATTTTTATATATTAATTTTGCATTTCGTGAGATAATATGAAAAAACGAAAAAAATAAATACAATGGCAAAAGAAAAAAAATCCGCAACGGCACGCACGTCAATCGACGAGTTGAACGAATCATTGTCAAGCATCGAGCAACGCGTGGAGCAAAACAAGAAGAGAATTATTCTTTATGTAGTAGGTCTGTTGGTAGTACTCGGCATCGGTCTTGCTTGGTTCTACGGTCACAAGAGTAACGTTGAAAACGCAACAAACCTGATTGGTCAAGCCGACATGTCGCTTATGAAGGGCAACGACTCGATTGCATTGCAGCAATATCTCGCAGTTGCAAACGAATACGGCAACGGTGTGGCAAATCGCGCTAACCTCAACGCCGCTATCTTGCTCTACAAGGAAGGCAAATACGAAGAGGCTCTCAAGAGCGTTAGCGAATACGACGCTGAAGAAGAACTCATCGGTGCTGCCGCTCAATCGCTTAAGGGTGACTGCTTGGTTAACCTTGACAAATTCGACGAAGCAATTGCTGCCTATGATAAGGCTGTAAGCATTTCTAACGGCAACGAACTTTATGCTCCTATCTTCCTTATGAAGAAGGCTACTGTTCTCAACGCTCAAAAGAAATATGCCGACGCAGGCGCTGTCTATCAAACTATCAAGGATAGTTATCCTAAATATGTTGCAGCATATCGCGTAAACATCGATAAATATATCGAACGTGCTAAATTCCAAGCTGAGCAAAAGTAAAAAAGAACAATTTGTTTCATAAATAGTCGGCGGAGTTGTCGTGTTGACAATTCCGTCGACGCTTTTTATAGGGGGATAGGTTTGCAGCCGAACACGTTTATAATCGCTGCCGGCGCAGTATAACTAATGAGTCTAATGCTACATTGCTCTGAAGAACCAAACTAAAAAGAGAGGTGCACTGCAAATTCGTTTATGGAATTATTTGATATACTTTCTCGTGTTTTATCGGCTCTTCTGATTGCGCCTACGGCGTGGTTAGAGGCTATAGGTTAGATATCTGATTCTCTACCACGACCGAGCATCTCCGATGCTCGCAATCTAATGTACTGATTTTCACCAGGCTAAACCTCTCCGAGGTTGAGCCTGGTGTTACCCACGATTGCTGTACCTTCGACACAGCTACCCCTGCCGAATCCTCGACTCGGCAGGGGTTTCCAAATCTATATTTTACTTATTTCTAAAATTTTGATACTTCTTATTTTGCGCGCTATTAACGTGCTTTATTGAATCGTTCCATGCCGGCTTTTACGTCGGGGTGGCTCATGAAGAGGTCCCAAAGCAGTCCGGTGCGCGAGTTTTCAATCATCACCGTGATAGGACCTTGGTTGAGTCCCATGAAAATCGGCGACACCCAGTTTTGCGACAAGTTGAATGCGTCGTGGAAGCCGTATTCGCCCCAGAGGAACTTGCCGTGGTTGCGGTAGTAGTTTTTGAGTGCTGCGAGCGAAGCGTCGGGCGCGTAAGGCATCGAGGCGAGTGCGCCGGTCGGTGCGATGGTGCCGTTGTCGTGAGCAGGTACCGGCTCGCGAGCGTCGTAGCCCCAAGCATAGTCGCTGGCTGTTAGGCCCCAGCAGTCGGGACCGTAGCCTTGGTATTCGCCTTGATTCTCCATACAGTAGCGTTGGTTGATGCGCGCAATGTTGCAATTGTTGTCGAAATAGTTCGTGTAGCGGTCGGTCACCTTATGCGGGTCGAGTCCGAGGAATGCGTAGTGGGTAAAGAAGAGCGGACCGCCGTTTGATACGCCGACGTCGAGCTTTATGCCGTAGAATGTCGTGCCGTTGCTATAGAGTCTGCCGTGAGGCGAGTTGCCCCAGCCGCGGTAGTCTTGTGCCATCTGTTCTTGGCTTGCCCAACCGGTGTAGTACATTTCCGGCTCGATGGCGTGTGTCGGCGAGAAAATCGACATCATATAGGTAATCATAGTCTCGTTCCAACCGATGAGCGGATGGCTGATGACCCACGCTTGGTCGGGCGACCAGTGCCAATAGAGATACTTCGAATCTTTGGTTTTCTTATACCAATTCCATTCAGCTTCGCGCCAGAGTTTGTTGATGCGGCTGCGGATGAGTTTTTCTTCTTTCGTGTCGCGGTTGAAGTATTGATGAGCGGTGAGGAGTGCTTCGAAGATAAACGAAGTTTCGACCAAGTCGCCGCCGTTGTCGCGGTTGCCGAAGAAAGGCACAACTTTGCCGGTTGTTCCGTCCATAAAGTGAGCGAAAACGCCGTGGAATCGGTCGGCTTTAGAGAGGAAATCGGTGATGCGGAGAAAACGCTCGACGCCTTGTTCGCGCGTGATAAAACCGCGGTCGACACCGACGATTGTGGCGAGGATGCCGAATCCGGAAGCGCCGCAAGCAATCATATCGCTGCGTCCGGGGATGTTTTCGCGAGCGAGTCCGCTGTTTGGCTCACAGCCTTCCCAGTAGTAACGGAAGTTGGCTTCTTGCACCATGTCGAGCAGTTCGTCGTCGGTCATCGGGCGTGTTTGTGCCGAAGCGACCTCGCTGAGCGGCGATTCTGCGAACGAGTAGTCGACGGCGCACACTTTGTATTGCGCTTTTGCGCCCACGATGCCGATATAGTCGGCGTAGCGGTCAATCCACGGCTTGGAGATGCCGACGGGCTCGAAAGCGCCGCCGTTGAGCGAGCGATAGATTTTGTAGTATTTTACGCCCTCGGAATTGTCGGTCCAGCGCAGGTCGATGTGGCGTTCGTAGCCTTTCGATTCGACGATTTTCGGCGCTTGTAGGTTCGACTGCGGGCGAGTCGACGGAAGGAGTTCGACGTCGTCGATTTTTAGCGTGTGCTCAGCGCCGTCGCAGTCGCCTTGGCTGAACACTACGGCAGCGAATTTCTTGATTTCGGCAACTTCGATAGCCGATACGTTGAAGAAATTCGAAGCACCCATGCTCTTTGCGTCAGCGCCGCCAAGCGAAACGCCAAGGTCTGCCAACGGAATCTCCACGCGTTGCCAGTTTCCGGCGAGCGGACGAAGATATTTCGCCATTTCGACCGACTTCGAAAGCGTAGAGTCGGTGTACTGGATAGCCACGCGTGGAAGTGCGGCAGTCGATGTGGTGTTGACGTTCATCGCCAGCACGTCGGGGAAGCGGAAGAAGTCGTTGCCGCGCACCGGGCAGTAGAGGATGCGCGCGGTCCAGTCGCCGCCGGTTGCTGCAATGTAGTGCAGGCGCAATGAGTTGCCGGGCGACACGTAGTCGGCGTCTACCGGAAGACGCTTGCGCGAATTTTCAACCCACGATGGTGATGTGTAGTCGACTTTCGAATAGAAATAATCTCCTGCCATACGACTGTTGTCGAAGAAAGTGTAGTCGAATGGCTTTTCAATGGCGCTTGCTGCCACCGGCAACAACGCCAAAAACATTAACATTATTTTTTTCATTATTATAAAATTAGTTTGTCACCGCAAATTTGCAAAGAATATATCAAAATAGCAAGCCAAATTGTCGGTTTTTGTGTGCTTTATATCATGTATTGCAAAAAAAATCAGCCACGAGAAATCGTGACTGCTACCTTATGCTATGAACAAAACTCTTATTCCAAGAATTTGAAGGTGGGTACTGCCCAGTAGGGTTGTTGGGCTTCCTCTTTTTGCGGTTCGAGCACGCGGCATGCACCGACGTAGCGCTTTGCGTAGTAGGCTTCGGTGGAGTGGGTTATCGTTACGCCCGACGAGCATGCGGAGTGGATAAATTTGAACTCTCCGGTTTCGGGGTTAACTTCGGTAACGATGCCGACGTGACCGATGCGGCTTTTGCTGCCGCCGCGACCGCTGAAGAATACGAGGTCGCCTTTTTGCAGGTCTTTCGGGTCTTTAATTTCGGTTTCTTTGCAGAACTGGTCGCGCGACGAACGCGGCAGGAAGATGTTCTGCTTGCTGTAGATGTAGGAAGTAAAGCCTGAGCAATCGAATCCGCGCTTGGGATTCATCACGCCGTAGCGATAGGGTGTGCCGATAAACTCCATGGCACTGTTGACGATATCTTTACCCGTAGCTGTAGAGATATCACCTTTGATGACTGTCTGCGCGCTTGCGCCGAAGACTGCCGTCAAAAGGATTGCCAATATGATGAGTTTACGTTTCATGCGTGGTTTGTATTGCTTTTTGTTTTACACCTACAAATTTACTGATTTTTTTGCGTTGCGCCAAACGCCCTGCGACGAATTGGGCAAAGTTTAAGGTCTTTTAGGTGGAATCGTGTGTTGTTTTTAACATTTTAACAAAATTCGGCGTTTTTGCATAGTAACTACCATGGTTTTGTTAAAAATATGTTGTACAGCATGTTTTTTAACCTAAATTTGTATGCTAAGATAAAGAATGAAGTAAAACAAAAGAGCCTATACGCCATTTCTTGTTAATCAATTAATAGAGGAAATTATCTCTCAAATATGAGAATTGAGTAGCGACTTTGTGCAACAGCCGTGTCGAAGATACGGCTGTGGTGGCTGTGCCGGAGGTACAGCAGTCGTGGGTAACACCAAGTTTAACCTCGGAGAGGTTCAACTTGGTGAAATACAGTATATTAGAGTGCGAGCTTCGGAGATGCTCGGTGGTGATAGTAGACGCCTGCGGCGTGGATATTCGGCATTTTTAATGCGGTTATTAGGCGCTGTCGCGCGGTTAGAAGGATATAGAACTTATCAGCTATCACGACCGAACCTCTCCAAGGTTCGAATATCTATGACGTTGCCGTTCACCGGGTTAAGTACCTCCGGCACTGAACCCGGCGTTACCCACAATTGACGCCCCTCCGGGGCTTTTCAACCTCATCGTATCTTCGACACGATGAGGTTGTGCGTTCGCAGCATACAGCAGTGTTGCAGAGCGCGAAGATTGGTTTATGTTGACAAAAAACGAGAGTATATCAATTATCAGAATTTTGATACACTCTCGTTGCGATGCGCTATGACAAATGTAGGCTTGTTATTCTTCGACGCCGGCGAGTTCGGGGTCGATCATGATGCGACCGCAGTATTCGCAGACGATGATTTTTTTGTGCATTTTGATTTCCATTTGGCGTTGAGCCGGGATGCGGTTGAAGCAGCCACCGCAAGCGTTACGCTCAACGGTAACTACGCCCAAGCCGTTGCGAGCGTTACGGCGAATGCGCTTGAATGCTTGCAGGAGGCGTTCGTCGTCGATTTTGCCTTCGATGGTTTTTGCTTTAGCGTATAGTTTTTCCTCGTCTTGACGAGTTTCGGAGATGATTTCGTCGAGTTCTTTTTTCTTGTCGGCGAGGATGTGTTCGCGGTCTTCGAGTTGCTCTTGAGCGGCAGTGATGTTGCTTTCGATGCGTTCTGCTTGCTCGGTGTGTTCGCGGATGCGCTTTTCACAAAGTTCGATTTCAAGGCCTTTGAAGTTGATTTCTTTGGCGAGGAAGTCGTATTCTTTGTTGTTGCGAACGTCGTTTTGCTGAGCGGTGTATTTGTCGATGTCAGCTTTTGCAGTGAGGATGTCGTTGTTTTGCTTGGCGATGTTTTTGCGAAGTTCTTCGGCGTTGTCTTTAAACTTTTGGATGCGCGTTTTGAGGCCTTCGATTTCGTCTTCGAGGTCTTTCACTTCGAGAGGAAGTTCGCCGCGAACGGTTTTAATCTTGTCGATGTTAGTAAGAATCGTTTGCAATTCGTAGATTGCTTTGAGCCGTTGCTCGGTAGTCATTTCTTTATTTGTTGCCATAATTAAAAGTATTTAATCGTATTAGTGTCCGACGCAGTCATACGGACCGGCATGTCGGGGAATTTATTTGAGATGATGTCGGCGAGAATTTGCTTTGCGCATTGCTCGCTTTCGTAGTGGCCGATGTCGGCAAGTGCGATTCGGTCGGCGAAGGTGGTAAAATCGTGATATTTCAAGTCGCCGGTTACGTAGATGTCGGCACCTGCTGCGATTGCATTGCTGATGAGAAACGCACCGCTGCCGCCACAAAGCGCCACGCGACGCACTTTGCCGTTGCTGTCGCCCGCATAACGTATCGCAGCGACGTTGAATCGGTCTTTTAAGCGCGTGAGCAGTTCTGCAAGCGTACAACAGTCGATGTTGCCAACCACGCCCGACCCGGCGCGCTTGTCTGCGTTGTCGAGGGCGATAATGTCGAATGCGGGCTCTTCGTAGGGGTGCACTTTGAGCATAGCCGAGACGATGCGGTCGACGTTGCTGCGACGGGCAATCACCTCGATGCGCGTTTCAGGTTCGCAGTGCACTTCGCCGATGTTGCCGACGAAAGGTTGTGCAGCGTCGAGCGCACGAAATGAGCCTGTCCCCTGCATGCGGTAGCTGCAAGAGTCGTAGTCGCCGATATGCCCGGCTCCGGCGGTAAACATAGCATTGGCAACGGCGTCGACGTAGTCGGTTGGAACGAATACCACAACTTTCGCCAGCGTTGCACTTTGCGGCTCGAGCACGCTGATGTCGGTCATGCCGAGAAGTTGCGCCATGCGATGCGACACGCCGCCCCAAGCGTTGTCGAGCGACGTATGTGCCGAGTAGATTGCTATGCCGTGGCGGATAGCCTTGATAAGGATTCGACCGACGGCGGAATCCGGCGAAATTTGTTTAACGGGTTTAAAAAGAAGTGGGTGATGAGATATAATAAGATTCAGGTTGCGCTCTATCGCCTCGTCGACGGTTTTCTCCGTCACGTCGAGGGTGAGAAGCACACCCGAACAATCCAATGCAACGTCGCCTGCCTGCAGTCCGGAGTTGTC
>JAQXVL010000134.1 GCA_029224905.1 Bacteroidales bacterium
TTCTTCCGCCAAGAAAACGGCTACGTCAAAGTGTCGATGCGCTCCGAAGGCGATTTTGCCGTCAACACGTTCTGCACACGCTATTTCAACGGCGGAGGCCATCTAAACGCTGCCGGAGGCGAATTCCGCGGCTCGATGGAAGAAGCAATTGCAACATATCATCAACTTTTAAACGATTTAAGCAACCTACAATAAATGAAACTGAAACTATTCATTGCTCTCGCGGCATTTGCTGCCATAATAACATCGTGTAAGGATTCGAAGAGTTACAACGAATATCTTGAAGACGAAGAAAAAGCCGTCAACTCGTTTCTTGCCAATCAGCGCGTAGAGTTGAGTATCCCCGCCGATACCGTTTTCGAATGCGGCGAAGATGCACCGTACTACCGCCTCGACAAAGACGGAAACGTATATATGCAAGTAATCAATCCCGGCGACCGCGAAAACAACCGCGCCGAAACCGACCAAAGCATCTACTTCCGCTACGGACGTATCAGCATACTCAACTACGCTCAAGGTCTCGACGAAACTCCGACGGGCAACTACGACGACGTGTCGTACAACAGTTTCCGCTACAACAACTACAGCCTCGAGTCGTCAATTCAATACGGCTACGGCATCCAAATGCCGCTGGCTTATCTCGGCATCGACTGTGAAGTGAATCTGCTCGTTAAGAGCCAATACGGATTCTACGACGAAATGTCGTACGTCGTCCCTTATCTCTATCACATAAAATATTATAAACCAAAAGTTTAACATAACAACCATAAAACCATAAACACAATGTCTCTTATCAAATCTATTTCCGGTATTCGTGGCACCATCGGAGGAAAAGCGGGCGAAGGCCTCAATCCCCTCGACATTGTCAAATTTACAGCGGCTTACGCTACTTTTATCCGCAAGTCGACTACAAAAACGAGCAATACCATAGTCGTTGGGCGCGATGCGCGCTTGTCGGGCAAGATGGTCAACGACGTCGTTGTCGGCACACTCACCGGCATGGGATTCGATGTTGTCAACATCGGCTTGGCAACCACTCCGACTACCGAACTCGCTGTTGTCTGGGAAAACGCTTGCGGCGGTATCATCCTTACTGCATCGCACAACCCCAAGCAATGGAATGCGCTGAAGTTGCTCAACGAGCACGGCGAATTTCTTAGCGATGCCGAAGGCAAACAGGTACTCGCTATAGCCGAAGATGAGTCGTTCGAATTTGCCGAAGTCGACAACCTCGGCAAAGAATATATCAAAGATACTTATAGCGACAAGCATATCGACAGCGTGTTGGCACTGCGTCTTGTCGACCGCGAAGCCATCAAGGCGGCGCACTTCCGCGTGGCTATCGACGCCGTTAACTCGGTGGGCGGCATTGTGATGCCGAAACTTCTGCGTGCGCTCGGCGTTGAGGATGTTATAGAACTCAACTGCGACCCGACAGGACATTTCGCTCACACTCCGGAGCCGATTCCAGAGAATCTTACCGGCATCTCCGACTTGATGAAGACCGGTTGCGCCGACGTCGGCTTTGTTGTCGACCCCGACGTCGACCGCCTCGCCATCGTGATGGAAAACGGTGAAATGTTTGTCGAAGAATATACTCTCGTAGCCGTTGCCGACTACGTTCTGTCGCAAACGCCCGGTCCGACCGTGTCGAACCTCTCGTCGTCGCGTGCTCTTCGCGACGTCACGCTGCGCCACGGTTGCACCTACTCAGCCTCTGCCGTAGGCGAGGTTAACGTAGTGACCGAGATGCGTCGCGTCGGTGCCGTTATCGGCGGTGAAGGCAATGGCGGTGTGATTTATCCCGAAAGCCACTGCGGCCGCGACGCCCTCGTCGGTGTGGCTCTCTTCTTGACTCTGCTCGCCAAGAAGGGCAAAACCGTCAGCCAACTCAAGCAGGAGTATCCGCAATACAGCATCGCGAAAAACAAGATTCAACTTACGCCCGACATCGACGTCGACGCCATCCTTGCTGCTGTCAAAGAGCAGTATAAGGCTGAGAAAATCACCGACATCGATGGCGTGAAAATCGACTTCGCCGACTGCTGGGTACACCTGCGCAAGAGCAATACCGAGCCGATTATTCGAATCTACTCGGAGGCTGATACCATCGAAAAAGCCAACGACATTGCCAATCAAATAAAAGCGGTAGTGACCAAAATTACCGGTCGCCCCTGCTAAACTTTCCAATACAACAGAATAATTGCAAGGACATCGGCTAAGTCGGTGTCCTTGCATTAAAATAAATCTACAGATGATTACCTTTATCCTGTGTCTATGTTTTTTGGTTGCCATGTATTTCGTATATGGCAAATTTATTGAGCGCGTGTTCGGTCCGGACAATCGCCAAACACCGGCGTTGAGCCAAGCCGACGGAATAGACTACATACCGATGCCGACGTGGAAAATCTTTATGATTCAATTTCTTAACATCGCCGGGCTCGGTCCGATTTTCGGCGCCATCCTCGGCGCAAAATTCGGTATGGCTTCGTTCCTCTGGATTGTGCTCGGAACTGTGTTTGCCGGCGCCGTTCACGACTATTTAGCGGGTATGCTGTCGCTGCGCAACGGCGGCGAAAGCCTTCCGGAAACGGTTGGCAGGTATCTTGGTATGCCGACAAAACAAGTTATGCGCGTGTTTTCGCTGCTGTTGATGATTCTCGTCGGCGTTGTCTTCCTGTCGGGTCCGGCAGGGCTACTTGCCAAACTCACGCCCGAAACGCTCGACCTTAACTTCTGGATTATTGTCATCTTCGTCTACTATCTGCTTGCCACGCTGTTGCCTATCGACAAGGTCATCGGCCGCATCTATCCGCTCTTTGCCGCAGCGCTCATCTTTATGGCGCTGGGCATCTTGGTGACTCTACTCATCAGCCATCCGGCGATTCCCGAAATCTGGGACGGCATCAGCAATACGCATCCTAATCCGGAGTCGTTCCCGATATTCCCGATAATGTTTGTCAGCATTGCTTGTGGCGCCATTTCCGGCTTCCACGCAACGCAAAGTCCGATGATGGCAAAATGCCTCAAGAGCGAACATCACGGACGTCCTGCCTTCTACGGTGCAATGATTACCGAAGGTATCGTGGCACTTATCTGGGCGGCTGCGGCAACGTGCTTCTTCGGCGAAAACGGTATGGACGAAAATAATGCCGCAGTGATTGTCGACACTATCACAAAGACGCATCTCGGCACCATTGGCGGTATCCTTGCGCTGCTCGGCGTCATTGCCGCTCCGATTTCGACGGGCGACACCGCTCTGCGTACGGCGCGTCTGATTGCCGCCGACTTCCTTAAACTGCCGCAAAAGACTATTGCCAAGCGTCTTGTGCTGACCGTGCCTATCTTTGCCGTGACCATTTTGTTGATACTTTGGTCGACTTCTGATAAAGCCGGTTTCGACGTCGTTTGGCGCTACTTTGCGTGGTTCAATCAAACGCTTTCGGTGTTTACGCTTTGGGCTGTTACAGTCTATCTGGTTCGCGAGCGGAAATTATATGTGGTGTCGCTCATTCCGGCACTGTTTATGACTGCTGTTTCGTCGACTTATTTGTTCATCGCGCCCGAATGTTTCCACCTGTCGCCGTCGATTGCTTATCCTGCGGGAATTGCGTGCACGGCGTTGAGCTTGGCTTGGTTTGCCTTGTGGATGCGTCGCGAGCGTAAAAATTTAAGAAATGCGCTCTAACGGCGCATCAACGTGTACTTGCCGTCATTGACGGCTACGTAGCCCTCGTCGACTAAAAAACGCACCATATTGACGACATCGTCGGGACGGAACGACAGTGTGTCGACAAGTTCCGACATCGTTCGCGGTTGCAACGACAACATATAGAAGATGCCCTTCTGCAAATCCTCGGCAACGTCTTTTTGCCGAGGTTTTTTCTCTATACACACGTCGCAGTGCTTGCACGGCTCCGGCTTTTCGTCGAAGTATTTCAGGATGATTCCTTCGCGGCATTCTTCAGTGTTGAACGCATATTCGATAATCGAGTTGATGCGTTTCTCGAGTCGCGCGCGGCTGTCTTCGTAGACCGATTTGGGCAGTTCGACGTATTTTAGGTCGACGCGAGCGCTTGTCATATATATATAAGGTGTGCGTCGGCGGGGGATGTAGTGCAACACGTGCTCGCGGTTGTAGAAAATCAGCGCGTCGATGATGGTCTGCAGCGGGATGTTGTAGCGATAGGAGATGGCGAATTCGTCGATGAAGACGTATTCGGAGTAGAGTCCCGTGTAGTTTCGCAAGATTATTTCGAGAATGCGGTCGTAGTTTTCGGGGCATTTGAGCGCATAGATTTCGCGTTTTTCGGCGATAATCATGATGCGCGACTGCGTTTCAACCTCTTCGATAAACTCGAAATAGCGCGCCTGAGTGAGCAGTTTCAGTGCGCTGAGCGCAATCTTTGGGTTGTATTGGTATTGTGTGCAGAAGAGGTTGAGGTTGAACTCATAGAGTTGCTCGAAGCCTTCGCCCATGCCGATTTCGAGGAAGTTGCATACGCGCTCGTAGAGTAGGTAGATGTCTTTTTTCGGGGGGAAAGCCTCTGTGATGCGTCGCTTGAGGGTGGCGCGGTCGTGCGGCGACGAGAGCATCACGGCGTAGGAGCGCAGTCCGTCGCGCCCGGCACGTCCTGCCTCTTGGTAATATTCTTCGATGGAATTCGGCACGTCAACGTGCACAACAACTCGGACGTCGGGCTTGTCGATGCCCATGCCGAATGCGTTTGTAGCCACGATGATGCGTGTGCGTCCGTCGGTCCAGCGGTCTTGACGGTCTTGCTTGTCTTCGGTAGCCAGCCCGGCATGATAGAAGTCGGCTGAAAAGCCTTCTGCTTTGAGTTCGTCGGCAATTTGCTTGGTTTTGCGGCGGCTACGCACGTAGACGATGGCGCTGCCCGACGAATGGCTGAGGATGTAGGTGAGGCGTTGAATCTTGTCTTCGCAGCGACGGACGATGTAGTAGAGATTCGTGCGGCGGAAACTCTTTCGCAACACGTTGCTCCCGCGGAAAGCCAACTTCTCTTTGATGTCGTCGACCACTTCGCGCGTGGCTGTTGCCGTCAGTGCCAGCACCGGGACCTTCGGGAATAGTTCGCGCACGGAAGCAATTTTCAGATACGACGGTCGGAAGTCGTAGCCCCATTGCGAGATGCAGTGCGCTTCGTCGACGACTATCAGCGACACGTTCATATAGCGAAGCGCGTTCGAGAACGTCTCCGACGATAGTCGCTCGGGCGAAATGTAGAGAAATTTGTATTTGCCGTAGATGCACTTGTCGATGGCTATGTCAATCTCTCGGCGACGCAGTCCGGAGTAGATGTAGAGGGCTTTGATACCGCGTCGGCGCAGGTTGTCGACTTGGTCTTTCATCAGCGAAATCAGCGGCGTGATGACCAGCGTAAGCCCGTCGAGCACCATCCCCGGCACCTGAAACGTAATGGATTTGCCTCCTCCGGTAGGAAGCAAACCCAATGTGTCGTTTCCGGCGAGTACCGACCTGATTATATCTTCTTGTCGCTCGCGAAAGGAGTCGTAGCCCCAATACCGGCGAAGAATCTCATAGATATCTTCAGACATCCTGGCGTGGTTTCGTGTCGGTGCGTATCTCTTTGACAAACAACTGATATTGGTTCGCGTTGTTTGGATGCTTGTTCTCTTCGATGGTGTAGCAGATGTCGAAGGCTTTGCCCGACTTGATGTGGTCGAAATATTGCTTCATGTTGAACGCAATACCGTTGATAACCGTACCCGAAGAGTTGTCGACGAGTTCGAGTTTGATGTGTTCGAGGTTTTTGCCCACGAGTTTGCTGGTGCCGTAGTCCATCACGTTGCGCGTGCAGAAAATCGGCTTTTGGTTGCCGGGACCGAACGGGTTGAACTTTTGCAGGCAAGCCAGAAATTCGGGCGTAATCTCTTCGAACTTCATATAGGTGTCGATGTCGATTTGTGGAGTCAACTGGTTCGGGGTAATAGTCTCAGCCACATATTTCTCAAATCGGCGGGTAAATTCGTCGATGTTTTCTTCTTTCATCGAAAGTCCGACTGCGTAGGTATGTCCGCCGAAGTTTTCGAGCAAGTCGCGTGTCGCTTCGATTGCTTGATAGATGTCGTAGCCTTGCACGGAGCGCGACGACCCTGTGGCGAGTCCGTTGGAGAGCGTAAGCACGACAGCCGGCTTGTAGTATAGCTCGGTCAAGCGCGAAGCAACGATACCGATGATGCCTTTGTGCCAGTTTTTGTTGTAGATAACGATGGTTTTGTTGTCCGAATCTACGTCGCCGCGCTCTTCGAGAATCTTGTTAGCCTCTTCGGTGATGCGCTTGTCGAGTTCTTTGCGGTCGCGGTTATACTGGTCGATGTTTTTGCTCTTGGCGTAAGCGTCGGCAAAATCTTTTGCGGTAAGCAGTTCGACGGCTTCCATTCCCGACTGCATACGTCCGGAAGCGTTGATTCGCGGTCCAATTTTGAAGATTACGTCGCTGATAGTAATCTCGCGGTTGTTGAGTCCGCAAATCTTGATGATGCCTTTCAGCCCGGTGTTGGGATTGGTGTTGAGTCGCTTGAGTCCGTAGTGAGCCATCACGCGGTTTTCGCCGGTCATGGGCACGATGTCGGCTGCGATGCTGACAGCCACCAAGTCGAGCAGGTTGTAGAGGTCGTGACGACCGTCGAGCCCGTTGCTTTGGGCAAAGGCTTGCATAAACTTAAAGCCCACGCCGCAGCCTGAGAGGTGCGGGTAGGGATAAGTGTTACCCTCCAATTTCGGGTTGAGGATAGCGCACGCATCCGGGAGGATGGCGTCGGGAACGTGGTGGTCGCAAATGATGAAGTCTATGCCGTGACTGCCGGCATAGGCGATTTCGTCGATTGCTTTGATACCACAATCAAGCACAATAATCAGTTTTACACCCGTTTCGACAGCGTGGTCTATGCTCTTTATCGAGATGCCATAGCCTTCTTCGTCGCGCGTCGGAATGTAGTACTCCACGTGGGAGTAGTAGTTACGTAGATATTTGTATACCAAAGCAACTGCCGTTGTACCGTCAACGTCGTAGTCGCCGTATACCAATATCTTCTCTTTAGACCCCATGGCTCGGTTAAGCCTGTCTACAGCCTTATCCATATCCTGCATCAGAAACGGGTCGTGCAGGTCGGATAGAGAAGGATTGAAAAAGTGTTCAGCTTGCTCAACAGTCGTGATGCCTCGCTGAACCAATAGTTCAGCTATCGCAGGACTGTTGGCAAACTTTTTTGCCAACGCAATCTCTAATTCTTGTTCTTCGGTTGTAAGGGGTAAGTAATTCCATTTACTTATCATTTATGTTGTTTTTATTTTTATCAAGTCTCCGACCGCTTGAGGCGGTTAGTCTGTAAAGCCGTATTTCCTACGGTGTCCGCTGATTGTCAGTGTGTTACAGCGGGTATATGGTGGTCGCAACTGCGCTGTTAACTTGCGTTTTGCTCATCGGAGCAACTGCTTGCGTCGGTGCGTTTTTATTCTTATACGCAAATATAAGGATTGTTTTTGTGATATCACTCCTGTTATCACATATTTTTGTTATAAATAATATTAAAAAAGCGGTTCGCTATAAAAACGAATCGCTTTTTGTCAGTTTTTCTGAATATGCACATCCATCTGCGGGAAGGGGAACGAAATGCCCGCTTTCGGCAGTTCTTTGTAGATGCGTTCGTTGACGTCGAAGTAGACCGGCCAGTAGAATTCTGTCGGCACCCATGCTCTGACGGTGATGTCGACGCTGCTGTCGCTCAGGCTTTGCAGCGCTACGAACGGGGTGCAGTCGATGTCGGCATGCGGCACTTCGTTGGCAAGTCGTTGCTCCATCTTTTCGCGATATTCGCGATGCTTGCGGCTGAGAAAACCGAAGAGGGAGCGACGGCGCGGCTTTTCCTCCTCATCGTCGGTGCTTGCTGCGGTTTCGGCTTGCTTAGGCGCATCGCCTTTGAGGCGCTGTTGCTTGTCGGCGAGCATACTGCCTTTGACGATTCGGTCGTCGGCATCGATGATTGCCAGGATGGCTTGTTTTGCCACGTCGAAGTCGTCGCCGTAGGAGATGCCCACAGTCCAGTCGACTCGGCGATAGTCTTCGCGGCTGTAGTTATTGATTGACCCGGTCGACAGTCCGCCGTTGGGTATGTATATCGACTTATTGTCGGGGGTGTTGATGACCGTGTTGAAGATTTGTATTTCTTTGACCGTTCCGGTGAATCCTTGTGCCTCGATGAAGTCGCCGACCTTATAGGGCTTGAGTAGCAGAATCAATACGCCGCCGGCAAAGTTCTGCAACGTGCCGCTCAACGCCATACCGATGGCAACACCTGCCGAGGCAAACAAGGCGATGAACGAACTTGTCTCGATGCCGAGTATCGAAATAACGATGATTATGAGCAGGAAGAGCAGCGTTACCTTAAGCACGGAAAGGATGAACGTGGCAAGCGATTTTTCGACATGTCGGCGTCGCATCAGCGCTCTGACGCTTTTGTGGATTCGGTTGATGATGAATTTTCCGACGTAGAACACCACAAGTGCCGCCAAGATTTTCAATGCAAAGTCGACGGCTCCGGTGAGGAGTTTCTCGATGACTTTGTCGACGGGCAGTCCGGCAAATTGGTCAGCCCACGACGACAATTTTTCGGCATCTTCTGCCGCTTTTTCCGCGATTTGTTCCGAAGAAGGCGCTGCTGTTAAGAGTATTTGTAGTAGATTCATGTTGCCACTCGTTTTCGACTGCAAAATTACGCAAATTTCGTCATTCTCGGAACTAACGACGCCAAAAGAATGCTAAGAAGTGTTGTATTTGTTCGATTACTCGATTTTTTGCTATATTTTTGCCGAAAATTCTTCTATGCAACGAACACTTTATACCGTCATACTCGCGCTTCTTGCCTTCTCGGCATGGGCGCAACGCTACGAAAACTGCATCGACTCAATCGACCGTTATGCGGAAAAGCAGAATTGGGAAATGGCGGAGCGTATGCTCCTGACAGCGCTTAAGCAGCGCCCCGGCGAGCCTACCAACTTTATTCTTTTGTCGAATTTAGGCACGGTCCATCGCAATATGGGGCGGCTCAACGATGCGCTCGCCGACTACAACAATGCGCTGGCGATTACGCCAAACGCCGTTACCATAATTCGTAATCGCGCGCTTCTTTATATCGATATGGACAGCACAATCCGCGCTTACGACGATTTCGAGCGCATTATGCGCCTCGACGCTTCCGACCTCGATGCGAAGTATTTCCACGGTATGCTGGCTCTGGGCTTCGGCAAGTTTGAGCAGGCGCAAGCCGACTTCGAGGAGGTGCTCGCTGCCGATAAGAATAATATCGACGCCAAGCGCGGCGTGGCTTTGCTCTACAAGATTCGCGGCGACTATCCCAACGCTATTTTGATGTATTCGGAAGTTATCAAGCGGGAAAACCGACAATCGAACTACCTGAGTCGCGCAGAGTGCTATCTTGCCCTCGACCAATTTCAGGAAGCGCAAGCCGACTTGGTTGAGGCGCAGAAACTCGACCCCGCCAATCCGGATATTTACGTTATCAAGGCATCGCTTGCCGACCGTCAGTATCGCTACGACGACGCAGAGCGTTTCGCCACCGAAGCGATACGCCTCGGCGCCGATAGCGAAAGCCTCAAACACTTCTTTCGCAAAAAACCGAAAAAGTAGCTCTTAATAATCCACTTCGAAGAACCAACGCCCTCGCTCGGTTTTGGATGCCCAACCCGGCGAGTAGTTAAAGTTGTAGCCTTCATCCACTTTAGTCACTGCGCCATGGCTGCTGTAGAGGTAGACGCTGCCTGCGGTGACGTTGATGTCGCGGTCACTTTTCAGGGCGTAGGGCGTCGACACTTCGGCTATGCCGGTCGTTACAACTTTGAGTTCGCCGCCGCTGACGTTGATGCCGAAGTTGGAATTGATGCCGCGACAACCTTTTCCGTTGCTTTTCAGAAGTACGCGTCCGCCGCGGATGTAGGTCGTGCTGTCGCATTTGATAGCCGCGCTGCTTGTCGTGTCGACCTCGTTGATAAGGTAGTCGCCATCGACCACCACCGTGGTGCGACCACCCGAAACGGTAATGTCGGCTTCGCTGTTGATGCCTTTGCTTCCGGCAGCGTTGGTGTAGAGGTTGAGCGCACTGCCGCGGATTTCCACACCGTCGTTGGCTTTAATGGCGTTGCCAGCCGAACTGCTGACGTTGACGACGTTGCCGGGACGAACAATCAGGTAGTCGTCGGTGGCGATGCCGTTGCGGTAGTTCGATTCCACGGTGAGCATACCGCTTCCGCTGAGGATGATTTGTCCTTCGCTGAACACTGCGCCTTTGAGGTCCTCGCCGACGATGGTCTGTGCCGATGCGCCGCAAGAGAGGGTGTTGTTGCTGCCTTCGGCGAGCACCAGGTAGAGCGACTTGCCGCATTGGTTGTTGATGGCTGCTCCGTTGGGATTATGGAGCGTAACGCCGTCGAGCGTAAGTTTGTATTTGTTGGTGTTGTAGACCTTCAACGAGCCGTTATTCGATTCGCCGCGAACGATGTAGTGAACGCTTCTGCCGACAGAACGCACCGTGACGTGAGCGCCGTCGACCGTGGCGGAAACTGCCGTCGTGGCGCCGCTGAGTTGTGCGCCGTCGTTGCTATAGGTAATGGTCACGGTGTAGGCAAACGCATTGTTCTCAACGTAGTCGTTGTCGCCTGCGGGAATTGTTTCCGCACCGTCGTCGGCAGGGTCGTTGCTGAAGGCTATCGCCACCGGCTCGAAACTGCTGTCGATAATAACGTCGCCGAAGTCGGTGTCGTCGTTGACGCACGCTGTCAGGCTGAGCGCTGCGGCAAGGGCATATATGTTGCCAAATGTTGGTTTCATTGTCGGTTAGAATTTGAATTTGTAACTTAGGCTCACGATGTTGCTGTTGGGGTCGTTGTCGACGTCGTCACCGTTGATTGATTGGTAGATGTAGTTGACGCCGATGACGTGTTTTTTCCGGATTTTCCAATCCGCGCCGACGGTGTATCTCACTTTCTCGACGTTCCAAGCGTTGAAGAGTTCGACCGAAGCGTGCGGGTCGACTTTGCTCTTCGGGATGTTGTATTCCACTTGCAGGCGCGAGCGAAGCACGTTAGAGCCTTTGCCGCGCACAGCCACGTCTTCCCATTCGCTGTTGTCGAAGTCGTAGCGCCGTGTAGTCGCTTCCGGACGATAGGTGTACTGCCAACGTTCGCGCAGCGACAATTCGAAGCCTCCAAAGCCGATTTTCCCGGTCAGCGACACGTTGAAACGATGGCGCGTGCCCCAATACGACGGGCGCCAATTGTTGTAGTCGCCGTTGGTGTGATAGCTGATTTTCTCCGGGTTGTTGTCGTTGAGAAATACGTATGCCACTTCGGCATTGAGCCACTTCGTGAGTTTATACTTCGCCGACGCTGAGGCGCTCCAACGGTCCCAAGTGCGTGCGTCGTTGCGCGTACGCATTTCGGCTTCGATTTCCGCACTCCATTTCTTTGTTATCTTTTTCTCCGCCGATACGGAATACCACATTCCGAAGTCGTTGTCGGCGGCTTGCACGGTCGGTGCAAGTGCCGAAGCAACGAGGCATGCCACGGCGATACGTTTGCTAATTTTCATAGTCCTATGGTGTTATTGTTGAGTTTCGGTGAGGTCGTCTTTCGAAAGTTTCAGTTTTTTGTCTTCGCTGCTTTGGGCGTTACCTTCGTAGTATACCTTGACAATAGCCATGTCGCGAAGCATGTCGATTGCGCCGATTTCCACTGATGTAATTTTCAGTCCGAGGCGTTTCTCAAGGTCGCTGATGAGTTCGCTGCGGCGCTCGGGAACAATCAATTCGATGCGGTCGTACTGCACGAGTTTTGCCGGTCGTAACTTGAGGTGCCGCTCACACAGCCAAATTGCGCAAATGACGATGCCGTTGATAATTATGATTTCCAAAGCCGAAGCCGAAGCTGCGATGGCGTTGATGACCGACAGTGCGATGATGACAAACAGGTAGGTCATCTCGCGAACCGGCATAGCGTCGGTGCGATAGCGCATAATGCTGAAGATGCCGAACAGTCCGATGCCGATACCGATGCTCGTCTTGGTTTTCATGTCTTCGAGCATGAATATCATAAAAAATACCAAGAAAAATACGGCTACCGACGTGAGCATGAACGTGAAGTAGAAGTCGCGTCGGTGACTCTTGGCATAGTATAGTTTGTCGGTTATTATCCACACAAAAAGTACGCTTATGCAGAAACGTACAAGCATCGACAGATAGTGCGTCGATGGTAAAAGGTTAAGAAATTCATCCATTGTATTTGTTTTTAATTATTATCGGTTAAAGTAAAATTTTCTCAACGTCGCGGATTCGGCTTTTAAACCGATTCTGCTTTATGCCGGGGTCGGTCATTGCCGTGCCCATGCAATATTTGCTGAATCCCAACGGATGGATTCGCAGTTGTCGGAGCATCTCGAGGATGGGCGATTCGGTGAGTCCGTCGCGTTTAAGTTCGATTATCACCTGGTCGTCCAACTTCTTGGTGTTGCCGGTGCGCAGATTGCGAAACTCCAGCGAACTGTCGATGGTAAGTCGCTCTGCCTTTTTGCGGTTGACGAGGGTAATTCGGCTGAACCGGTTTTCGAGTTGTTCGCTGACCGAAGCTTTGTCGAAGCGCAGATTGTCGGTTAGAAAATCGCCGAAGAGCAAGTCGTCGGGGCTTCCCGAGGCGAACGAAATGTCGTAGCGAGGTCGGGTGGGGTCGAAATCGTTGATTGTTATGCGGCGCTTGCGCGTGCGACGATGATTGTTTTTCGTTTTTACTTCCAAAAAACTCAGCCCTGAATCGACGTACGACCGGATGTGCAATTTCTGACGGTTGAGCACGCCGTTGTGGTGCGTCAGAAACATATCGCGCCCGTCTGTATCGAAATATACCGTGTAGTATGCCGCCATTCGTAGACCGTCGATTTCTTGCACACGATAGTTCGTTTGTGCCATTTCGAGCAACTGCTAAAGTCGCCGTCGATTGGTCACAAACTTTGTGTCTGTCCGGTTCATCAATTTGATACCACTCATTTCTTCCAGACAAATCGGGTCGTATTGGCTTAGAATGTCGGTCATTATTTTCGAATGGTTTGTAACAATACAATTACAAAGTTAAGATTTTTTTAATCATTGCCAATTAAATATGTATTCCAAGGTGTGAATTTATTGTTTGTTAACAGAAATTTTCCGTGATTTGATGGATTTTGACGAAGAATGAGTACTGTTTATCAATTTAAACAAATATGCCTAAAGGTTCAAAATATTTTTCTAAAAGGGCAATGTTTACACTTTGTCGGGCGTGATTTGGCGGAATCTATATAATTTTCGTACCTTTGTAATGCAAAAAAAAGAATTATGTTTATTACATCAAGTTTGGAAACGTTCGGACGCTATGCGCTGTTTATGTGCAAAGTGTTTACAAAGCCCGACAGGATGCGAGAGTCGTTTAAACGCTATGTCCAGGAGATTTCGAAACTCGGCATTGACTCAATCCCGTTGGTTATAGTCATATCCATCTTTATCGGCGCCGTGTGTGCCATCCAGATGCAAATCAATTTTGCCAATCCGTTGTTGCCCGCCTATACTGTCGGACTTGCGACGCGCGACATTCTCTTGCTCGAGTTTTCGTCGTCGATACTTTGTTTGATTCTTGCCGGAAAAGTCGGGTCGAACATCGCTTCTGAGATTGGCACAATGCGCGTCACCGAGCAAATCGACGCCCTCGAAATTATGGGCATTAACTCATGCAACTTCCTGGTGCTTCCCAAGATAGCAGCCCTGCTCACGTTCATCCCCGTACTGACAATATTCAGTATGTGCGCCGGACTTTTCGGCGGCTATATCGTTGCTCTCATGGGGCTTCTTCCGGTCAACACCTACATCTACGGTATCCAGTCGTACTTTGTGGAATGGTATGTGTGGTATGCCATCATCAAGTCGCTGTTCTTCTCTGTGGTAATCACCAGCGTGGCTTCGTTCTACGGCTACTACGTCAAAGGCGGCGCACTCGAAGTTGGTAAAGCCAGCACGAACAGCGTTGTGGCAAGCAGCGTACTCATTCTTCTTCTCGACGTTTTGTTAACCCGACTCTTATTGCAATAGTTATGATTGAAGTAAAAAACGTAACGAAATCGTTCGACGGCAAAACGATTCTTCACAATATAAACGCTGAATTTCATAAGGGCAAAACGAACCTCGTCATCGGGCAAAGTGGTTCGGGTAAGACCGTGCTTGTCAAAAGTATCATCGGACTCGTTACGCCGGAAGAGGGCGAAGTGCTCTACGACGGGCGCGACTTCCTGAAGATGACGCCGCAACAGAAAAAAGATTTGCGCACCGAACTCGGTATGCTCTTCCAAGGGTCGGCTTTGTTCGACAACGAAACCGTGCTCGGCAACGTGATGTTCCCGCTGAAGATGTTCTCGAAAATGACCGCTGCCGAAATGCGCGACCGTGCTCAGTTCTGCCTCGAGCGCGTCAACCTGAAAGGCGCCGACGATAAATATCCGGCGGAAATCAGTGGCGGTATGCAGAAACGTGTGGCGATTGCTCGTGCCATCGCGTTGAATCCGCGTTACCTGTTCTGCGACGAGCCCAACTCCGGTCTTGACCCGCGTACGTCAATCCTTATCGACGAACTTCTTTGGGACATTACCCACGAATACAACATTACGACCGTAATCAACACGCACGATATGAACTCCGTGCTCGGCATCGGCGAAAACATCGTGTTTATCAACAAAGGTTACAAGGCTTGGGAAGGCGATAAAGACCAAATTTTCCACTCCGACAACGAGCAGCTCAACGACTTTGTGTTTGCTACCGACCTGTTCAAACGAGTTAAGCAAGCCGCCATCTATATGGGTAAATAGCAGATATAAAGGCTAAATCCTACCTTTAAAGAGGAAGAGCGAGCATTGCGCTTAGGTGTTGTCAGTTAGTCCTTGCAGTAGGAATAGTGTGAATAATGCAGGTTAAATTTTTGCAATGAGAACCGTTGCGTAGGCAGAGATGCCTTCTTCGCGGCCGGTGTAGCCGAGTCGTTCGGTTGTTGTCGCTTTAATCGACACGTCGGCGGGGTCGGCGCCGAGGCATTCTGCGAGGGTGGCTGCCATAGCCGGTATGTGCGGATTGATTTTCGGGCGTTCGGCACAAATTGTGATATCGGCGTTGCCGAAAGCATATCCGGCATTGTTGACGAGTTCAACCACGTTGCGAAGCAAGATTTTGCTATCGATGCCTTTGTAGCGCGGGTCGCTGTCGGGGAAGTGGTAGCCGATGTCGCGGAGGTTTGCCGCGCCGAGCAGAGCGTCGCAGAGTGCGTGGATGACCACGTCGGCATCGCTGTGACCGAGTAGCCCGAGGCTATGCTCTATTTTTACGCCGCCGAGCCACAACTCTCTACCTTCGACGAGTCGGTGCACGTCGAAGCCCATTCCTACGCGTATGTTTATCGGTGATGCCATTATCTGCGTTTTCCCATCAGGCTTTTAAGTCCGTCCATGTCGAATGTCAACGAGAAGCGGAGCGTTTGGTCGAGAGGACTGCTTTGCGCTGTGGCGAGCATATAGGATGCGTCGAGTTGCACAACGTTGAGCGAGAAGCCTGCGCCGAACGAGAAGTATTTGCGGTTACCCTTCATCTCGTTTTCGTAGAAATAACCTGTACGGAGGAAGAATTGCTGGTTGTAGTTATATTCCGCACCGACCGAAACGGTGATTTCGCGCATTTCTTCTTTGAATCCGCCGGGAGCATCGCTGAACGATTTGAAGATGCCGGAGATCGACGATGTGTTACGCCAATCTTCGAGGGCGTTTTCGTAGGCTTCCTGGTCGTCGGCACCTTCTTCGGTCTTGTAGTCGGCTTGGCGCGGACGAGTAGGCACGAGAAGTTTGTTGGCGTCGACCGAGAGGGCGATTGTGTTAGCCTCGGCAATGGGGAAGGTGAATGTTGTTCCCAAGCGGAGGTTTGTGGGAAGGAATGCCGGGTCGTTACCGTCGTTGTACGACACCTTCGAACCGATGTTGGAGATGTTGAAACCCCATGACCATTGACATTCGCTACGACCGATGATAGGGTATGTGGTCAAAAATCCGGAGATGTCGGCGGCGAAGGCAGATGCTCCTGATTGTTGTTCCGCCGAGTATGCATCGTTGAATGCCAAGTCGGAGTAGATATATCGCAGGGCGACGCCCATTGAGAAGTTTTCGGAGAGTTTTCGCGAGTATCCGAGGTCGAAAGCCATTTCGTAGGGATTTACGGAATTGGTAGTTTCGCCTGAGTCGTCGGTGAGGTTCACTTCGCCGAGCGAGAAGTAGCGCAACGAAGCACTGACGGCTTGGTTGTCGTTACCGCCGATTTTCCAGTAGCCCGACAAGTTGGCGAGGTAGATGTCGTTGACGAGTTTGCGGAGCCACGGAGTGTAGGAAAGGCTGACTGCGGCGGTGCTGTAGGCGAAAGCGTATTTCGACGGGTTCCAATATTGGCTGTAGGCGTCGGGCTCGGTAGCCACACCAAGGTCGCCCATAGCGGCACCGCGAGCGTCGGGAGCGATTCCCAACGAGGTGACGCCGGTTTGTACCGGGTTAAACTCGTTTTTGAGGTCTTCGGCTGTCGCTGTTGTCAGTCCTGCCGACAGGATGAGCAACAGTGTAAAAACTATAATCTTTTGTATCTTCATTTTCCGTTTATTCAATACTTACAATGTGAATAACTCAAAAAATGCGATTTTATTGCTTAAGCACTACTATTTTTTTGTATTTTGTACCCGTAGAGTCGACTACGGCGTATGCAGAATAGTCGCCGGCAGCGATTTTTTCGCCATCGTCGAGCGTGAGGTCCCAAACGTAGGGGAATGCACTGACGTTGCGTTGCAGCACAACATTTCCGGCTTTGTCGACGATGCAGAGCCGTGCCGATGAGTAGCTGCCGAGACCGGTCACGTCGAACGTAATAGAGTCGTCGGGTGCGGCAACCGTGCTGTCGACTTCGAGAATGTATTTGTCGTCTTCGTAAACGTAGAACGTAATCATACGTCGAGCCACGTTGCCCGACATATCGGTGGCGGTGAGTTCGGCAGTATGGAATCCTTCAGCCATGTTATAGACGCGCAGGTCGGCAGTTCCGGAGGCTTCGCCGGTGGGATTGAAGTCTTCGATTTGAGCGGATGTTTTGCCGCCGTCGAATTGCACCGACAGCGACGTTACAAACGCTTCGTCGGCGACGTTAAGGCAGCGGTTGTCGCTCACTTCGGCGTGGAGGACAAACGACGAGGGTACTTGCCCGCCGTCGACGAACGTATCTTTGTCGTCGATATAGAGTTCGGTGATTGTCGGCGGTACGTTGTCTTCAAATTCCACGCGAGCGCCTCGGTCGATGGTGAGTTTGCGCGTTGAGCCCGATACGACCGTGCCTTGGTCGGAAACGGCGGTCATCGTGATTGGCAGATGCTCGAGATTGGCGGCGGTGACGAATGCCGGAACCGCCATTGTTGTCGAGAACGTGCCGTCGACGACTTTTGCGGAGATTTCGACAAGTTTTGGACCGCGGTCGTAGACTTCGATAGGCAGACGAGTGGTGTTGCCCGATTCGCCGACGATTGATTCGTACGACTGCATAATGTATTTGTCGGCGTCGAAGAGTTTCAGCGTGGCTGTGCCGTTGAAGTTGGTGTCGACGAGTCCGTCGATTGTGCGAATGCAGCCGTTGATGGTGAAGCGTTCTTCGGCGGCTATGTAGATATTGTCGAAGTTGTCGAGCATCGATTCGTTGATTTTGGTAATCTCCATACGGTTTTCGGGGAGAATGATAGGCATTGCGGGGTCGCCGAGCAGGTGGTAGCGCAGACGGTTGTCGGAATAGTCGCCGGAGTTGTTTTTGGCATCGCGCATCACGGCACCTACGGTCATTCGTCCGCCGTAGTATTCGGGACCTTTGGCGAGGCTTTTGGCAAAACTGTTTGAGTCCATACCGTTGATGGCGATCATGGCGACGCGCGACGATGCGATGGCTGCAATGATGCCGCCGTGTTGGTTAAGCATCATATTTGTAGCCATATTTGCGCCGCCGTTGTCGTAGCGACCGACGTCGCACGACGAGAAGTAGAACACCGGCGGATGCTCGTAGTAGGTCTCTTGTTCGGAGCCGATGTCGCAGATTTTCTGCTCGTGGGTGAGCGAGTGCCATGTACCGTGACCTACGAAAAGCCCGAAGTTTTGTCCTTGCTTGAGGTATTGCACAAAGCGAGGATTCATCGCGTCGGCGTCGTAGATTTCGCGGTAGAGTTTGTTGGCATTTACGGTGTAGCGACCCGATGCGTTGATGTTTTTGATGAACGATTCGCACTGCTCGACGTGATATGACGAGTCACCGTCTTCACCGATGACCATAAAGTTGTTGAGCAGGTCGGAATCGGCATCGGGTTGTGCCGACATATATTTAATGAGTTTGTCGACGTATGCTTTTGCTTCGGCACTCGTTTCGACGGGGATTCGTCCGACGGCTATGTTGAGTTGGCGCAACATATAGTTGTTGGTGTTGTCGTCGAGATATCCGAAGAAGTCGTCGGTGCAGTATGATGTCTTCTGGCTGTTGCTGATTTCCGATTGGAACGTGAGCAGCCTGTCGACGTTGGAACCGCTGAAGAGCATGCGGTTGTCGTAGGTTCCGCCGCCGAAGATTAGTAGATATTTAAGTTTTTCGGGACTGCGGTCGTAGAGCATTTTGCAGAAGAGTCGGTAGCCCATTACGTCGCGAATACCGCCCGAAAACTCGTTGAAGATGTCGTTTTGGTCGACGACAAGTATGTCCATGCCGTGGTTCTGTCGGTGGAAGTCAGCCAATCGTTCCGCTTGTTGGTGCAGGTCGGCGTTGGTGATAATGACCATGTCGGGTGTCGTGCATGCGTGGAGATTTTGATTGGCAACCGGACCGATGTATTCGGGTCGAAGTTGCTCGAGGTCGGTGTCGAAGATGATGAATTCTTCCCATTTGTTCGTTTTAGCAAACGAAAAACCGCTATCTCCGTCGACGTCAACAAACGTGAGGTTGCGCGTGGCAAAAGGTCGAGTTCCGTCGGCGCCGTATTCGTCGACGAGCCATACGAGGCGGTTGTCGGCGGCTACGTTTGTGAAGCGAAGTCCGATTGCTGCGTTAGCGTAAGCGAAGTGGCGCATTTGCGGTGTGTTGTCGGGGAGAGTGAGGTTGCTTGGGTAGGTAAGAGCAACGTAGTCGACCCAAGCGCGGCTGATTGTGCCGTTGCATTTGAGCGAAATGGTAAGGTCGACGGTGCCGTTGTCGGTGAATGCGTTGTCGGAGTAGAGCCAACCGCGGGAGTTGAGATTGCCGTATTCGACGTATGACTGTCCGTAGTTGCTTCCCAGGGCATTGCCCGAGTAGAGTCCCATATTTCTGCCGTTCATCACGAACGATTGTTCCATCAGAGCGTCGCCCATCAGCGCAAGATTGTCGTTGACGTCGATTTTTCCGCCGTGAGCCAATTCGGGTAGGGGAATGTTGTAGGTTATCGACTTGTTGCTCAGAATGTTGTCGCCGAGAAATTTGCGTCCCGTCAATCCGGGATTGTAAAGGCTTTTCTTGTCGTACCATACGGCTAAGCCTGTCGAGCACCATTCGTCGACAGCGCCTTCGTCCGACTGCAGGTCGGCGACGAGCAGCGGCTCTTCGGCGTCGCTGTCGGTCAGGAAGATTGCGCCGTGGGTGGAGTAGGAATTCGGGATGGGGTAGAATATGCGCGACATATCGCCTTCGTTGACAACGAGCGAATCGCGCATCATGCCTTTTGTGTAGAAGTAGATTTTGCTGTTTTTATGCATTACGGGCGTTTGCTCGAGGTCGTCGATGTGGTCGCGGAAGAAGTTTTCGTCAATCGAGTTTCCGCCGTTGGCATAAACGCGTACGCTCTTCGGGTTGGAAAAGCCGTATTTGCTCAGTTCGGCATACGAGATTTCGTAGACGCCCGATTCGACGGCTTTGAGTTTGACCCACGTGCCCGAGGAGAGCACCGAGTTTTGCTTGAATCGAACTTCGGCAGCCGTAGCCACAATGAATGTAGCCAAAAGGACTAATGCAAAGCGCAATCTCATGTTTGTGACGTTGTTATATTATTTAAGTATAACGAATTTCTGAACTTTTGAGCCTCTGCCGTCGACGATGGCATAGATGTCGTAGTCGCCGGCGGGGAGCTTATTGCCTTCGGCGTCGCGGAGGTCCCAGCGATAGGGGAAGGTGACATCGCTACGCAGCATTTCGTCGTTGAGTGAGTTTTTGACGACGAGTGTAGTTTGTGCGCCGTCGGCATTGTCGATGTCGATAGTCACTTCGTCGAACGATGACGCGCGGTCGAGCGTGATTCGGCGTTCGGCTAAAGACGCATTGACGGTAAACGAGATTGTTCTTCGGCTGACGTTACCGCTGAGGTCGGGCACTATCAGTTCTGCGACGTGGCGACCTTCCGACAGGTCGTAGAAAGGCATCTGAATCAATCCCGTATTGTCGTCTTGCGGCGAGTAGCCGACGACGGGACGTGTGGTCTTTCCGCCGTCGAGTTGTACGGTCATCGACGATACGAAGCTCTCCGACGAGCCGTTGATGCCTCCGTTGTCGCTGATTTCGGCGCAGAGCACGATGTCGGGCTCTACTTCCATTCCGTCGACAAATGTGTCTTTATTGTTGATGTATAATGCCGTGATTTCGGGCGCGTCGGTGTCGGGCTCGATTGCGGCTGCATCGGTGCGATTCATCACAATCTGTCGGCATACGCCGGAGAAAATACGGTCGTCGCGGTCGACGGCAATAATGCGTACCGGCATAATCGAGTCGTTGCCTGCTTCGGCAAATTCGGGAATTGTGATGTTGCAAGAGAATTGACCGGCGTTGATGTCAACTTTCGTTTCGGTCAGCAGCGCGCCGCGCGTGTAGAGGTCGGTATCCGGGCGTGTGTTGTTGGCAATAGCCTTTTTCGCCGTCAGGTAGTATTTGCGTGCGTCGTAGAGTTGCACGATGCCGAAACCGTCGAAGTCGGTCATCGGTTCGCCTTGACTGTTGCGGATTTCGCCTGAAATGGCTACCGTAGAGCCGATTGGTGCGGAAACGGTCGTCTTTGCGTTGGAGAGGCTTGTGCCGTTGACTTTTGTGAGCGTAACGCGGTTGAGCGGAAGTTCGAGAGGAAGCGCCGGGTCGCCGATGATGTGATATTTCATGTGGTTTACGGTCTGCTCGCCGGCGTAGCGTTTGGCGTCGATAAACACCTTTCCGAGCGTCTTGCGGCCGCCGTAGTAGTCGGGATGCTTGGCAAGACTGCGTGCAAAACTGTCACTGCTGCGTCCGTTGAGGTTGGTGTAGACAACGCGCGTGGAGGCTATACAGGCAACCAATCCGCCTTGGGTGTTGGTGAGCATTTGGCTGACGATGTTGGAGCAGCCGTTGTCGAAACGTGCAATGTCGCATGTCGAGAAATAGATTATCGGCAGGTGTTGATATTTTGTTTCGATTGCTTTGTCGAGGTTGGTGATGATTTGAGTTTTGGTGAGCGAAATCGGCGTGCCGTGACCGATGTAGACGCCGAAGCGTTCGCCGCGATTGAGATATTCGACAAATTTGTCGCGAACGACCTGTTCGTCGTAGGCGGCAAGATAGAGTTTGTCGAAACTCATATCGTAGTAGCCCGAACTGAGGAAGTTTTCTTGGAAAGTTTCGCACTGCTCGACGTGGATGTCGTCGTCGCCGTTTTCGCCGATAAACATTATGCTGTTTTTCCACGACGGTTGCTCGGCGTTGAGTTCGTTGCGGTAGTTGATGATTTTGTCGACGTAAGCCGATGCCTCATCTTCGGCGGCAAGAGGTATGCGGCCGACGGCTATGCAGAGGCGGCGAGTGAGGATTGAAGCACTCGAGTTGTCGAGAAAAGCGAAGAAGTCGTCGCTGCAGTACGAGCGCGTCTGGCTGTTGCTTGCGTCGCTTTGGTAGGTGACGAGCTGTTCGGATGCTTCGTTGGTGTAAATCATACGGTTGTCGTATGTGCCGTTGCCGAACAGAAGCATATATTGGAATTTCTCCGGGTCGCGGTCGTAGAACATTTTGCAAATCATGCGATAAGCCATCGCATCGCGTACGCCCGACGAAAACTCGTTGAACACTTGTTGTTGGTCGACAACTAAAACGTCCATGCCGTCGGTTGTGCGATGGAATTCGGCAAGGCGTTCGGCTTGGTTGAAGAGTATCGAGTTGGTGATGATGAGCATGTCGGGAGTGGCTGCGCCGTGGAGGTCTTGGTTGGCAACCGGACCGACGTATTCCGGTCGGAGTTGCTCGCGCTCGGTGTCGAACATGATGAATTCGCCCCAGGTTTTGCTCAGTCCGCTATGGTATCCGACCGTTCCGTCGCCGAGGTTGACGGCTTGGCAGTTTTTGACGTCGTAGGGCACGTCGGAAGCGGCTGTGGCATCGTCGACGAGCCAAATTAAAGTTGAGCCGCTTTTGCCGCTGAATTGCAAGCCTGCGCCATTTGTCAGAGTGGCAAAATGGCGAATTTGAGCCATGTCGTCGGGCAGTGTGAGTGTCGACGGATAGCACAAAGCGATGTAGTCGACCCAAGCGCGTGTGATTGCGCCGGTGGTTGTCGTTGTCATCGTGATGTTCATCTGCTTGGTGTCGGCGGCGTTAAGCGCATCGGCGCTGCCCATATAGTTCGAAACGAGCACGCCGTATTCGAGATACGACACTTCGCTGTTGCCCGACAGCGAACTGCCGGTGAGTGCGCTGAGGTCCGTGCCGTTGATGTTGTAGTTGACGTTCATCGTTTTAGTGCCCATCAAAGCCAGCGACGAACTCAGATAGACGTTGCCCGAAGGCAAGAACGTGGGAAGTTCGGCGGTATAGCTTGCGGTGCCTGTCTGCGAAATGTTTTCGCCCAAGAATGTTTTACCCGTTTTGCCCGGGTTGTAGATGTCGTCTTCTTTAGTCCAGATGTCGAATCCGACGTCGGACCATGTCAAATCGTCGGCAGCAACGTGGGCAGCGTCGGCAACGAGCTTCGCCGTCTGTGTTTCGCTGTCGGTCAGGAACAGGCAACCGTGTTTGCTGTAGCAGTTTTGCGACGGATAGAGGGTTACGTCGCCCGTTGTATCTATCTTTATCGAGTCGCGCTCGATGCCTTTGGCATAGAAGTAGATTTTGTTGCCGCGATGCATCACCGGCGTTTGCTCAAGGTCGTCCATGTGCGGCAACAGGTAGTTCTCCTTGGCGGCATTTCCGCCGCGACCGTACACTTTGACATTTTCGGGCGTGGCGAATCCCCACGAGCGTAATTCGTCGTAGCTGATTTCGTAGACGCCGGAACGGTCGACGTTGATTTTTGCCCAATTGCCGGTGGCGAGCACCGAACGGCTCGCAAATTCTACATTTTGTGAGTGGCTGTTGAACGATGCGGTCAACAGTAGTATGGCTAAATATATTATTTTCTTCATAGAGAATTATTTGATTCTGAATGAGATGGAACAACTATCGGCGATGTTGCATTCAATCTTGTCGTCGATAGAGAGTGCGACGTTGTCGAAGCCGCAGTCGACTACGATTAAGTCGCCGATTTTGATGGTGAAATATTTGCTAACCAGTTCGATAGCGGAGTCGAGTCGGGGGCAAACGTCGTCGACGGTCACCTCTGCAGCCGTTGCGAGTGAGCGTTGTGCGAGTCTGACTTCGCCGGCAAACGTACTCTTGTCGACAGTCGTACCCACGACCAAAGCACCGTCGAAGCCCGTGCGCACCGCCTCGGGGAGGTTGTCGGCTTCGGCTTGGATGGCAAAACACAGTCCGATTTGCTCGTAGTAGCGCTCGCTGAACCGCTTGGCGATGTTTTTGCCCAAACGCGAGATGTGGGCGCAGACGTGCGTGCTGCCGACGAATCGGTCGGCAAAGTCGGGCACAAAAAACGGTTTGCCGGTCTTTTGCAATGCCGAGTCGGCGAGGATGTTGATTGTCGGACTGTCGTTAGAACCGCTTACGATGATTATTTTCACTTTTTACAGTTTATTCTATTATACATCACAGCAAGGTGAGCGTAGATTGAAGTGTTTTGAATCACCACATCGTCGGCAACCTTGATTCGGAACGGCGTAAAATTCCAGATGGCTTTCACTCCGCTGCGTTGCAACTTGTCGGCAGACGCTTGAGCATGCTCAACCGGGACTGCCAGCACGCCGATATCCGCGCCATATTCTTTCTGACGCATATCCAGTTGTGCAACGTCGTAGATGGGCACTCCGCAAATCTCCGTGCCGATAAGGCGCTCGTCGACGTCGAATCCGGCAACAATACGCAGACCGTACTGCATCAAACCCGAGTCTTGAATCAGCGCCGCACCCAGACTGCCGACGCCTATCATAAATGCTTTGTGCACTTCGTGGAAACCCAAAAAGTTGGACAATTCCGTCGCCAAATGCTCTACTTGGTAGCCGATTCGCGTCTTTCCTTTGATATTGAGAAACGACAGGTCTTTGGCAATCTGCGAAGCGTCAACGTTGATTTCTTTCGCAATTTGAGTCGACGAAACATACTCTATGTTCTGCCCATGGAGCATATTGACATACGCCAAATACCACGGTAGCCTCCTCAACGTAGGCTCCGGAAGTAATACCCTATTTACGTCCTCTATCATAGCAGTCTTAATTAATAATATGCAAAGATACGAAAAATCTATGAGAATTTACATCATTATAATAAAGAAATCGTTTTTCATTCACGGAATTAACTCCTCGATGCTCGTTCTATGATACGAAAAGCGCGCCCGTTGCAGGCGCGCTTTTACTTGGAAAATTACAAAATGATTTTTTTGCTCGATTTTGCAGGCGAGAACGCCGCATAGTAAAAACGATTAGAACTTTTTTAATAGTATTATGGTTATTTTCTAACTTTTTGATTACTTTTGCAAGGAATTAGGATTCAAGCCTATTTTTCACTATAGTTGCAATCGAAATTAAAATTTAATCAACATGAAAACTAAAAAAGATTTAAGTTTTTGGAACTTATGGAATCTGAGTTTCGGCTTTTTCGGAGTTCAGATAGCCTATGCATTGCAGAGTGCCAACATCAGTCGAATCTTTGCGACACTTGGCGCTGATCCGCACAGTTTGAGTTATTTTTGGATATTGCCGCCGTTGATGGGTATGATAGTTCAACCGATAATCGGTATACTGTCCGACAAGACATGGTGTCGCTTCGGTCGCCGTATACCTTATCTATTTATAGGCGCAATCATAGCGGTAGCAGTGATGATACTTCTGCCCAACGCCGGGTCGTTAGGACTGACCACTCAGATAGTGATGTGGGGATTGACCGGCACGATGCTTTTCGGCTTGCTGTCGTTGATGTTCCTCGACACATCAATCAACATCGCCATGCAGCCGTTTAAGATGATGGTCGGCGATATGGTCAACGTCAAGCAAAAAGGCTTGGCATACAGCATCCAGTCGTTCCTTTGCAACGCCGGCTCGTTGGTGGGCTATATGTTCCCTTACATCTTTACGTTCCTTGGCGTGCGCAATACAGCCGCTGAAGGCGTAATTCCCGACTCGGTGATTTATTCATTCTATATCGGTGCTGCAATCCTCATCCTTTGCGTAATCTATACCTCGGTTAAGGTAAAAGAGTATTCGCCGGAAGAAATGGCTGAATTCAGCGCCGAAGAAGAGGTTGCCACTAACGGAACCGATGCTGTTGCTCATTCGAAGAGCTCGAACGTCGTATCGGCATTCGTAACCATCGGCATCGTTCAATTTTTCTGCTGGGCTGCATTTATGTATATGTGGACCTACACGCCGGGTGCAATCGCCGCACAATGCTGGGGTACGACCGATCCGACGAGCGCCGGCTATCAAGAAGCGGGCAACTGGGTAGGCGTTGTCTTCGCCATTCAAGCCGTAGGCTCCGTGATTTGGGCAGCGTTGATTCCGCGCTTCAAGAGCTATAAGTTGGCATACATCGTCAGCCTCGTTGTTGGCGGTATCGGCTTTATCAGCATCTACTGGGTGCACAATCAATATATCCTTTGGGGTAGCTACTTCTTGGTAGGTACGGCTTGGGCGGCAATGTTGGCACTTCCGTTTACGCTCTTCACCAACGCCATCCAAGGCAATCCGCGCATGGGTACATTCTTGGGATTGTTCAACTGCACAATCTGCTTGCCGCAAATCGTGGCAGCCGTAGCCGGAGGTCCTATCTTGGCAATGTTTACTCCCGAAGGCGGCGAGGCTTCGCAAGTGATGATGCTTGTGCTTGCCGGCATTTTCTTGATTGTCGGCGCTCTGTGCGTGCCTCTTATCAAGGATTATAACAAGGCGAAATAATTTATAAGTACATATGTAATAGTTGGTCGGTGTCGTATTGGTTACGCTGCCGACTTTTTTTATGCACTGTTATATTTGGTGGATTCGCTACTTTTACCAATTTTTATGCCGACAATAAGTCGTTAACATCAAATATTTTGATTATGGCAAAGAAATTTTTTGCAGAGTTGGTGGGAACAATGGTTCTCGTACTCATGGGTTGCGGAGTAGCCGTCAGCCTCGGATGTGGCGTCGACACGTCGTCGGTAGTAGGTACGGCAATGGCATTCGGCTTGTCGGTTGTTGCTATGGCATATGCCATCGGCGGCATTTCGGGATGCCATATCAATCCGGCACGCTCTATCGGTCCGGCATTGTTCGAAGGCGGTGCGGCTCTCAATCAACTCTGGATTTTCATTGTAGGTCCGTTTGTTGGCGGTGCTTTGGCAGCCGGTGTGTGGAAATTCCTCGGCAGCGACAAATAGCATCGTAGCGTGAAAAGATAATATACTAAACAAGTTACCCCTGCTGTATCTTCGACACGGCAGGGGTAACTTGTTTGTCGCCGAACCGCGCCGGAATGAGGTAAAAACAATGCGTTTTGGCGGATTATACACCCTATATCGCGCCAAAACGGGGTAAAAATGATGTGTTTTGGCGGATTATACACCCTAAACCGCGCCAAAACGAGGTGAAAATGATGTGATTTGGCGGATTATATACCCTAAACCGCGCCAAAACGAGGTGAAAATGATGTGTTCTGGCGGATTATACCCCTATATCGCGCCAAGACGGGGTAAAAATGATGCGATTTGGCGGATTATACACCCTATAACGCGCCAATTCAAATAAATTTTGTATATTTGTGGCGGTTTATAATCATATTTAGAATGAATACACTTGTCGGAAGAACAGAAGAGGTGCGAGAAATTAACGACTTATACAATAGTGGTAAGGCGGAATTTTTGGCAATATATGGCAGGCGTCGTGTTGGTAAGACCTTCCTCGTAAATGAAGTATTGGGTAATAGGATGACTTTCTATCATGCCGGAATGTCGCCGGTGGAAGATGAGTCGAACAAGACCTCAATGAAAGACCAATTGCTGAGCTTTTACTTTTCATTGTTGAAATCCGGATTGGAAGGGAAATCCAAACCAAAATCGTGGATAGAGGCTTTCTATATGCTTGAATGCCTTCTTGAAGATTTTGACGATGGAAGCAGGCAAGTCGTATTTATCGACGAGCTGCCGTGGATGGATACTCCGAAGTCCGGTTTCCTTAAGGCATTCGAATCGTTTTGGAACAGATGGGGCTCGCGTAGGCATAATCTGATGCTTGTGGTGTGTGGCAGTTCGACTACTTGGATGCTCAATAATATAATTAATAATCATGGGGGATTGTACGACCGCCTGGCTCGAGAGATACATCTAAAGCCTTTTACCTTGGGCGAAACGGCTGAATTCTTGGAGAATAAAGGAATAGAACTGAGCAAGATGAATATTGCGGAGGCATATATGGTGTTTGGCGGCATTCCTTATTATCTTAGCTATTTTCAGAAAGGTATGAGCCTCGGGCAGAATGTCGATATGTTGCTCTTCGACAACAAAGCGCGATTGAGAAACGAATTCGATAGATTGTTCCGTTCACTCTTCGACGACGACAAAGTCTACAAATCGATTGTTACGCATTTGTCCAAAAAGCGTAATGGGATGACTCGCCAGGAGATTGCCGAAGCTATTGGGAAAAAGAGTGGAGGGGCATTAACGGAGATGCTGGCATCGCTCGAAAATAGTGGCTTTATTCGACATCAGCAGCCGTTAGGCAATAAGAAGACGGAAATCGTATACCGACTTGATGACCCGTTCTGTCGGTTTTATCTGACATTCGTTGAAGATAGTACGGACCACCATTTCTGGCAGAACAGTCGTAATGACGGACGAATAGCAGCATGGCGAGGCTTGGCGTTTGAAGAATTGTGTATGAAGCATATCGACAAAATCAAGGATGCACTTCGTGTCGGCGGCGTTTTGTCGAAAGATACTACGCTGTCGATAAAAGCCGATGATACGGGAGCGGGCACACAAATCGACCTTATTATAGTTCGAAATGACAATATAGTGAATCTTTGTGAAATCAAATTTACTACAAGTCCATATACTATTGATGGAAGTTACTATGACTTATTGCAGCGTCGCATCGACCGACTTCGCGAGTTGCTAAATGATGATAACAAAAGTATCCATCTTACATTTATTACGTCAAAAGGCGTAAAGCAGAATAAATATAGCGGGATAGTACAAAACGAAGTACTGCTTGATGATTTGTTTTAGAGGTAAGAGGTAAGAGGTAAGAGGCGCGTCTCTCACCGATAAATAAAAATCAAGCCCGGTCGGTAATTGTAACCGCCGGGCTTGATTTATTTTATCCTTCTAACTGCGACGACGTTGCCTCGATTACTTCGTCAGTGCGAATGTTTTCGATGCGAGGCGGTAGTTGTCGACAAACACTTCGACGATGTAGTTGCCTTTTGTAAGCGCTGTCGAGATGTTGTGGTAGACGGTCAAGTGTACTTCTTGTTGGTCGTATTCGATTGACTTTTTCTCAGAGTATTCCACTTTGCCGCCTTCGAAAGCGAAAGTTTTGCCGCCGCCCAAGACGTTGCCTTCGGGGCTAACGATGCGCACGTAGAAGGTCTTTTCGCCGAGTGGGGTGGAGTTGTTTTGCGGAATCGTGAAGTTGATTTGCAGTTGTTTTGCTTTCTCCAGTTTTTTCTCGGGTTTGCCTTTTTTGTTGAGCGCTGTCAGCGTCAGTCCGGTTAGGTTAAGTTTTTCGGCGAGTTGCATTCGCTGGTTGAGCTGCTCGTTCTTTTGCGAGTAGTCGTTGACGGTGCTTGCGAGTTGCTGATTACGCTCTTTGATTTCGGCATTTTCGGCTTTCAGTCCGGCATTCTCTTTGCTCAGCGAGTCGATGATTTCAACGTAGTGGCGCATAAGTTTCTTGAGCGTTGCGATTTCGCCTTTAAGTTCGTTGATGCGCTTCTCGTTGGTGATTTTCTGCGTTTTGAGTTCCACCAAGAGTTTTTCCACCTTGTTTTTAGCCTCAGTGTATTTGTCGAGAAGAGAGTCGTTTTGCAGATACTGAGCCTGATTTTCGTACTGTTGAAACTCGGTGTTGAGTTGCTCGTATTCGCCTGCGAGTCGCAGCTGGTCGTTTTCCAGTTTAAGCGAGTCGATTTGGGCTTGCATTTCCGTTTTCGATTGTCCGCACGAGCCGAATGCTAATGCTATCAAGCATAGCAAGACGACAACAACGATAAAACCGCCGATTTTGACGTATTTTCGGCTTTTCTCCATTTCTTTATCTTCCATTTGTTCACTCATAATCGTAAAAACTTTTAAGATGTATAACAAATAAATAAGGTAAAATGTTTTAGAACAGTTTCTCGGGATATTCTCCGCTTTGGTGGAGTGCCTTCAGCTTGCTGACCACGCCTTCGCGGTCGTCGGCATAGGTTACGCCGAACCATTTAGACGTCGAACTGAGCATCTTCACCGTTGCGCGTTGGCTTGTGATGAGGATGTTGACCATCGTCGGGATGTAGAACTCAGCCTTGAGGTTGTTGACGTTCTCTTTGAGGAATGTCTTGAATTGGTCTTCGCTGAAGCGGAAGTAGTCGGGCGTAAAGCCCCACATATTCATCGAAACGAGAGTGTCCGGGTCGAGGGTTTGGACCACACCGTTTTCGTCGGTAAACACGATTTCGCCGTCGTCGGCGCGGCCTATCGACGTGCGCTCAACCACTGTGTCGAGTAATCCGTTGCGGGTGCTGCACACGCCGCGCGCTACCGTTCCGCTTTCCGACAGCGTGTTGCCGACGTGGAAACCGACCATGCAGTAGTCGCCTTCGCTACGCGGTTGCGAGAGTTCTCGGGCAAGCACTTCGAACGAATTTCGTCCGTAGAAGTCGTCGGCATTGATTACTGCAAACGGCTCGTTGATTGCGTCGGCGCCCATCATTATGGCGTGGTTGGTGCCCCACGGCTTTACGCGCTCCGCCGGGCATGTGTAGCCTTCGGGTAGCGAGTCGAGCGACTGGAAGACAACTTCCACCGGCACGTGGTTCTCGTATTTGGATAATATGATTTTTCTGAAATCGTCTTCAAAATCTTTACGGATTACGAATACGACTTTGCCGAATCCGCTTCGTATTGCGTCGTAGATTGAATAATCCATAATTGTTTCGCCGTTGGGACCGAGTCCGTCGAGTTGCTTCAGTCCTCCGTAGCGACTGCCCATA
This sequence comes from Bacteroidales bacterium, assembly GCA_029224905.1. Taxonomy (GTDB): domain Bacteria; phylum Bacteroidota; class Bacteroidia; order Bacteroidales; family Muribaculaceae; genus Limisoma. Next base: position 30,703 of record JAQXVL010000134.1, read on the forward strand.
CCGGCAGCAAGTACTAATAGGGTAGGTTTCATAATGATTGTTTTGCCTTTAGGGTTTACTCATTGGTCGTTTTCGTGCGCCAATGGTCAGCGTTTCCGCTTTTGCCGGGTGCAAAGGTGCGAAATTTTCTTGACTATGGCGAATGTTTTGGCAAATAATATTGCGTGCGCTGTGTAATTGGCTGTAGTATAAAGGTTTATAAACAGTATGAAATTCTTTTAAAAATAGCAATTAAAACTTAAATATGCCTTTTTTGCGGTCGTTTTCCTCTTGTTTCTTTTGTTTGCGGCGGCTGCGCTTCGACGTGCGTTGCTTTTTAGGCTTGTCCGCTTTGTCGCTCTTTTCCACTTTTTCCGACTTCTCCTCCTTTTCAACTTTTCTAGATTCGTCGGATTTGGTGATTACGATGGGCTTTTCGTTGATTGTCGGCGAGTTTGTTGGAACCGAGTCGGTTTCGGCGCCGATGACGATAATTTCGGGCTTTTTGCCGTTAGGACGCAGTTGCGGCTCGGGGCGGAATTCCGGTTTTTCGTCAGACTCGGTAGCATCGGCTCGACCATTGAACACGTCGCTCTCGAGCATGAGTCCGTTGTATTTGCCAATCTTTTTTTCGGTAGCGCCGCTCGATTTGAGAGCATCGATGCTTTTCCGCAGGTAGGCGTCGTAGGCTTTTGTATACTTGTCGACCAGCCCGCGAGCCTCGTCCCAGCAGCGCACGGCGTTGCCATATTCCTCGAGCGCGGCATAGTCGTCGCCGCATTCGTCGAGGGCAGCGGCGATGATGCGATTGTCGGCATGC
>JAQXVL010000135.1 GCA_029224905.1 Bacteroidales bacterium
GTGAAACAATACGTCGACAGAGTGCAAAAAGATGAGTATTTCAATGCCGTTGTTTGTAAGTACGGCTATGCCATAACGTGTCACAAGGCGCAGGGCGGCGAATGGCGAAACGTGTTTGTCGACATGAATCGCACCTCCGGCAGTCAATCGTGCGAGACGTATTTCCGCTGGACATACACGTCGATAACACGCAGTAGCGGTTGCCTTTGGCTCTATCGCGCACCGCAGTTCAACTATTTGTCGAAACTCGTAGTCCGCCCGATTCAGTCGCAGCCGAAGTTGAAGGTCTCGACGGCACACTCGGATGCCGACTATCGCGACGAACGCTTTAGCCGCATTCAGCGCTTGGCGTTGAAATCGGGGATGACTGCGTCGGAAGACCGACGGTATGCCTATCAGCATCGCATCACGCTGTGTAATGCCGCCGAAAGTGCAACGTTTGTGCTCTGGTACAACTCAAGAGGCTATACGAAGACCACTATAGCCAATCGGTCGGGCGACGTGTTTGAGCAAGAGGCGGATGCCATTATCCGCAGTTCGTTGGGCGGCACGGAGGTGAAGTTCAGCGCGCCGGAACGTCCTTTGGCGGAGAAACTGTTTGCCTATGTGCGCGAATTGGTCGAAAGCGATGGAATTTCGTTGCTCAACGTGACGTCGGAAAACTATTGCGACACCTACCATATGCAGACCGACGGCGTGGCGAAAGTTCAATTTTTCTACAACGCAAAAGGCGAATTTACGTCGATGCAACCGATTAGCAGTCTCGGTCAGTCGGACAGTAAACTCGCCCTGTTTTGCTCGCACTTTCAATCTTCGAGTGAGTAGACGATAGTCGTTACAACTCTTACGTTTTTGATGTATGGAGTGTTTTGGTCGCGGTCTTCGATTGTGAATTGACCTTGCGTAGCCGAGCGAATCTTGCCGAGTTCGCTTTCGGAGTCGGTGGCAAACTGTTGAGCCGCTTTTCGTGCGTTTTGGGTAGCGTCTTTTATCATTTCCGGCTTGATGTTGTTCAGCCCGGTAAATTCAAACTGCACGGGGTTTTCGTAGCGATTGAGCGAAATGGCGATGCCTTTCTCAATCAGCGACGATTGCTCTTGCATAAGCCCGAGCACGGTGTCGACGTTGCGTGTGTTGACGGTGATTACCGACGACGCTTTGTAGCGGGTAGTGACGTTGTTTGAGTAGGCGTTGGCTTTCATGTCTTCGACGTCGATGCGCGAGGTTATTTCGCCATCGCTGATGCCTTTGCTTTTCAGCCTGGAAATAATCATACTGTTTTTCGACTCGATTGTCGAATAGAGCGTGCCGAGGTCGTCGCCAATCTCGACAAACGAGATGGGCCAGATTACTTTGTCGGCTTTCACTTCGCGTTCCGACAGACCTTTGACAGTTACAACTCTCGAACTATCGGTAAAACCGGTTAAACCTGCTTTGATGAACCAACCCAAAGCGGAGATGCCTATGGCAATGATGATTGCCGGCAAGAGATTCTTAAGATTCTTCATAGTCTCTGAATTTATTACTCTTAGACGGAAAAAATCGAGATTGGTTTAACGCTATTCGGCGCGATAGTATTTGCACAGATAGAGCCGCGCCAGGAAGTCCCAGTTGTCGTGGAGTAGGGCGTGCGCATCGTTGCCCACGGGGAAGCGTGCGTCGGGCACGTAGCCGTTTTCGAAGAGGTGTTTCACCAAGTCAATCGGGCAGCGACCGGGTTGCATGAGCAGCAGGTGTGCTTCGTCGGCGGCAGCTGCGGCGTCGTAGTATGGATTGTCGGTGTGCGACACGTATTGCGCCACTTCGGGAGCAATGATTATGCCTTTCTCGCGATTGCCGAACACGACGAAATTGCCGTAGTCCTTGAGTTGCGGAAGGTTGCCTCCTTCGGGATTTCCCCAGCCCATCTTGTCAGACAGGAATGCGTTGAGCTCGTCGTAAGTGCCGAAAAATGCCAATTTTTTGCCGCCGGTAGCGTTGTTGAATTGTTGGAAATATTTGTGAATGCCTTTTTCTGCTTTGCGAGTGCGTGGCATTTTGTTGTCGACCATCAGTTGCAGCCATTCGTTGACGTAGAGCGCCAGCGGACCGGTGGGCTGCTCGAAGGTCGTGCGCAGGCGTTGCTCGTTGGTCAGCGTTTCTTCGATTGTAAGTTCGTCGTCGTCGCTGATTTCCGGCTCGTAGGCGTATTTGCTCACCGGACGAAGGAAGTAGCTGTTCCAAAACAGCCAGCCCGACGCTTTGAAGATGTCGCGCACTTGCTCGCGGTCGGCGAGGTCGAGTTCGCGCAGCGAGGCGAAATTTTCGGGCGTAGGCACGTCGTCGTAGAGGTAACGGAAAAGCCGTTCCACCTTGCGCGAAAAGCGCAGCAAATCGGAGTCGTAGGGCGACACCAAGCCCTCGAAGCCCAGCGCTGATTCGATGCTGTACCAGGCGATGAATTGCACGTCGATGAGGTTCAACTCGAAGTCGATGTAATTGTCGTCGGCATCGTAGAATGGCACGGGGCGTCCGTACAATTTGCGGCACATCACCACGAACGACCGCCAAATGCCGGCGTCGGCTACGATGTCTTGATAGTAGGCAACGAGGTTGAGTGCCAGGCGATTAACGACGTCGCGCGGCAATTCCGGCAGAACTTTCATCTCGCCGGGAAGCGTGGCTATGTATTTTGCAAGGGTTAAAAAGTAGTCGTCGGTAGGCTTCTCGTGTTCTTCGTCGGGAAGCATTCGTTTGAGGTCGTAAATGTCGATTTCGCGCATGGTCAATTTATGTCTTTAAGTGCTGATAATAATTCTTCGATGCTGCCGAGACGGATGCCGTTGAGGCGTATGTCGTCGGCTGCGTGAGCGTATATTTGTGGGCTGTCCGCCTCCGTAGCGAGCAAGTCGTTGCGGCGCAGTGCGTTGGCTATCCATTTATATAATTCCGCCGAATCCGCCTTTACGGTGATTTGTCGAGCGCCTTTGCGTGTGGTCAGGAAGTCGCCGGTAGCCGCGTCGAACGCCACATCGCGGTTGTTGAACAACAGCGAAATTTTGTCGGCGAGGATGAGGTCTTCGGTCACACCGCTGACGATTTCGCCCGAGTCGGAAACTATCCACAGGCGGTCGCTCAGCGCCATCGATTGCTGTATGTCGTGCGAGGATATCAAGATTGTGCGTCGGTCGTCGCGGGCAAGGTCGTGGAGGAGTTGGAGCACTTCGATGCGGCTTGCCACGTCGAGAAATGCGGTCGGCTCGTCGAGGATAATGACGGGCGCTTCTTGCGCTAATGCTTTGGCAATCATCGCTTTCTGGCGCTCGCCGTCGCTGAGTTCGGCGACGTAAGATGTCGCTTTATGGCTTATGCCGACCTTCTCGATAGCCGCGGCAACGATTTGGCGGTCGTGCTCGTCGAGACGTCCCAGAAATCCGGTGTGAGGATGCCTGCCGAGTCCGACGAGTTCGCCGACGGTTAAGCCTCCTGCGTAGGTGCGCTCGGTGGTTACCAAGGCAATGATTTTCGACAGTTGGCGAGGAGTCAATCGTTCAACGTCTTTGTAGTCGATGATAACTTTCCCGGCGAGCGGCGGCTGTAGCCCGCAGATGGTGCGAATCAGCGTCGACTTGCCCGCGCCGTTTGCGCCTAACAGACTGACGAGCTCGCCGACGTGCAACTCGAGGTTGACGTCGTGCAGAACGGTGGTTACGCTTTTGCGCTTGCGGTAGCCTGCCGATAGTGATTCGGTGTATATGATTGCGCTCATCAGTTGAAGTAGAATATTTTTTTACGGTTCAAAATAACGTATATAATCACGGGCACGCCGACAATCGGTGTAATTGCGTTGATGGGGATTAGCCCCGACGAGGGCAGCACGCTGACGAGTGTGCAAAGCGTAGCGCTGACGGCGCCCAGGATGATAGTTGCCGGGATGAGGCGAAAATGGTCGGACGTGCCCAACAGAAGTCGTGCAAGGTGCGGCACCACGAGCCCGATAAAGCCGATGGGACCGCAAAAAGCGGTGACGATTGCCGTCAGCAGCCCGGTGAGCAGCAGTAGCGTATTGCGCACAGTGCGAAGGTTTACGCCTAAGTTTTCGGCATATCGTTGCCCCAACAGCAGCGCGTTGAGTGGTTTTATCATCATGAGCGAAAGCAGTAGCCCGACGACTACGGTTGCGGCAAACATCGGTAGCTGGCGCATCGTCACTGCCGAGAAGTTGCCCATGCCCCAGATTACGAACGAATGTACGCCCTCTTGCGTGGCAAAGAAGTTGAGCAGGCTAATTGCCGACGAGGTTAAGTAACTGATTAACACGCCGATAATCAAGAGCATCGTCGAACTTTTTACTAACGTCGATGCGAAAAGCAGAATCGCCATAACAGCCAGAGCGCCGACGAGTGCGCCGCCGAGAGTGGCGAAATAGCCGCCGAGTCCGGTGTAGAGTGCGCCGCCGCCGAGAAGCATGACGATTGCCACGCCGAGGCTCGACCCGGTCGAAACGCCGAGTATCGACGGGTCGGCGAGCGGATTGTTGAACGCTGTCTGCAGAAGCAATCCGCATACGGCTAATGCCGCGCCCGACAATGCTGCTGTGACTGCCAACGGTATGCGACTTTCGACGACGATGAATCGCCATGCTTCGTTGCCTACGTCGTGTCCGAAAAGGATGTCGACGACGTCGGCTGCCGGAATGTCGACCGAGCCGACGAGCAGCAGCGCGCAGAAGCAGGCGATGAGTGCCGTCGTCAATGCTATCATTATAACGCCGAATCTATTCATTTGTCGTAGTGTTTATGCGCCGGAAGTAGCGCAGTTGATAGTCGGGGAACATTTCCGGATGGAATATCTTTCCATACTCTTGAAGGAGCAAATCGGGATGGAACGGCGTTTCTTCGAAAACGGTGCTTGCCAGCGTGTTTGCGTAATATATGTTGCGCTTGCGGAAGGCTTCAAAGCGGTCGTTGTGCGGATAGAGGCTGAGGAAGCCGTCGAGGGTAAGTTCGTCGCCGATGGTGGTTACGAGCCAGTAGTCGGCATCGGCGGCACGGTCGAGCACACGGGCAAAGTCGAGCGACAGCGACCCGGTCGAGTTGTCGTCACTCCACGGATAGTTGGCTCCGGCATCGGCGAGTAGGGTTGCCTTATAACTTTTGCCGCCGGGAACGTACCACACGCCGCTGATGACGTATTCGGTAAGCACTTTCGGACGTTGTTTCGTTTGGGCAAGTTGCTCGCGCAGGGTGGTATAGCGCTCGGCGACGGAACTGAAAATCGAGTCGGCGGCGGTTTCGCGGTCGAACAAGAGTCCTAAGAATTTAATCCACTCGGCGCGACCGAGAGGCGTCGATTCCATGTAGTCGGCGAGTGCGATAATCGGTATGCCGAGGTTGTCGAGCGCGCCGTAGCCTGCGTTTTGGAATGGCGAAAGCAGCACTGCGTCGGGCGAACATCCGGCGATGCGTTCTACTGTCGGCGACATCGTTGAGCCGCAGTCGACGATGCGTCCCGACCGCAGTCCGGCGACTATTTCGGGCGTCTTGAAGTATTCGGCATCGCATACGCTGCCGACGGCGCTTATCTCGCCCAAGTCGCGGATTGCACGCGCGTGCACGTCGGAGTAGACCAGCGCGCGGCGTAGCGGTGTGCGAACGACAACGCCGCGTGGTAGATTGTCGGGCACGACGGAGTCGCGCGGCACGAGCAGGTAGGTTTGCAGCGTTTGTCCGGCGTTCCACGGGTCGGCAACGTCGACGCGAGTATAGCCGTCGCAGTGCGTGATGGTCATCCCTTTGGCATAGTCCATTGTTGCCGCTGTCCCGTCGGTTTTCGGCTTGCCGCATGAGGCAAACAGCAACGCTATTAATATATATAGGAGTTTAGTTCTCATCGCTTTGCTTTTAGACCACAAATTTAGTGACAAAAAATGGAAAAACAGCCGGCGCAGTCAGTTTCTTTCCATCGACCGTGTTTTCAGTTGAAAAATTTTTTCAAACATTGGTTACTTCCGCCCCAGTCTTGCCATAAATAGGCAAATAACAAAAAGTAATAACAATAAAAAACAATAAACAATGAAAAAGTTTTCAATCTACACTGTTCTTATGGTTTTTGTATTCGCAATATCGTCTTGCGGCAGTTTTGGTGAAGGAATGTTGATGGGTCTTGCCGGCTGCGGTACTGGCAGCGCATACGGCAGTATGTACGGCAATTCGATGATGGCAACCTCTCCGGTTACTTCCAATTACTCTATGTGGAATTCCGGCAATTATGCCTCGACTTCGTATGCGAGCGCGGGCAGTTCGTATTCATCGGGCGGCACGACAACGTCGTCGACGAAACGCAGCGGCACTTCAACCGGCAGCACTTCGGCGGGCAGAAAATGCGCTTATTGCAACGGTACGGGTAAGGTGACGAAATATTATTCAACTCCGACATACGGCTTGCCCGAAACTAAAAAGCATTGCTCGGAATGCGGTAAAGACTATTATCCGTCGAACGGTCATTCGCACGTGCATTGCTCGCATTGCCACGGCACGGGCTATATAAAATAGTCGGCAGGCGGCGCGGACCTTATCGAGGCAGTTTGAACAGACGCACTTCGGTCTTGTTGATGGGCAGTTTCAGGCTGAGAATGTTGTCGGTAAAGTCCGCGTTGCCTTCGTCGTCGATAATGTCTTTCTCGGCGTCGTACCACGTCAGGTTGTAGTGGTCGATAAAGATTGTGTCGGCGAGTCGTCCTTTAAGCATCGTCGGTTTCCATCGGTCGGGAAGTTTGATTGCACCATCGATATATAGCATGTCGTAGCCATCGCCATTGCGGACGATGGCTATGGTGTATTTTCCGCCGAGGCGCATCTTTGATTCGTCCATCGTGCGGTCGAGGTATTGCCAGTAGCCTTCTTTCGGGTCGGTCGATGCCGCGAAAATACTGTCGATTTGTGCGCGGCTGAAGGTCGTTTTGTCGGGTTGGGGTTTGGGTTTGCTCGTGAATTCGATTCTTTTGACGGTTACTAAGGTCTTCGGCGCGGCAAAGCATCCGATTGACGTCGTTGTGCCGAATCTGACGCTGTCGATCGTGCAGAGCGTCTTGAAAAAGTGGTTGCCGACTTCGATTTTCAAGCGTTTCCCGTTATAGATTAGGCAGACTGAATTGAATCCGCCGTCGCAGTCGATGCCGTCGGTTATCTCGTCGGTGTAGTGTACAGTTTTTACTCCGTCGACAAGGGTGTAGACTTCGGCAAGCATGGAATGACGATTTGTCAAGTCGTCGTAGGTCTTGGGCGGCGTACACAACTCAAGTGCGGAATAGTTGCGGCTGTCGACGTAGTTCCACACCACGCCGTGGCGATGTCGACTGTAGTCGGCGAGAAGCGAAGAACCTTTCGTCGCTGTTGCACGGAGGCGGATTTTGTAGTAGAACGATTCGCAGTCGACGTTGTAGGACGTTGCGTCGAAAATCGGCGCTTTGCGAGAACTTTTCAGTTGCAGATAACCGTCGACGGTATTGGCGGAAATGCTGTCGAAGCCTGTCAGGTAGTCGTAGTAGCGGCTTTCAGCATTGCCGATAGCAAAACCGAGAAGTAAGCCTATTATGATCGAAACGACTTTCACCGGAATTCTTTTGTATTTGTAGTTTTGTTGCGAATATGGATTTGGAAACAGGGTATAGGAAATCAGCCCTCTTGCCTCTTACCTCTTAACTCTTACGTTATTGCCACGTCGGGAAATGCCAATCGCATGCTGTCAGGTTGGCGTCGATGCGGATGATTTGCGCCACGATGTCGATTTCGAGCAATGCGCCGGTCACCGGGGCACTACCGGTCAACGTGTACGACGTGAAGAGTGCTCTGTCTCCTTCGAGTTTTTTGCCGGGAAGTACGGTTTTGTGGTAGTAGAAGAAGCCGTCGCCTCCTTTTTTCCAATATGTATTCCAATTGGTTGGCAATTCGTATTTACCGTAGGTGCACGTTTCGCCGGGAAGGTCGTTCCAAGGCGCTACGATGTTGTTGGAGTTGTTTTTCCACCAGCCGACAATTGCCGCGCGAACATAGCCCGTGCTCCTTCCCGTATTGGTAATTACGACGTTATTCTTAACGCCGTTCGAGCAAGCGTCGGTTATTGTGATACCCATAGAGCCTGCTAACGAGAGTGTAAACGTGTAGCGCGTGTCGGCTTCCAGTTTGTCCACTCCGAAAGCTTTAAAGGCTTTGAAGATTCGGTAATGGTTATCTCCTGTGTCAGCAGGGGATGTTGCGCTTTGTTCTTGGTTGCGCTCCGGTGCAACGTGGTAGTCGAAACCTATCTCGGCATCGCCTCTCAACGTTTGAGGCACAACGAAGAAGGTGCAGTCGTCGAATGATGTGCTTCCATTGTGTATCTCCGTTCCGGTAGAATTTTTAGCTACTTGTTTCCAGTTCGATTGGATGTAAGTTACCGTATCCGTTTCCATTTGATTGCTCCATGTAAATGTGATGTTGTCGTCGGTACCGGATGCTACAAACTCACAGTCGCCGGTTTGTATTATTCTTTTAAGATATGTGTCGCGCACCAGAATGTTTTCGGGAACGGTACCCACCTTGATGCGTATGGCAGCAAGCGGGTGGTGGAACTTCAACGGTACAGTTGTTTCCTGTTTAACCTGTTTGGGCTTGATGGCTACTATCGGGTCAGGTTGAACGAGTGCATCATACCAATTCTCACCTTGTTTGCCACTGCAAGGCGATGTATATTTGAATTTACCCTTTACAGTGCCGTTTGTTATTGTGTAGGTCGGGTCGAATCTTACCGGCGGGGTTGCTGTTGCGGTTATGCCGGTGAATGTTTTCACCTCTTGCAAAGCGTCGGCGCAGAATACCAATGTACGATTGTTTGGCCAAAAACGCCCCGTTTCTACGGTTTTTGTGTGGCCTGTCCACGAGTATTCTTCATTGAAGAATAGTTGCCCGTTGTCTTGACAGTATGAAACTGC
>JAQXVL010000136.1 GCA_029224905.1 Bacteroidales bacterium
GCCGACAATCAGGCGGTCTACGACATTGCGCAACTCAATAGCTTTGTTTTTGTCGACGATGCCGAAACGGTCGACCTTCGTCCATTGGAGTCGGTTGTCCGAGATATTCGTTGCTATGCGCCGTCGAAACCCGTTGACCGCTGCATATTCCATTTCGGCGCACGCGCTCCTCCGATTTGTTGATTTGTCTACCGATACCCGCACAGCGCGGACGATAACATTCTATTAATCAAAAATCTACAATTATTCAATGAATAGACTTATCATTATTGCGTCGGCATTTCTGATGTCGGCGGTAGGGGCATTGTCGGCTGCCGAACGCCTGACCGATGCCCACATCTCGGGTCACACCGTAGAAAAATCAACATCCGAGCACATCCCGTTCGTCACCGTACGACTGCTCGGCACAAGTATAGGAACAAACACCGATGCCACGGGGCACTACTTCCTGAAAAACGTCCCCGAGGGCGACTACCAAATCGAGGTGTCGTGCATCGGCTATTTGTCGCAAACGGCGAAAGTCAAGGTGCGCAGAAACACCACCGTGGAGGTTAATTTCGAACTTGAGCCCGACGTTTTCCAAATCGAGACGGTGGTCGTTACGGGCAATAAGAGTGAGGTGCGTCGCCGCGACAGCAGTTCGCTTGTCAACATCGTCAATGCACAGATTTTCGACGTCGTCGGAGCAAGTTGCCTGGCGGAAGGGCTCAACTTCCAGCCCGGCGTGCGCGTCGAAAACGATTGCCAGAACTGCGGCTTTACGCAAGTGCGCATCAACGGACTCGACGGGCATTATTCGCAGATTCTGATGAATTCGCGTCCGGTGTTTTCGGCGCTTACCGGCGTCTACGGGTTGGAGCAGATTCCGGCGAACATGATTGACCGCGTGGAAGTTATCCGCGGCGGCGGTTCCGCACTGTTCGGCTCGTCGGCAATCGGCGGCACGGTCAACATCATCACCCGCGACCCGCTGAGCAACTGCGCAGAGGCGGCGCATACGTTTGCGTCGACCGGCATCAGCAACTCGTTCGACAACAATACGACGCTCAACGCATCCGTGGTGAGCGACAACCAACGCCTCGGCGCTTTCGTGTTCGGGCAAAATCGCGTGCGCGACGGCTACGACTACGATGGCGACGGCTACACCGAAATCCCCGTCTTGAAGACGCAGACACTTGGTCTGCGCTCGTTTATGCGCACCTCCGATTTGACCAAACTTACCCTCGAATATCACGGCACGCACGAATATCGCCGCGGCGGCGACAACGTCGACCTCCAGCCGCATATGGCTCACGTTGCCGAGCAGACCGACCACAACGTGCATGCCGCCGACCTCACCTTCGACTACCACAACCCCGACTACAGCAACAAGATGAGCGTCTTCGCTTCGATGCAGAACACGCTGCGCAACAGCTATTACGGCACCGGAATGGACGAAAACGCCTACGGACGCACCAAAGATTTGGTCGTTGTCGGCGGCGCACAGTATACGCACGCTTTCGAGCGACTGTGGTTTATGCCTGCCGAATTGGTTGCCGGAGTGGAATATAACTACAACTACCTCAACGACGTGACCATCGGCTACGACCACGACGTGACGCAGGAGGTGAACATCTACTCGGCATATCTGCAAAACGAATGGCGCACCAATCGTTGGGGCTTCCTCATCGGTGCTCGCGTCGACAAGCATTCGCTCATCGACAATGCCATCGTTTCGCCGCGCGCCAACATCCGCTACAATCCTACGCAGAACGTCAATCTGCGGCTGTCGTACTCCACCGGATTCCGTTCGCCGCAAGCATACGACGAAGACTTCCACGTGGCTGTGGTCGGCGGCGACCGCCTGGTGACCATACTTGCCCCCGGACTTCGTCAAGAAAAGTCGAACAGCCTCAGCGCGTCGGTCGACTGGTATAAAAGCATCGGCAAGGTGCAGACGAACGTGCTCTTTGAGGCATTCTACACGAATCTCGACGACGTGTTCGCGCTGCGACTGCTCGACGAGCCCGACGAGAAAGGCAACCAGGTGCTCGAGCGCTACAACGGCTCCGGCGCGGAAGTGTGGGGGCTCAATCTCGAGGCGAAAGCCGTTGTCGGCAGCCGCTTTCAGATGCAATTCGGCGTCACCTACCAACGCAGCCGCTACAAGCAACCTGAGGTGTGGAGCGAAGACGACGCTGTCGCACCCGTTCGACGAATGTTCCGCTCGCCCGACGTATACGGCTATGCCACAGTGAAATACAATCCAATCAAACGGCTCAGCGTGGCGCTGACGGCTACCGCTACGGGCAGTATGCTCGTGCAGCACCTCCAAGGCTCCGGCACCGACGTCGACTGCGCGGTGACAACGCCGGCATTCTTCGATGCCGCTCTCAAGGTGGCATACGATTTCTCGGTGTTCAACTACGCCACGCTCCAACTCAATTGCGGCATTCAGAACCTGTTCAACAGCTATCAGAACGACTTCGACCGCGGCGAGCTGCGCGACTCAGGCTACATCTACGGACCGATGAAGCCGCGTTCGCTCTTCGTCGGCGTAAAAGTGACAATTTGATAAATTCTTGATCTTGATATTGACCCGTTGTTTTTTGCATATTTTAGGCATTTTGTCGGTTTAATTCTTCAAAAACTTCTTAAAAACACGGATTAATGTGAAAAATAACGGGTTAACAGTTCGGTGTTCTACTTTTTTGTTGTACCTTTGTATGAATTTTAAGACGATAAGAAAATATGAATCCAATCAAGAAGACCATCACGCTTGCAGATGGACGTGAAATTACCCTGGAGACAGGCAAATTGGCAAAGCAAGCTGATGGCGCAGTAGAGTTGCGAATGGGCAACACAATGCTGCTCGCAACCGTTGTTTCTGCCAAGGAGGCAGGCGAAGGCGTCGACTTTATGCCTTTGCAAGTTGAATACAAAGAGAAATTTTCCGCAGCGGGACGTTACCCCGGCGGTTTCCAAAAGAGAGAAGGCCGCGCCAGCGACTACGAAATTCTCACATCGCGTTTGGTCGACCGTGTGCTCCGTCCGTTGTTCCCGGAGAACTATCACGCCGACACGTTTGTCAATGTGATTATGTTCTCGTCCGACGGTGTTGATATGCCGGACGCACTCGCAGGTCTTGCTGCTTCGGCGGCTATCGCAGTCAGCGACGTGCCTTTCCACGGCCCGATTTCCGAAGTTCGCGTGGCTCGCGTCGATGGCGAATTTGTCATCAACCCGACTTTCGAACAGGTGGAACGTGCTGATATCGAACTCATGGTAGGTGCTACCTACGACAACATTATGATGGTCGAAGGCGAAATGAACGAAGTTTCGGAAGCCGACTTGCTCGACGCTCTAAAAGCCGCTCACGAAGCCATCAAAGCTCAATGCCTCGTGCAGATGGAGCTCGCCAAAGAAGTTGGCGTCGTAAAACGCGAATACTGCCACGAAGTCAACGACGAAGACCTTCGCCGTGACGTCCGCGAAAAATGCTACGACAAGGCTTATGCAATCGCTAAAGCAGGTTGCGCCGACAAGCACTGGAGAAGCGACGAATTCAAGAAAATCGAAGAAGAATATCTCGAAACAATACCCGAAGAAGAACGCGAAGAGAAAGCGCCGATGGTGGCTCGCTACTACCACGACGTTGAGAAAGACGCAATGCGTCGCTGCGTGCTCGACGAAGGCATTCGCCTCGACGGCCGTAAGACCGACGAGATTCGCCCCATCTGGTGCGAAGTCGACTACCTGCCCGGACCTCACGGCTCGGCTGTGTTCACTCGCGGTGAAACTCAAGCATTGGCAACTTGTACGCTCGGTACGAAGCTCGACGAGAAAATCCTCGACGACGTGCTCAACCAAGGCAAAGAGCGCTTCTTGCTCCACTACAACTTCCCGCCCTTCTCGACAGGCGAAGCTAAGCCGCAACGTGGCGTAGGCCGTCGCGAAATCGGTCACGGCAACTTGGCACACCGTGCTCTCAAACGCATGTTCCCCGACGATTTCCCCTACACATGCCGCATCGTCAGCGACATCCTCGAGTCGAACGGCTCATCGTCGATGGCTACCGTTTGCGCCGGCACACTCTCACTGCTCGACGCAGGTGTGAAGATGAAAAAGCCCGTTGCAGGTATCGCTATGGGTCTTATCTCTGATTCGGATTCTTCTAAATACGCCGTGCTCTCCGACATCCTCGGCGACGAAGACCACCTCGGCGACATGGACTTCAAGGTGACAGGTACCGCTGACGGTATCACCGCAACACAAATGGACATCAAGTGCGACGGACTTTCGTACGAAATCCTCGAAAAAGCTCTTAACCAAGCAAAACAAGGACGTCTGCACATCCTCAATATCATCAACGAAACAATTCCGGCACCGCGCGAAGACTACAAGCCTCACGTGCCCAGAATCGTTACAATGACAATCCCCAAAGAGTTTATCGGTGCTGTCATTGGCCCGGGTGGAAAGATTATCCAAGGCATCCAAGAAGAGAGTGGCGCCATCGTTACAATCGAAGAGGAAGGCGACCAAGGCTTCGTCGAAGTTGCTGCCCCCAACAAAGATTCTATCGACAAGGCAGTTGCTCGCATCAAAGCCATCGTGGCGCAGCCTGAAGAAGGCGAAGTCTATACCGGTAAGATTGTAAGCATCCTCGAATTCGGCGCATTCGTAGAATTTATGCCCGGACGCGACGGCTTGCTCCACATCTCCGAGATCGGCTGGAATCGCTACGACAAGATGGAAGATACCAACCTCCACGAAGGCGACGAAGTGACCGTTAAACTTATCGAAATCGACAAGAAGACCGGCAAGTTCCGCCTCTCGATGCGTGCTCTTCAACCCAAACCGGAAGGCTATGTAGAGCGCGAACGTGCACCGCGCGGCGACCGTGGTCCCCGTGGCGGACAGAATCGCGGCGGCAACCGTGGCGGAAACAACCGCGGACCCCGTGGTCCTCGTCGTAACGACAAAGAGTAACATCTTTAGTATTTCATAATTTTCAGAGCGCCCCGGTCGATGCCGCGGCGCTCTTTTTTTGTTAAAGAATAAACAAAAGTTCCAAGTCGCGGGGCAACTTGGAACGTGGTTGGGCTATGACTATGAACAAGAATTCTTTCCCAACCTTAGAGCTTGAGTAGAAATAAGGTTTCAACTATATTTCTAATTTATTGCCGGCAACGGGTAAAAGTAACCATGGCGAGGACGGAAAATCGTTGTCGTCGAGTCTTGGCGCTTTTTGAGTGTATGCAGGTTAGAAGATAAGGTGAAATGTTGTTGGTTAATACAAAGAAAGGTGTCGAAACTGAATAATGCAGGTTAATATTTGCTTTTGCAGGCAATTTGCATTAATTTTGTTAGAAAAGAAAAAGAAACGATGAACGTAACGGTCTATCTATCATCGAAGACGGGCGTGGCGCAAGAGTATAGCCAAGCCGTTGAGGAAGTTGCCCGCGGCATTGCCGAGGCGGGCGCACAACTCGTCTATGGCGGTTCGAACGCCGGTCAGATGCATCTGCTTGCCGCTGAGGCAAAACGTGCGGGTGCGCGCGTTGTTGGCATTATTCCTGAGGTGTTTCGCTCGCTTGCCGACCCGCTTGCCGACGAAATGATTTATACGCGCGACTTGGCGGAGCGCAAAAACCGACTGTTTGCAATGGCAGACGTCATCGTGGCGTTGCCGGGCGGCATCGGTACGCTCGACGAGGTAATGAGTGCGCTGGCTGAAATGACGGTGAACCGATGCTACAATAAGCGCATTGTGCTTGTCAACGTCGGCGGACTCTACGACCCTCTGCTCTGCCTGTTGCAACGCTTTGTCGAGCTCGGGCTGGCAGCCGCCGAAGCTGTGCAGACTGTCGTCGGAGTCGGCTCTGCCCGTGAATGTGTCGACTATCTGAAAACCCTCAAAAACTAACGCTTATGATAAAGAAAAGTAATGTCTATACGGCAACCGGCGATGGCGGACAGACGTCGCTCGCGAGCGGACAACGTGTGGCGAAAGACGATGTGCGCCTTGAGGCTTACGGTACGGTCGACGAACTCAACTCGTTTATCGGCTTGCTCGACAATCTGCATAACGTGCCCGGCGAGACGAAGGCTGTTCTGCGCATTGTGCAGAACAAGCTTTTCAACATCGGCGGCTATCTCGCTACGGAAGGCGCCGACAGCTGTTTCGGCTTGGACGAGGAAGATGTGAGCCGGCTTGAGCATTTTATCGACTTGCTCGACTCGGAGCTGCCGCCGCTGCGACGGTTCGTCTTGCCGGGAGGTAGCCGAATTTCGTCGATGAGTCACGTCTGCCGTTCGGTGTGCCGTCGGTGCGAGCGACGAGTGATAAGTTTGGAACACTCCGGGGTGAAAATCGACCCAAATGTTGTCAAATATTTGAACCGTTTGAGTGACTTTTTCTTCGTTTTAGCGAGATTTAACAATATTCATAATCAAATTGAAGAAATTTTTTGGGATAAAGATTGTAAATAGCAATTTATATTGTATTTTTGCGCAAAATTTTTTAGGACAGCAAAAACTTGACAGATTATGTATTGGACACTTGAATTAGCATCAAAACTTGAGGATGCGCCCTGGCCCGCAACCAAGGAGGAGCTTATCGACTATGCAGTACGCTCAGGCGCACCGCTCGAAGTGATAGAAAACCTTCAAGAGATAGAAGACGAAGGTGACGTTTACGAATGCATCGAAGACATCTGGCCTGACTATCCCAGCAAAGACGATTTCTTCTTCAACGAAGATGAATACTAAGTATCGGCAATCATAAACTGTTGCTGATATTCAACAATTTAGCAACACTGAGTGGGTAAACATTGGTTTGCCCATTCAGTGTTTTATAGGGTTTTCAGACTACGAATACTATCTAAGTCTGAAAACATCACTTGTTTCGTCAGTAACAGTCCCATTGATAGGATCAACAAAGAAACTTAACCTTTCACCCGTTGCGGTATATGCTCGTATTAATGCTTTCCAAGACTCCCACCTTTCT
>JAQXVL010000137.1 GCA_029224905.1 Bacteroidales bacterium
CTACCGCATCGGCGCTAAGTCGGGCAACACGGCTATCGGCTCCGGCGGAACGTTCGAAATCGGCGCGCAAGGCGACTCCCGCGAAAATGCGTTCACGGCGCAAACAGGCACTTACTTCCTCAGCCTGAACCTCAGCGCTAAAACACTTACCTGCAAGAAGATAGGAACAATCTGGCTTCTCGGCGAAATGGGGCTCGACGGCGACAACGAAACAAGCGGTTTCGCCACCGGCTATGCCTACAACCGTGGTATCCGTATGACATCGACCGACGGCGTTAACTACCACGCTAACGTACACTTCTGGAACGCCGGAGGCAATGCTACGCACAACTTCGGTTTCCTCCAACGCAACAAATTAGGCTCGTCGTGGGACGAAATAGCTGCCTACCGCTTTGCCGCCGTTTCGGGCGTAACTCCCATCGAGCCCGGCAAAACATACTCCGTAGGCGCTCTTGCCACGTCGAAGGAAAACCACTTCAAAGCGCCCACCGGAACATATAACATCAACCTCAACATCGAAAATCGAACCCTGTCGCTCGAAAGCGCCGACCGCGACCTCGCGAATGTACCTACCCTCTGGCTCCTCGGCGAAGTAGGGCTCGACGGTGACGCCGAAAACGCTAACTATCAGATAACTTACCGTCCCGACAAAGGCATCAAATTCTCTACCAACGACGGCAGATACTACTACGCCACCGTTCACTTCTGGAAATCCGACGGCTCGGCAACAAGCAACTTCGGACTCTGCAAATCGTACGGATTGGCTAACAACACCGGCGACTGGGAAAGCATCAACCCATACCGCATCGGTGCCACCGCCGCCAACACGAAAATCACGTCGGGCACAACCTATCAGCTCGGCGCCGTTCAAACCAGCAAAGAAAACTTCTTCGTTGTCGACAAAGGTACATACCACATCGTTGTCGATCTCGAAGGCAACACAATCCGCCTGACGCGCATCGAACCGCTCTGGCTACTCGGCGAAATGGGGCTCGACGGACTTAGTCAAAATCCTGACAGCCAAGTGGGATACCGTCCCGACAAGGGTATTCGCATGACCTCGACCGACGGCGTAAACTACTATGCCGACGTCTATTTTTGGGATAAGGCAGGCGCAAACGCAACCCACAACTTCGGACTCTGCACAAAGCGCGCATTGGCTTCGAGTGCCGCCGCTTGGGACGAAATCGCCGCTTACCGCATCGGTGCGCAGTCGGGCAACGTAAAAATATCTTCGGGCACAACCTACCCGCTCGGCGCAACTCAAACCAGCAAAGAGAACTTCTTCCAAGCACCCACCGGCGCTTACCGCGTTGAAGTCAATATGGCAAATCGCACAATCCGTTGCTCGGGAGCTCCGCGACTCTGGATTCTCGGCGAAATGGGGCTCGACGGCGACAACGAAGACCCCGCACAGCAAATCGGTTTCCGCCCCGACAAAGGTATCGCGATGACATCCACCGACGGCAAAACCTACACGGCTCGCGTTCACTTCTGGAACACCGCCGGAAGCGCACTACATAACTTCGGGCTCTGCTACAACAGCGGACTCGCTACATCCCAAACAGACTGGAACGCTATTGCTTCCAACCGCATCGGCTCATCGTCTGCCAATACGCTCATCAACGACGGCGCCTCCTACAACCTCGGCGCAAACGGCTCAAGCAAGGAAAACTTCTTCCGAATTTCCACCGGAACATGGGACATCACCGTCGATATGGTCAGCCGCACAATCACCTGCTCGCGCGCCGCTACCGTAAGCAACGAGGCGTGGGACACTTATAGCGACACATGGGTTGCCGTCGACGAACTCAACCGCACCGTCGCTTCGTCGGATACCGGCGTCGACACGCCACACTCCGACCGCACAGTCGGCATGTTCTACTACCTCAGCAACGGCCCTCACGGAACGGAAGGCGACCCAATCTACGACGTCACCGAAATCCTCGAAGCAAACCCGTCGAACCCGCAATTCGGCGCCGAAGGTAAACCGCACTGGTGGGGTCGCCCATGGCTCGGCTACTACGAAAACAACGACCAATTCGTCATCGACAAACACCTCCAGATGCTCGTCGATGCCGGTATCGACCTTCTCTTCTTCGACGTTACTAACGCCGTGACCTACGACGATGCTGTCCGCATGCTTATGCGAATCATCGACGCACGTACCGCTGTCGGACTCCGTTCGCCCAAACTATGCTACACAATCAACGCCGGAGCAACAAACGTCGTTCGTCACCTCTACAACAACTTCTACGCGAACCCCGAAAACAAAAAATACTGGTACTACTACCAAGGCAAACCCCTTATGCTCGTCGACGCCGATGCCCTTTCCGACCTCGAACTCAGCATCAAAAATCACTTCACCATGCGCCACACTTGGGCGTGGATGGCTGACGAAGCAAACAACTGGGGTTGGCTCGAATACTATCCGCAACGAATCGGATGGGGATATGACGGAAACGGAAACCGCATCAACGAACAAATCTCCGTTTCGACATCGCAACACGCTTACTCGAAAATCGGCAAGAGTTACCACAGCGGCAGCCAACCGTCGTATAACCAATACGCCGTCTGCTCCGACACCCCAAAAGGTCTCTACTTCGAAGAGCAATGGAGCCGCGCTCACGCCGTAAACCCACCGATGGTGATGGTTACCCAATTCAACGAATGGATGGCTTCCCGTTTCATTATAAGAAACTCGAATGAACTAAGTTATGTACGCCCGGGCGGCTCGCGCACCTACGGCGAATCGTATTTCGTCGACCTCTACAGCGCAGAGTTCAACCGCGACATCGAGCCCAGCACGCACCCGCTCATCCGCGACAACTACTACATGCAACTCGTGTCGCACGTTCGTAAGTATAAAGGTGCACGCACAATCCCCACGCCCTCCGCTGCCAAATCCATTCAGCACTGGCACGACCGTGCCGACTGGGACGACGTCTATCCCGAATTCCGCGACGACATCGGCGACATCCTCCACCGTAGCACGCTCGGTTTCCAGAAAGTGGCACCTATGACCAACGCTACAGGCCGTAACGACATCAAACTCGCCAAGGTCGCTAAGGACAAAAACTACGTTTCGTTCTACGTCGAAACCGTCGACGCCATCTCCGACTTCGAAACCTCCGACAACTGGATGACGCTACTCATCAACAGCGACTGCAACTACTCTACCGGCTGGTCGGGCTACGACTACGCCGTGATGAAGCACAACGGCGACTACTGCCTAATGCGCAACGAAGGCAACCGCTACTGCTGGTCGAAGGTTTGCAGCCTGCGCTACACCCTCGAAGGCAACGCTCTCTACTTCGCCATCGAAAAATCGCTCGCCGGACTTAGCGGCGACGTCGATTTCGACTTCAAGTGGGCTGACAACATCCCCGCAAACCCCGACGTGCTCGACTTTATCGACAAAGGCGACGCAGCCCCCAACGGTCGATTCAACTACCGCTACAAAGGCTCGAAAGTATCGTCGAACGGCGTTGAAATCGTCGGCGACGTCGAAATGCAAGAGCGCACCGACGCTTCGTCGATTGTCGTACGCCGAATCGACAACTCAACTGTCGAAATCGCGACCGGCGAACCTACCGACATCTTCGTCTACAGCCTGACCGGAGCCGTCATCGGTCGCTATCACTTCAACGGCTCGACTACCCTGCCGCTCAGCCGACGCATGCAAATCATCAAAGTGATAACTCCCAAAACCACGAAAGCTATCAAGATGTTATAATCTGAATGATTACCACTAAACAAGAGCCACGCCCGAATGTTTAACACAATAACGGGGGGGCTCTTTTAACCTGCATAACATTATACTATCTATGAACATTCGCAATCTTCTACTTTCGGCATTTGCATTATCATTGTCATTAGTTGCCGAAGCAAACACTTGGTTGACGTTCGACACGTCGACAAAGGTGGACTTGAACTACAGTTCCACCTCTGAATACGTCCAAATCGTAACCACCGGAACCGACCCGCACATCACCACGAATTCAATCGGCGCCGACATGCACTTCAAAGACGTGCGCCTCGAATTCTACTACCAAGCATCGGCTGACGTCGACCACCTGCAACTCTTTTTCCGCGATCCGGAAAGCGAAAGCCGCTCCGCGCAATTCAAGGGTCTGCTGACAAAATCGACCGACTGGAAGTTTGTGTCAATCAACCTCGCAACCTACCGCAGCAAGTTTGATTGGGGCAAACTGGGCAGCAAACTCCGCATGGACTTCGGCGGAAATAGCGGCATAACAATCAAAATCAAAGGCCTCGGTATCTACGGCCACACCGAAGTGAGCGAAGCCACCAAGCAAAGCCAAGCACGCGCCATCGAGAGTTACCTCGCCGCCGACTTCGCCGCGAAAGTGACTAACGTCGAAGTGACTCAAGACAAAGTGATTGTCAGCGGAACAACTACCGGACCGAACTGCCGTCTCGCCGGAGTGACCGCCTACGGCAACACCTTCGAAATGTCCGACTACGAAGACCTCGGCGAACTCCCCGCAGGCTCGTTCGAAGTCACCGTCGACCGATACTCGCAAATTGCCGGATTCGAATACGACCGACTCCTCAGCAAATGGGCTATCATCGACAGCAACGCAAAACTGCTTTCGCACGCACACTACGCCGACGAAGTTTACGCAATTCGCCACGCCGAACCGGGTCTACTCAAAACAAAGAAAGGTCTCGGCATGCCGAGCGAAGAATATATGACGGAATTCGACGACTTGGGTCTCAGTTGGGTGACATTCAACATCGTGCTCAACACGCTCGTCGAATGCACCGGAACGGCTGCTAACGAAACATTCGTATACGGCGGAAAAACCTACTACCTTAACGCCTCAACCCTCGCGAGCCTCGACAAAACGCTCAAAAAATGTCAGGAAAAAGGCATTGTCGTCGCTGCCATCCTTCTCGTTCACCCCGGCGGCGGCGAGCAAGAATATGCAACGGCGCTCAGCCATCCCGAACTGACAAGCGACGGTCTTTTCTCGATGCCCGACGTCACTAACATCTACGGAACCGAGGTCTACGCAGCTACCATCGACTTCCTCGCCAACCGCTATTCGCAAAGCCAATACGGCCGCATCCACCACTGGATTATGCACAACGAAACCGACCAAAACCTCGTTTGGACCAACATGGGCAAACAGCCGCAGACTCGCTACGTCGACACCTACGAAAAATCGTTGCGACTCGTCTCGAACATCGTCCGCCAATACGACCAAAACGCATACGTCCTCGGCTCGTTCACCTCAAGCTGGAATACCCGCACTCCCGACACGGGCGACGCCGGATTCCCCGCAAAGAACATGATTGACAACATGCTCGTCTACAGCAACGTTGAAGGCGACTACCGCTGGGGCATCGCAGCTCACGTATATCCTCAAAGTTTCCAAAAACCGGTGTTCTGGAGAGACGACACCGAAGCAACCTACTCCGAAAACTCGGGTTTCTGCACCTTCAAAAACATTGAAGTCATTTCCGACTGGATGCTGCGCCGCGAACACTACTACAAAGGCAAAGAAAAACGTATGCTCTTCTTCTCCGAAAACGGCGTAAACGCGATAGACAACAGCAGTTACTACCTCAACGTACAGGCTGCCGGTGCCGCTTGGGCGTGGAAAAAGATTGTCCGCAACGCCGGCGTCGATGCCGCCCTCTGGCACAACTGGCGCGACGACCCCACCGAAGGCGGTTTGAAACTCGGCTTGCGCTACAGCAACTATGCGCCCAAACCCGCTTGGTACGTTTGGCAAGCCGCCGGAACAGCCAACGAAGACAACGTGTTCAACCAATATCTGTCGGTTATCGGCATCAACAATTGGGAAGAAATCCACCACGGCGTCGCCTCTAACGGCAGCAGCAGTTACCTCCTCGAGTTCGACCTAACGTCAGCCAACGACTGCACATGCTCGTTCGACGACTACTACCAAGTCTACTCTATCAACACTACCGGCGGCGACTCGCATATGGAAACCTTACCAAAAAGTTTCGACCTGTCGGACAACTCCAACTCGCTCACTTTCGAGTATAAACTCGACAACGACATCAATATGGAGGTGTTCATCTCCACCAACGGCTTGTTCTACGGCGACAGGAGTATCTCGGTGCCCCTGAAAGCTTCTACCGATTGGAAACGCGTCTACATCAACATGGCGCCACTCCGCAAACAATACGGCTGGGGCGACGCCGGAACAACCCTCCGCATCGACTTCGGCTCAGCAGCAGGCAACAATATGAAAATCCGTCACCTCTGCATGAACAACGGACTCCGCCAGGGCTACGACCGACTCAGCATAAAAGCCGACGGCGCAAACCAATGCACCGTCACCGGCGAGCCGACAACCGGCGTGACTACCATCGTAACCGCTACCGGAGGCGACCCGTTCTGCTACACCAACGAACTCTCGGTGAACCTCGACGACGACGCAAACACGCTTATGTTCGAATATCAATCGACGGCAAACATCAACGACTTCAAGGCATACTTCGTCGAACCCGCTCGCGAACAACGCAGCCTCTCTTTCGGCAGCCTTCCCGCTGCCAACCAATGGACGAAAGTGGCATTCAACATCGAGCAACTTCGCAAAACTCACGGCTGGGGATACGCAGGCGACTATCTCCGTCTCGACCCGGGCTCGCAGTCGGGCGTTACCTTCAAAATCCGTAACCTCTGCATCAACAAGGGCGAATTCACCTCGTCGGAAGACCTCACGCTCGACAACGTTGGCATGAACCATCTCTGCCTCAACCGCGACACCGACCCCGAAACAAGCAGCAGCTTCGGTCAAGATTTGGCATACCTTAGCTGGACGGCGTACAGCATCGGCAACGACCCGTTCGTGCGCACTAACCCATTGACGAAGAACCTCAACAGCGACGCGACGAAACTCTATTTCGAATACACCGCAACGACCGACATCGAGCCGCTCGAGCTCTTCTTCCTCTTCCCCGAATCGCAGACCCGCAGCAAGCAGTTTGCCGGAGCAATGCCGCAAAGAAGCGAATGGACGCCCGTAATCATCGACATCGCCGACATGCGCGACGCATACGGCTGGGGTAACGCCGGCGACCTCCTCCGCATAGACCTCGGCGACAAAGTCGGGCAAGAAGTAAAAATCCGCCGATTGAAAGTCTACGACGGAAAAACAAGCGATGTCGAAACCATCAAGCCCAATGGCGACGACTCGTTCATCGTCACCGGCACAGTCGGCGGTGTGACAATCCGCAGCAACCAACGTCAATCGTTCGCCATCTACAACATCATGGGCGCAAAACTTCGCCAAATCGACATCGAAGGCTCGACATTCGTGCCCCTCAACGCCGGAATCCACATCGTAAACCGAAAGAAAGTGATAGTTCGATAACGCTTCGAAACGACTCAACCCAACCACAATAGGGCGTATCAATAAGGTACGCCCTATTTCGTTGAAATAATCATAAACCAATGGCATACAAGAGGACTGACCTTCCGCAGGGTTACACGAAGATGTATGATGTTAATTTCCAATGGATTACGTCACAAACGTAGGGTCGCGCCACGGTGCGACCGGGTAGGCGTGTGGAGTTTAATCAGACACCTAAACAGCTGGCAATAAACACAGTAGGGTCGCGCCTTGGTGCGACCGAGCAGGCATGTGGAGTTTAATCAGACACCTAAACAGCTGGCAATAAACACAGTAGGGTCGCGCCTCGGTGCGACCGAGCAGGCGTGGGTGGTATTTATCGGGACACATCGTCTACTTTTACCTCTTACCTTTTACCTATTGTTACCGTCAAGATGCTAGCTCGAAGAGCTTGCGGCACTTGGTTAACTCACGGTCAGCATCGGAGATGATTATCTTAGGGAACGAAGCCCCCATACATCACGAGCTTCGGAGATGCTCGGTAGTGATCGCATATTTGCACGCTACAGCA
>JAQXVL010000138.1 GCA_029224905.1 Bacteroidales bacterium
GTCGCCGAATTGTAATCTGATAGCCTTGATGTTTTGAGTTGTACTTTTCATTTGCTTAAAATTTTAAATTTTACACTGCCACAAAATGGCATTGTGAGCGGATTGCCGCAAAAGCAAGGGTGATTGCGTCGTTGCAGGGTACCGAAACGGCGAGGAACACGGAGTGCAAACTTGCCCTTGCTGTTCCGCGGTATGCCATAACTTTGCGGCGTAAAATAAAATTTAGCGAATGAAAACCCGCAGGGTCAAAACGAGAGGCGAAAGAGGACAAAAGGTGATGCAGACAATAGGCTGAGCGTGGCGCACGTTCCACTTGGAGCCGTCCGAAACACCATTGACGCAATAAAAAAGCGGTTGAAATCCCTGCATCGCGGCACAGAAGGCAAAGCGGTGGACGGCAGATGCTTTAGGGCTTAGGCCTTACCACACTCGCAGACTCAGACACCAAACTTCACTGCAACGCAAAGCCGATGAGGAAGCCGCTTGCAGGACGGAGAGGACGTTCCCAATGGTGCGACGCTTCGGCGAGGTGCGGCAGTAAGAGATACTTGTGCGGAGTTATTCGACAGCGTGGACTGCATCATCGGCACAAAGGGGCAAAAAGAACGAGTGAGGGCTGCCACAACGGAGAGCGGCGAAGCGGTCAGCGAGGAAAACGTAGCCGAGAATATGACCGTTCCACGAAAAGCGATAGGCAAATCGCTTCGACTACAAAGCCACGGCTGCGACAATGAATGACTGCACGGCAACGGCCACACTTTCCGCTTTATCAATCACAACAACAGGAAAGGTGTCGCAGAAAGGCAGCTCTGAATACGAAAAAGCCGTCTATTCATCAAGAACCGACGGCTAACCATATCAATCTTTCTTACTTATGACACTGGGATTGAGTGTTTATTATGGAGTTGCTCAACTGTGGTAAATCTGTTGTGTTGTTGCTCTGCCTAACGATATGGTGAGTTCGCACATATCGTCATTAAATCTGCGTTTGCTGATTTGAACCGAAGTTTCACCGTAGAAATCTTTGTCATTGAAGAAGTGTTCAATGAACTTGGTGAATACCGTTATAACGTGTTCCGTCGGGAACTCCAAGTCCACAACGGCTTCAGCGTCATGGACGAGTGCTGTTTTCTCTTTTTCTTCCATACTGGTAAAGTTTTGAATTGTTGATACTGGAGTTATTTATGGCACGGCACGAGCGATTTAATCGCCTTGTGCGTGATTTCGTAGATGAATCCGGCACCGTCGCCGTCGGTATTGCCGAACGAGATGGTGAGTTTGACCACCGGGAACGGCGTTTCACGAGCACCGATGATGTAGGAGTTACCGTCTATGGCGGTAACGACGAAAGCAAGGTGCTCTTTGAGCGGCAGCAGGTCCTCCGAGGCGAACTTCAGTTTCGCCGTGTCCGTTCGGTTGCCGCCGTCGTTCTCCGTGACACACTCGCAAGTCGGTTCATCGAAGAACGGCACATTGTGAATGTCGGTGAGTATAGGCACCGGCATCATCGAGATGCCACGCAGAGCGATGTCATTCACAAGGTGCTCGCACCGCACCCAGCCAATCTCCTTTACACCCGGTAATATTTGTTTCGTAGTTCTCATGAATTGTTAAAAAAAAGTGTTACATACTCTTCCAAAATAGGAGGGGGAAATCAACCACTATTTTGGGCTATTTTTTTGTTTTTTCTTGTATTGTTCCCTTTGTAGGTAGTTTTTATATTGCCTGATGTATATTTTGGCAATGGTGTTCCAGTTAGTTTCTGTCAATTCGATGCCGTGAGCGTCCATCCAAGCATAAATGAGATTGTCACGACGGCGACCGATGTAGCCGTGATAGTGTAAGTCATTCCATAACTGAATTACAAAGCGGCTACGAATGCACCGTTTAAGTTCCTCTTTTGCCCGACGAGGCAAATAGTTATAGCATTTCGGAGGCTTGGTGCGACTTACCGGGATTACAATCTCGATTTTGCTGTCGTCTTTCAAGTCCGGCTTAGCCCCCGGCGGCAGTTTTTGGAGAAACACTTCGAGTATTCTCCGCTCGGTGGAGAGCTTGCGAAGTTCCACCGGCTGAGTGCCGCCCGAATCATGCACAAACCATTGTGCAAGATAAGGGTCAAGGTCGAGGTATATGTAGTAAGGGTCATTACTCATAGTGTAAAGTTACCGACGATATGTTACATCTTGAAAGACGATGACGTGTAGCATCTCGTTGAAACGGTCAGCGATACGGTTACCATACTTCTTGCGAATTTCAGAGGGCGTGAGGTTAGTCGTGATGAACGTGAACGACTGTGATTCGTAGCGGTGCTCGATGAGCCTCACGACAGGGTAGATTGGATTGCCATAATCCACGATTTCGGCAGGCTCTGTGCCGAGGTCGTCGATGCCGAGCATTGAGAGCCTTTTAAGGTCTCTAAATGCTTCTACGTCGTGGGCGAGGTCTGTAATCTCGCAAGCGTGAACAATTCGCATACGAGGCTTGAAATACTCGTCCATAAACGAGAAGTGCTTATGATAGGCAAGATGGTTCAATGCTTGTTGAAAAGCGTACATAAGCGTCGTCTTGCCGTTGCCGCACGTTCCCGACAGCATAATGCCGAAGCGAGGGGCTTCCGACGTGAGATATTCGGCGAGTTGCAAAAGGCTCTTTTGAGTGTTTGCGTCAAATTTGAACTGCCGCAGCCGGCTTTCCACTTCGATTTTATAGAACGCCGTGAGCAGAGTGACGGCATCGTCTGCCGACATATTGAACCTAAAACGACTCTTGAAAGTCATCTGCCGTCTTAGCACTGACTCCAGTTCCGCGACGCGCTTCATATTTATCGACGCCGGCTTTTTGTCTTGTTCTTCCATTTCGTTCAAGTATTATTTTCACCCAGTTGAAGAAGTGCCTTCTGAAATCAGCACTATCAGAGTGCGTTTTTTGAGTAATTATCATTTCGTTGGCAAAATCGTTGAAGTAAGACTTCAAAACGTCAATATTGCACGAAAGCGATTCCGCTGTCTGTTCAAAGAAAGAATCAGAATTTTTTACTTCATCAATAAATAATTTTTCTCGCGCGGTGAGAGTAGAATTATTTATTTCGTCTTTATTTTTTTCTTCTTCTACTTCTTTAATCGGATTAGAATTTTGATGCGGCGATTTTGATTTTCGCTGCGATTTTACTTCATCTTTGTTGACAATTTTGATGTCGTCAAGTATTGTTATCACTGTATATTTGGGAGTCATTCTAACCGCAATCGTTCCATTTTCTTGGAGTATGTCAAGAAAATTGTGGAGAGCCCGGTTAGATATGCGTAGCTTGTTCATTAAGTTGGAGAACGTGGAAACAATTTGCCCCGGGCGGTAGTGGATTTTAGTGTTTCCGACGTATGTTGTGCCGTCCTCGTAAGCAGCCATAAAGAGCAGTTTACTCCACATCCAATATCTGCGAGGGTTGTCCCACACCCAAGAGTCTTGAATATCACGAGGTATCTTAATGAAACCAGCCATTCTAACAGTGAATTATAAGTGTGATTTCCAGAAACGAAGGATTTCATTGCCGTAATAGAATTTTTGAGCCTTACTTCCGGAAGTGCGACGGAAGCCACACTTAATCATATTCATCTCAGTGTATTTACGCAATGTGTGTCGGTGTATTCCGAGCAGAGTGGCTGTTTCCGCAATGGAATACTTGTAAGTGGCGACAACATTAGGTTCAGCAGAAGTAACCATAATTATTTCACACGTGTAACGACCACTGAGCGAGTGGTGCGGTCAGTTTCAGTTGTAAACTTGCGCTTCCATGCGAGCCCAAATTCGCTGCAATAAGTGCGTATCGTAGCGCGTTCTTCAACGGGGAAAATTGCTCGCTGTCCAATTTCGAGACGGCGAAGTATTTGCAATTTTGACATTCTGTAATCAACCTGATTAGTCATTTTTCGTTGTATTTATTTGTATATTATGTATTTATTTACTAACTTTGTGGTGCAAAGTTACGTATTTGTGCTCAATTATAAAACACTAATTGCTCAATACATTTAACTTTTTAACATATCAATCTTCACGAAATAAAGAATAACTAAATGGATTATAATTTGTTAAGTCAAAGCGTTGGTTCGTCAAATTTAACAAAACGTGAAATTGCGCAAGGTCTTGGCATTTCACGGAATACTCTTGATGCGATTTTGAACGGCAAAACTGACGCAAGAGTAAGCTACATTGAGCAGATTGCTCAAATGATTGGCGTAAAACCTGCTATCTTCTTCGATGGTAGCGACGTAGCTGTGATGAGCATTGGAAACAAGGATTCCAACATTGCAGGTCGTGACCTTAATCTCGGAACAGCAAACACAAAGCTCCTTCTAAGAATAAAGGAACTCGAAACAAAACTGGAGGCAATGGAGCATCTTGCCAACGAAAGAAAGGAGATGCTCGACTTCATAATGCCCCTTGTTCGCAACTTCAGTGAAGCCGGACAAAAGGGGTAAAGTATGCAATAAAAAAGTTACAATATAATCGGTATGCAAATACCTTGTTAAGTTAAAAATCGGCATTTGCATCACTCTCAGCCACAAGTATTTACAAATATTTAACAATTCCTGGAAAGCGTGTATACGTCAAAAGCGTATCGGGGGTTCGAATCTCCCTCACTCCGCCACAACACGCTAATTTTCAATAAATTAGCGTGTTTGTTTTTAAGGGCAATACACTGAGAAATTCATCTCGTATTTCTTCTCTAACCTCTAACCCATAACCCATAACCTCTAACCTGTGCGGAGGGACGGTGCTTGTACACAAGTCCGTTCCCGTAGCACACCTCTGCATTAAACATTTGGCACGTGGAGAGCGTCTCATCGTCCTCGATGAGTTTCAATATGTCGAACGGCATATTGTTGTCGCCTCCCCACGGCATATAAGAAAGCGTGTCGTCAATCACGACCGGCAAGATGACAACGTCTTCTTTGAAGACCGCTGACGAGTAGAGAGTAAACGCGGTACGGCACTCATAGCCGGGCAGCGTCTCAACGGAATTATAATTTAAAGAGTCCATATCTTTGAGTTTTGATGCTCAAAGGTATGGACTCCTATGCGGTCGCGAAAAGACGCGGTTAAACCAAATTTGTATTACTAATAGTTAGTTTCATAATTGACCTTCTCAATACCATAATTGACTAGTTCAACTTTTGATATATTAACTCGGATCTTATCATCTGGAAGATTGTTATTATATCGTCTAATTTCATTTTGATAAAAATCCCATAAAGGATTTTTAAAACCATTATAATCAATTAAAGAATTACACTTTACATCATTTGGTTCCAGATAGGTAGTTAATACCCAATCCTTGAAATTATAAGAATTTCCATTTAAAACACAATAAATATTTCCTGTTACTTTATATGTAACACGCATTTTATTATTGGTTTTGTTGTATAATGCAACTGCGGACTTGCCTACGTAATTACAATCTGGTGATGTATTAGTAATTTCTAATACATTATTTCTAAATATTAATGTTTCTGCATTTATTGCACAGCAAATACAAATTAATAATAGTGTTATAGCAATTATCCTCTTCATAAAAATAAAAAAGTTTTATTCTATAATTGATTATTTTAGATATTTTATATAAATATCCATTTCGCGACGTATATTATTTCTTGTAATTATTGCTTCATGCCTTTCCTCGGGATTTAAGGTGTCTGATTTAATATTACTCTCCAATTTTTTTACAACTTCTTCTGCAAAACGTTTACGGTTAAGCAATTCAGCTTTAGTCAAATTTGAGCATTCATTATCTAAATTCCTGAAATATATACTATCTGGATGATTATTAGTTATGCCTTGTTCGACATGAGAAATGGATGAAGATATATTATTATGGTATATGGAAATAGATATTGCAATTATCATTATTACTGTAATTACAATTATAAATACCGTTCTATATTTTATGAATCTCATAAATCGAATTACCAATGAGGAACATTTAACTTATAGTTTAAATAAGAAGCATTATACTCCAAGTCATTTCTGTTTTTGGAAATTGAATAGTAACAGCCATATCCATCTTCAATTCTGTAAAAGAATTGGTTATTTATAACTTTTACAAATAATTCACGTTTATACTGATTACGTATATTACCATCGTTATCCGTATCTACAACTTCGGTTTGACCAATAGATGTCCACTCTGTTTTTTCATTAAGTGTACTTGAGACTTTGTCTTGGATCGGTTTTGCGAAAACATATATTGCAGACAAGAAAACAATGCCTAAAATAGAAAGCAGTGAAATGATTAATAATTTTTTCATGTGATTTACATTTAATTAATGTCCAAAGGTATAACATTTTATTGGAAAAGCAAAAATGTTTAATAACATATTTGCTTCAAAGGTACACCTCGCAATTCTATGGAGAAAGTGCTAATGCCATTAAAATTCAAATTTGGGTTGCCTTGATTGCAAATTTACTGTTAATGATAATGCAATAACGATTGAAACGACCTTGGAGTTTCTCAGGATTGGCTACAATGATACGGATTACACTGATGTATTATGTTGATTTCTATAGTTTGTTTAACAATCCCGAAAAAGACCGGGAAAGCATGGTGATTTTAGACGAAAATCCACCTCCACAATTAACGCTTTTCTGAAAGCAGGTGGCTTGTAATTCAAAAAAAGAAATCTCAACCGCATAAATTCAGCGATTGAGACTTCTTATTTCATTTTCTATTTTTATCGGACAGCAATAATTATTTTATCAAGATTTTAGCTGTTTGGCAAGAATTATTACCGTATGCTTTGACAAAATATATTCCTAAAGGAAGACATTTTGCGTCTATTACCGTAGAGCTCTCGCCACTGGTTTTGGCAGATGCTACAGCAATTCCGGCAGAGTTAAAGATGGTGATGCTTTTTACGGATTCACAGTGATTTACGACAATCTGCTCGCCAAGAACCTTAGCATCAAGCTTATTCGGAGCATGCGAGTCGGGAGCAATAATGTCAACACCGGCAAAACCGGGGTAAATGGCGGTCATGTTTCCGATGGCGAGGTTGCATCCATTAACGGCAACACCGGTGAGGTATAGAGTCATGGCCTGCAGAGTAATGGGGTAGCGATATACGGCGAAAGCCTCTTCATTCTCCTTAAAGTCGACGCGATACACATTGTTTCCGGCTTCCATGTCTTCAGCAGTGAAGCTAAAAAGCTTCCCCATTGCATCAATAAACTGGAATGAGATTGTTTTCAAGATATCAGGGCTGTCAAAAACCTTAAGAGTCAATGCCTCGGGGAGCGAGTATAAAGTTTGTTTAGGAGAGAATTTGACGTATGTGCCACGCCCGGTAGTTAGGTCAAAGCTGATGTTTACACCACTTGTCCAGCCAGTAGGGATAGAGGTATAATCAATTACTCTGTTTTTTACTGCAGAGGAGAAAGTAGCTTTGAAATTGCCGGTTTCAATATTACTAAATTGCTCAATGACTTTAAAATGCTGAGGGACTATTTCTACAGTGACCGGGAAGCTGAAACTTACGTCTCCAATGCTTCCGGTGACAGTGGTTTCGCCATTCTGTAAACCGGTGATAACACCGTCTGATGTAATGTCAACAAAACCTTCAGGCGATGAAGTCCAGGCAATAGCGCCGACATCAATGCCAACTTTGCCTGTTTCCATCACGCCGTAAATCCCGCTGATTTGTCTTGGTGTGTCGTCGACGAGGAGCGCAGAGAAATCAGGCTTCACTTCAGAGACTCCGATGGTGTTTACAGCAAGTTCAGCGGAGAAGTCGGCGTAGCGTGCAATAATCTTTCCGCTACCAGCGACTTCGGCTGCGTGAAAAATGGCATCGTCATCGACGTATCCAATTGATTCCGGCTCAACGGTAAATGAGCATCCCTGCAGGTCGCTGTCTAAGACTTCGTCGTATTGGTTGAAAGACATGACGCGGAGAGGAGTTCGGGAGATGACCATTGGCGAAATTGACGGGAGGCTGAAAGTGAGGTGGTGTATATTTTTGTCTTCCGGTGCGAGAGAGATAGCGAGCGCAGCATCAACGACAGGGCGTACAGAGCCACGCCCGGGCAAGTTGAGCATTTTTTCGTCGACAACGATAGCTGCACTACCGCCGCTGTCAAAGTTGACTACATCCCAAGCACCACGCTCCACCATCCAAGCGGATAGCTCAATACAGTCAACTCCGGCGCTTTGGTTTGAAAGCTCGGTGGTGGCGATATAAAGCTTAGTTTTGTCTTTCGAGATTCCAGCCATAACACGGCTTGAAAGCTCATATTCTCTGCCGTTTTCAAAGTTGTTAAACTCGCCGTCGTGCAGGACGCCGTCATGAACTATGCTTGGATATCCGTGAAAGGCGTTGAGAATGTTCTGTGGAGCATTTCCCCAACCGGGAGCGTTAAAAGTCTGCGTTATGGTGAGCGTTTCGCCCACAGCGACATGCCCTTCAAGAGCGCCGCGCTTACCACCTTGTAGGAAGATGACGTATTGGTCTTCAGCGGTCTGTATAGGAGTGGAAGATATATTTGTGACTAAACATTTGATAGGGTCTCCGTTTACTCTCCATTTGTCGAGAGGCTTGATTGCGATATAGTCGCCATCGGCAGATAGTTGAGTGCCGTTGAGGCTGTTGAAAAGCGTGCAATCCGCTTTCACTCCGGATGCGGGAGCGTTATAGATGTCGATGGTGACGTTAGTTCCGTCTTGCGTAGTGATGAAAGAGTTAAGGTTAGGTAAGAAAACTTCCGCTTTTCCCTCGTCGGTGATAGCGAGGATGGAGCGTCCCCATTTGGTGTAAGTGACTTCACCTTCGCAGATGTTGAGTCCGATGCAAATACCGTCGTCGTAGCTGAAAAAGTCGTGGTTCCAAGCGACTTTTACCTGGTGACCCGGGCGAGAATTTTCGCGGAAATGAGTCATCACATCCCATCGAAGGACATCCGGCACTTGGTGACGGCTCTGTGCCTGCTCAATTTTCACGTATGGGTTTGTGAGGTCAACTTCAACGAGCCAAACGATAACCGGTTTTTGTGGATAAATGACCTTTGTGTATTTCATGCCAGGTCCTACAGTGTATGACTCAACAGTGTTTGCTACGCCCCAGTCGTATTTCAGCTCTTGGGCGTGAATAACGATAGCCATAGCTATCGCAATGAGGAAAAAGAAAATTTTTTTCATGATGATAGAATATTTCGTTTTTGCAAAGATATGAATTATTTTTCTTTTAGCCGCCAAAACATGGTGATAGTAACTCATAATAACGCCGAAAAACGATAGCCCCCGACGGCGGAGCCGAAACGCCCAAAAATAATTAACAAGCCAGTGCTGAAAGAATTGAAACATATATTGGTAGAGCTGCAATTGGTATAAATAAGTCTATGCGATTATTTAGGTAGGTACTAATCAGTATCACCTTAATCTTGCTCTTGCATCTTCATCTTTCAGTAATTCAAAAAGTTCATTATCTATTTCCGCGTAACGGAATTGCTCTCTCAATCCTTTAAGCGAATAAGTTGGTTTCTTCCTGGTATATTCAACACTAAATTAAGCAGCCAAATTAGTCTCAACACAATCAGATGATACGACTGAACTCCAAAATGGTTCGTGTTGCATGTGGAAATAATGTTTAGTTACTTCTGGCTTGAATATAGGTGAATTAGCATAGAATTTCTTTGCATTAGCATTAAAAGTCTTTACTAAAACGTCAGACAGTTCTATCTGGTTTTCTGTGATTATACCACGTTTCACAAGGTCTATAACCGACAACAAAAGCAATGCTTTGTGTGGAGCCGGTTTGCCAAGCTTCATAGCCGTATGAAGCGATGAAAAACAGTCTGCATAGTATCTAAAATCTTCCATGTTGAAAATCCTATTCTGTTATTAGAACAGATTTTTGTTTATATTTTGTGTAAATTGGATAGAGAGAACTTTCGGGATTGATTGAGGCGAATACGAGTCGGTCGGCGATTGAAGCGACGTATTCGTTTCGGCGGGCGGCATATTCCCGGCAGGGGTGTGAGCCGTAGCCGAGGAAGATGATAAGCAGCCGCCCGGCATCAAGCAACGGGCGGTATTTCATAGGCACTACCTTGAATTTGCTGCGTGTGAGCACCACGATAATCGGTTGCGAGCCTCGAGCAAGGAAATTCCATACATCGCATTCGATGCGAGAAGTGAAACCACTAATCACGCACTCACCGCTTTGAGCCATCTCCGTAGCCCAGTCGTAGCTTGGCATAACCGATGCCACCGAGATTTTTCCCGGTGCGAAAAATGCCGTCTTATGGTATTTCATCAGTTCGGTATTGCCAAGGTATTCAATCATTCTTCGGAGTTCAGTTCGTCACCCATACGATATTTAATATCGTAGTTGATAATAAAGTCAAGTTCCTCATCAGTGAAGCCATAATGCACCGCAAGAACCTTATCAATTTCATCGATTATTGGCTTGGAGAGTTTGGGATAATATTCATCATATTCAACATGTCCAGTTGCTTTATAAAAAGTTCTTTTAGTCATCTTATTAGCCTTATAATCAGACATTAGATTATCATTAAGTTGAGATAACTTTTTACTATTTCGCTCATTCAACATTTGTAAATCTAATGGGAAATTGTAAATTTCTCGAATGTTTAGATGACGACAATCTGACATAATTACAAACCACAAATAGAATATTCCACTATTTAACAGGTTGCAAATCACCTTTTGAGATGATTCTCCATTTGTACATATAGATTTTACAGAAACGGACACTTTTTCACCATCTTTTTCATTCCAAAAATGTGGAGGAAAAATTGTAGCGCGAGTAAAATATTGAGGGGCGTTGTGGAAATATACCTTATTCAATGAATTATTTGAAAAGGCATAAGACAGAGGTCTATTTCTTAGTATTTTGCTTATAATGGTTGGTAATATTAAATAACCATACTTTGGGATAGCATCAATATTTATAATTTTTTTTGTTTTTGCTATTCTAAGATTATTGAATAGTTCCTCCCTATAATTTGAATACCATCTATTGTAATTGCTCGAAAAACAAAGACTGTCGATGCCTGGATGTCTTGATATGAATATTGTTGCTCGTATGTGTTCAAGATCGTCAAACAACTTCCCAGGTCTATCATCAAATGTAAATAGCCATGACATATCTTTTAGAAGCAGTCCTTGTGCAACTTTCATTCTATCAGTACATACTATCGGGAGTTGTACAATCATTCCTACACTAAAAATATCAAAACGAGAGATGGATTTCGCCCTTTCATAAACACAAGCATATAAGTTTCCGCACGTTACAGTTTCATAATTAGAAATCTGATAGTCATTACGCACTTTTGAGTATTCCACATACGGCGGATTACCGATAATAACATCGAAGCCGCCATTGCCATGTATTATTTGATAGAACTCGGCGAGCCAGTGGAATGGCTGATGTGATTCTTTCCATGAAGCATATAGTGCGGAAGCGAAAATATCGTCATCTGAAGCGTTGACGTGAGTAGAGAGGAATAGTTTGTGATTAAGCAAGCGATTGAGATTTGCCAAACGCGAGCGCAAATCCGCCTTTGCTTGCTTAAATTCGGCA
The DNA here is from genome assembly GCA_029224905.1 of Bacteroidales bacterium. GTDB lineage: Bacteria > Bacteroidota > Bacteroidia > Bacteroidales > Muribaculaceae > Limisoma. Next base: position 11,592 of record JAQXVL010000138.1, read on the forward strand.
AGGTTAACATCTTGTGTGAGTTGCAACTCTTTGAATCGTTCAAACGTGGTTGCAACCTTTTCCATTTCCTGCTTAATATCCTCTTTGAATTGCTGATTAGCAAGTTCTTGAAGAATGTCGCCGGCAAATTCCAAATCTTTATTAAGTTGCTCCTCGTTGGCATAGCCTACGAGGGTGTTTCCGCATCGGATATTGAAGTCTATGTCCGGGAGTGGGTCAAGTCCGAGGTTGGGTTGTCGGCGGTCCACATCCACCACTGCCACCATCTTCAAGAACAGGCGGAGTTTTGCAATTTCCGTAGCTTCCACCATAATATCCACGCCATAGAGGTTTCGGAGGATAATCGATTTGAAGATGAAGTATTGGATATTCGAGCGGTATTTGTCGCTGATTTCGGCAAGTTGAGTCTTGAAATAATCCGGCTCCTCCTGCATACGCTCGATGCAAGCCTCATAGAGCGGTTCAAGGATATTCATAGCCGCAAAGAGGAACGCGCCCGAGCCGCAAGTTGGGTCGAGAATCGTCACGTTTTGCAGCGCATCGTAGAAGTGCTTGATGAATAGGCGGTCAGCCGAGGCGAGCAAGTCGGTGGCAAAAAGGCGAATATCGAGGTTGTAGGTGATAAAATCGTTGATTGAGGTGATATCGCCCGCAGCGATTTTAGCCTTAATGCTTTGGCAGCGTTGCAGTCGCTCGATAGTTTCACGCCAAATTTCGGTAGGCAACGCCCAAGGCTCCGGCGTAGGCTTGTTCCACTCGCTGCGGAGCGTGGCAAGCGGAATATGGTCGGCAGGCAGCTCGCCCACAGGCGTTTCGCTATACTCATGGTGCATCGCCTCGGTGATGATGCCACGGCTCACTTCTTCAGGAATTTCATCGAAGCGGTCGCTGCCACGCTTCACAGCGTCGAAGATATAGCGGTCGCCGCTGCCCTGAAGCGTGCTCCACACAAAGCCATCGGGCTTGAACGCATCGGCGTTCTTTTCGCGCACCTTGTCGAAAAGGAAAGGCAAGATGCAGTTGCGTCCTATGTATTCCGTGATGTCCTCTTTGGTGTAGTATGCACCCATCTGAGCACGGTCGTTGATATACTGCTCGAAGATGTAGCCAAGCACATCGGGATTGATGTCCTTGCCACTGGCAGTAATGCGAGTATCGAGGTGCCAACGCCAAGTGTCGAAGAAGTCGAAAAGTCGGATAAAGGCGTTGTCGTCAATCTCGATGTCGTGATATTGGTCTTCAAGGATATGAGTGTCGAACATTCCGCCGTTGAGGTAAGGAATTTTGCCGTATATGCGTTCAAATTCAGCATCGTGGGCTGGTGCGTTCAGTCCGTCGTGGAAAAGTTGAACAAGAAAACCCTTATAGAATGAATTAAAGAAGCGGTTTTCGCCCTGTTCTTTTCTTACCCATTCAAGCTTATGGCGCAGATAGTCGAAATCAAGGTCCAAAAAGCCTTTTTTCTGTATGAAATAGCAGAACATAAGGCGATTGAGCATGATGGAAGTGTACCAATGCTTGTTTTTGTTGTCCTTGTCGGCTATGTCATCATCGATGCCTGAAATAAACTTGACAAAAGCAGAGTGTTCTTTCTTGAACCCGGCATAAAAATCTTTAGTGATTTTTTCAGAGTTCACAGCGAAAGCACCTTGCACCTTGGCTCGAAGGTCAACGATAGTTGTATCTTCGCCAAGGTTGAAAGAAAAGCCCTCGATTTTTGAGTAAAGCAAATCAGCCTTTTCAGCGGTTTCATATTCAACGAGAACGAGGTCGCGTTTCTCGTTGGCTTTCACCGGCACAACCCAAAGGTGGTGTTCGGTGTCGGCAAGTTGGTAAATGGCAATATAGTCGTTGGCTTGACGGCGAAGTTTAGTGTCAATCTTCTTGCAGATGCTATTCGTTGGAATGGCATCGACAGAGCAAGTAAGAATTTGAAAGCCGTTGCGTTCTGCTATTGTTGTGAACCGGTAGTCCACTTCATCGACAGTTATTGCCGGAAGTTGAGCCTGACCGCGAAAGCGGTTCCAGCCGAGTTCCGAAACGAAAAGATCGCGGAACGAGCCTTCACTGATAAGGGATAAGAATTGGCGTTTGTTAATCATAACGGCAAATTATTTATCATAACGAAGTCCAAGTGAGCAAATAATTGATGGGTCTTTGTGGGTGTTGTCATCAACAGGGAGTCGGCATAGATTGCCGTCCTTGCGAAGCTCAAGCACATACTCCACAATCTCATCGTTGTTTTGATTTCGGCGAAGCATTTGTCCTAAAGCAAGTTTTGAAGTTTCGAGCAATGGGTAGTTATAAATGTCGTCGATAGCATATTTGAGGTCTTCTTTCTGTTCGGCAGAGAAGAAGATGTTAGTGTCGCGTTCGTAGTAATGTTCGAGCAGGTCGATAATGCGATAACGAGTGCTGAATCGGTTGCCGAGCATACCGCCAATAGAAGTGTTGGCGGTTTCTTCCTGTACACGTTTGACAGCAGCCCCGACGAGTTCGTGGTGATTATCGATGGGCATAGCCGCAGGAGTGTCGGCACTGCAAGCCATAGTTTGCAAGATGCGTTTCTGCGACTGGCTGATAATCTCACCGCTCGGACTTAGCCAAGTAAGAACGTCGAAATCGTTGTATGTCTTGGCGTAGGTAATAACACCTCCGTTTGCCGGTTCAGTAACCGATTTGGTCGAGTAAATCATATTGCTAAGAGCAGGAATGATTTGAGCGAGCTTCGGATTGGCATCGGTAGCATTCTTCCAGATTTGGAACGCCTGTGAAGAAAGGTCAACGTCGCCGTCTTCTTCCTCGTCGAGAACTCCGCTTTTCTCGTTGAACATATCTTTGAGGTTCTTTTCATTGCCCTCAAAGAACACTTCATCAGAGCCAACGATGTTAGCGTTGGCGTTTATGCGGTCGTTAAGACGCTTGCGAAGCGAAATAATTTGTTCTACTCCGTCTGTTGGGAAGAAGGAATAGCAACTGATTTCATTTGCTTTCTGCCCGATACGGTCCACACGACCTGCACGCTGAATAAGTCGGATAATAGCCCACGGCAAATCGAAATTCACGATAATGTGGCTGTCCTGAAGGTTTTGACCTTCAGAAAGCACATCGGTAGCAATGACGATGCGATATTGCTCATCGGCAGGCATATTCGGTTTGTCGTTGCTTATTGGCGAGAATTTCTCGACAATGGCGGTTGGATTGTCCGAGCCACCGGTAACGACTGCGATTTGCTTAACGCCACGTTTTACAAGTTGGCGATAAATGTAGTTTGCCGTGTCGGAATACTGCGTAAACACCACAACCTTTTCTCCTTTGTGAGTTTCACAAAGCAACTTTTGCAGCTCGTTGAGTTTTTGGTCGGTTTTAGGTATCCAATTCCCGCAAAGTTTAATCATTTGCAGAATTGTTTCGCAGTCCTTTATGAGTTTTTGTTTGAGAGTACGCTTGAAGAATTTACCGTCAATCATCGAAATGTTGTTCTTTGATGAAATGATGTTGTAGTGTTCTTCAGCCTTACGTTTATAGACATCGAGGTCAGTAGGAATTATTATCTCACCATTGACCTCCGAAATAGCAGGAATACCTTCATTGTGTGCGAATCCGTTAGGGTCGTCATCGTCAAGGAACTCATCAGGCAGGCTGTTTTCATCGCCAATAGGAAGTTTGAGTTTATTGTCGAGGGCGTAAATGAAAACCATATTACGGAGAATGTGGCGGTAAAGCGTGAGAAGGAACGAGAAACCGCTACTATCGATACGCTTAAAGAATGTGGATTTGGCGAAACCCATCATTCTTTGTCCGGCACGAGAAAGGTTGTCGAGAATCTGCTTTTCGAGTGTAGAAGCCTCGTCCTTGGCCTTGTCGTTTATATAGTGCGACAAGCCGTAACGTGGCAATTCGAGTTTTTGAATCAAATCTAACATATCCTCAGAGCAAAGCCTATCATACTGCTCGTTTGATACAAATCTTATTGCACATGGCTTTCTATCAGGGAAATATGAACGTCTACCGTCGGGGAACAGCAAATATTTGCGTCCGTTTTCCGCATCAGTCTTGGCATAATTCTCTTTTATGAAAGTTCGTGTGCGACGCACGAGGAATAGTTTCATAAGTTCGTTCCAGTCCTCTATCTCATCGCTTTTCTCGAAAGCAGCGATACTGCGAATGAATATTTCGCTGTGCTTTTGCATAAACTGACGCTCGCCGCCGAGTTTACGAATATACGCTTCGGGGCGAATACCGAGGTCTTGGTCGTCTTTGATGAACAAACGTAACTGGTTACTTAGGTCGCGGAAATCTTTGTTGTATGGCGTTGCAGTGAGCAAAAGTACATTGCTGTCCTGGTGCTCTACAAGTGCCTTGATATTGCGATAGCGAGAGCCGCTTCCGCCATTGCGTAAGTTGTGGCTTTCGTCTATTATTATCAATCGGAAATAGCGGGCATTATCAACGTCGATTGGCTTAGCCATTGACATAATTTCGACTTTGAGGTCGTATTTCGCTGCATATTTTTTCCACATATCCTGCAAGTTCGCAGGGCAAATAATAAGTGTGCTGCTTGCAAAAGTCGTTTCATAGAGTTTTGCAATGGCACAAGCGGTGATGGTCTTACCAAGACCGACCACATCGCCAATCATTGCACCGCCTCGTTTCTCGTTGCGAAGATGTCGAGCGGCAATCTTAACAGCGGTCTGTTGGAAATCGAAAAGTTCTTTTCGGAATTCCGGCGATAAAGTAAATTCTTTAACGCCCGACCGTGCCTCTTGGCTAAGGTGGTAGGCGGTTTTCAGATAAATATAATATGGCGGAATAATTTCCTCACTCGCCCAACTTGTATCTATAATTTCAATTAATTCTTGTGTGATGTCAATGCAGAATTTGTCGTTCCATCGGTCATCAAACCAATCAGCCAATTTCTTGGCATTATCGCTGTCGGCAAATTCAGCGTTAAGTTCACCTTGCTTAGTCAGTCCTGAATAAGTAAGGTTGCTACTACCGAGAATTGCCTGTATCTTATTGAAATTATCATCCGGGCGATGAGCAAGATATAACTTTGCGTGAAGCGGCTCGCGAACGTAAAGTTTAACTACGACCTTGCCGGCTTTCATTTGTGCCGACAAGCGGCGTAAAGTCCATTCATCTCTTTTTGTTGGCAGACCAATCAAAAGTTGACGGCGGAAGTTCTTTGCTATTAGCAATTTCTGTGTCCTGACGAATTTATCGTCGGGCATATGTTCTTCGTTTGAATATAGCCAATGTAGAAGTTCGTCATCAGGTTGGTGCATACCAATCAATAATCGGCAAGTTCGATGAACAGGCATAGTTTGGAAATCCTCGTCTATAAAGTCCCCATCAAGAGTGTCAACTTGTTCACATATTAAATTCCAGCCTCTAAGATTGAAATAGCCCACGCAAAAATCCACACGCTTTACGCCTGTGTTTGTAATAATGTCTTGAAGACCTTTTTCAAACTTTAGTTCGATGTTGTCGTATATACGAGCCATATAAGTAAGAAAGTTAAAAATAGTATTGCCGATTAAGGCGGTGTTTATGTTTTAACTACAAAGTTACGAAATAGTTTTTAACTAAGATGCCGAAAACTATATGTTTAAGGGCATATATAATGTGTATTCCGTTGATTTGCAGTTTTCCGCCATAAAGATAATATCAAATGTGAGCGAAAATCGAGCACACGTACCTTATTAATTCTTAAATATCGGCAAAATTTTTGCCGTGTGATAGGGATTGCAGCCTTTCGGTCGAGAATCGGAAAATTCTTTGATGTTGTATATCAGTGCTTTATCTAATTTTTTAAATATCGTTTTTTAATGAAAGAGTCGTGTTGCTTATTATTAAGAAGGGATGAAAAGCCATCTAAAACACTAAGAGAGCCGCCTTTCGGCGACCTGTCATTCACGAAAAATACACTACACTCGCAATAGATGTGTCGGCGATTGACTTCCGGCGGAAATTCTTGTCGTCGAAGGCAATAAAGGGCTCCTTTTCGGCGTTGATAATTATGACTATAAATTGATTTGTATGCAGATTCTTATTGGTTGCGCAAAGACGATGCGGGTTGCTCCGCAGGCTTGTGGTGACGTCGTTGCCGGTGTGCCTCACTTCGTTGACAACGCGGCGATGATTGCCGAGCAGATGGCGCTGTATGATACCGACGAATTGCAAGAGATTCTCGGCGTCGGCAGAAAGATTGCGGCGGAAAACCGTTTGCGCTATCAGTCGTGGCACGCAGAGGCTACGCTTACTCCCGCCGTAATGGCTTACGACGGAATGGTGTTCAACAAGCTATCGCCGCAGACTCTTTCGAGCGACGACATTCGTTATGCGTCGGAGCATCTTTTTATCGCATCGTTCCTCTACGGACTGTTGCGACCTACCGACCTTATTAATCCGTATCGGTTGGAGGGGAATGTGTCGCTGCCGGTGACGTCGTATGCCTCGTTGTTCGACTATTGGAAGCCGTTGCTCACCGATTGGTTTATCGCAAAGGTTAAAGCCGACGATGGTGTGCTTGTCAATCTGGCGAGTAACGAATTTCGCAAGATGTTCGATTGGAAGCGTGTGGAAAAGAGTCTTACTGTCGTGTCGCCCGACTTCAAAGTAGAGGAGGGGGGACGCCTGAAAAATGTGACGATTTATGCCAAGATGTGCCGCGGCGCTATGACTCGCTATATCATCGAAAACCGCTTATCGGCGCCCGAACGCCTTGCCGAGTTCTGCTATGAAGGATTTCATCATATCGGCGGATACGAGTTCGTGCTTTCAAGCGGAATGTAAGTCAAATTTTGAGCCGGATAAGATTTTTCCGAAAACATTAATCTGTTGACGTCCCGGTCGATGAAATGTAACATCCCGTGAAGACCGCCGCGACGTACAGAGCGTCCTGTTTTCGTCATGCGTTACCCTGCGTTACCCAAATTCCCGGCCCCACATCTAATCGCCCGAAAATCAGTATCCGGCCGTGGCTGTCGTATCAAAATTTTTGAAAAATGTTTTGATATCAGAGAGGAATAGTGTAATTTTGTGTATTAGACATGGGTTTGGGTTGTGTTTGGGGTGGTACTTAAAATTACTAAATTTCTGCCGATTAGGCAAGAAACTATGTTGTTTTTTATGACCTCATCTTCGGAATCTCATACTTGCGAAACTTAGATTAAAACAAAATACATAAATATGCCACAAGAACAATCTCATATCAGGGAGCGACAGAAAACCGACATAAGGGAACCGCGTCGCTACAAGGTGTTGATTCACAATGACGACTTTACTACAATGGATTTTGTGGTGAAGCTGCTGAGGGAGGTCTTTTATTTAAGTGATGAAAATGCTGAAGCATTGATGCTGCAGGTGCACTATTCGAATAAAGCTGTGGTGGGTATATATACCTATGACATTGCTGTTTCTAAAGTAAAAAAAGCCACAAAGATGGCTCGTGAAGAGGGATTCCCGTTGCGTCTTACCGTTGAACCTGAAGACAATTAGTAGTATGGCTGAGATAAAGCAAACAGAAAGGGCATCGCGCATTCTGAATGATGCGTTTGAATGCTGTAAAAGTTATAGGCACGAGTTCCTTATGCCATTGCATTTGCTTTCGGCATTGATAGAAGATGATAATTTCAAAGCTGCATTGAATATATTTTTTAGTCCACAGGTCTTGGCTGAGCGTGTTGAAGAATTCCTTGTGCTAGTCGATGCTGTTCCGGAAGGCATTGAGTATGAGCCGATGGTGTCTGTCCAAATGGGAGAGGTTATAGAAAGTGCAATCCAAGTTGTGGCTTCAAGTGGTGTAGAGTCGATAGATATTCCTCATTTAGTAGCCGGAATTCTCAAACTCGAAGAATCATGGGCGGCTTATCTCTTGAAGGATTGTCTAAATGATAAGGAGTCTGATTTTATGAGTCAATTGATTGACTTTTGTGACTTTGATGATAAGTTTCAGGATGAGCAGGAGGAGAATAAGGGAGAATCTGTATGGCGGAAATTGGTTACCTGCATGAACGAACATTATAAGGGATATAACCCTCTTATAGGAAGAGAACTTGAACTAAAACGCACTATACAGGTGCTTTGTCGCCGTGATAAAAACAATCCTCTTCATGTCGGAGAACCCGGTGTCGGAAAGTCTGCCCTCGTATGGGGGCTGGTAAGGCTTATAGAGGAAAACAAGGTCCCCAAGAGGCTGAAAGGTAGTAAAATATATCAGTTAGATATGGGTACTCTTTTGGCAGGAACTCAATATCGTGGTGATTTTGAGAATCGAATTAAACAAATAATGGATGGCATTCAAGAAGAGAGTGAGAATAACATTGTCTATATTGACGAAATACACACGCTTGTAGGTGCCGGCGCAATCGGAGAAGGCTCGATGGACGCTTCTAATATGCTCAAGCCTTATCTTGAATCAGGAAAGATTCGTTTCATCGGCTCTACAACCTACGAAGAATACAACCGCCATTTTTCTCGTTCTAAAGGACTCGTACGCCGTTTTCAGCAAATTGACATACTTGAGCCGTCTGTTGATGAAACGAAAAATATCATTATGCAGTTAAAGCCGCGCTATGAGGAGTTTCATGATGTGAAGTATACCGACGAGGCTGTGTCTTTTGCTGTTGAAGCAAGTGCCAAACATATCAATGACCGATTCCTGCCTGATAAGGCAATTGACCTCATTGACGAGGCAGGTGCTGCAATGGAAATCGATGATGCTGTTAAGATTGTCGGAAAGAAAGAAATTGCCGATGTCTTATCAAAGACCTGTAAGGTAGATGCTCTGTCTGAAGCCCAAGATGAAGATTATCAACAATTAGAGAGTCTTGCCGATCGGATGCTGTCTCAGATTTACGGGCAAGATGAAGCCATTCGTCAAGTCGTAGAATCTGTACAAATGTCGAGGGCGGGACTTTTGGATGATAACAAACCATTGGCATCCTTGCTGTTTGTCGGTCCTACAGGCGTAGGAAAGACCGAGGTTGCGCGAGTCTTGTCGAAAGAACTGGGTATCGCGCTGAAACGTTTCGACATGAGTGAATATATAGAAAAGCATGCAGTTGCAAAACTTATAGGTTCGCCGGCTGGATATGTAGGTTACGAAGATGGCGGTTTGTTGACAGATGCTATAAGGAAGAATCCTAATTGCGTTTTGCTTCTTGACGAGATAGAAAAAGCACATCAGGACATCTACAACATTCTGCTTCAGGTGATGGACTATGCCAGACTAACGGATAACAAGGGACGACATGCCGATTTCAGAAATGTAGTGCTGATAATGACATCAAATGCCGGAGCACAGTATGCATCACAGGCTTCTATCGGCTTCGATAGTAATGTTAGTCGTGGCGATGCAATGATGAAACAAGTAAAGAAGACTTTCAAGCCGGAGTTCCTGAATCGCTTGTCCGGTACAGTAGTCTTCCATGATATGGATAAACAAATGGCTATCCGGATATTGCAAAAGAAATTGAGAGAACTTGATTCCAAATTGCAAACAAAGCAAGTGAATATGACGCTTAGCCCCGAAGCTTTCGAATACATATTGAAAGAAGGATTTACTCCGGAATACGGAGCACGAGAGCTGGACCGCGTTATATCCCAAAAGCTTAAGCCCTTACTGATGCGCGAGATATTGTTCGGCAGTCTGAAAAAAGGAGGTAATATAACAATCGACATAAAAGATGGCAGTTTATCGGTTAGATGACGAATTGTGGTTCCCGGATCCACGTTTGGGAGAGGAAGACGGACTTGTTGCGGTAGGGGGCGATTTATCGACAGACCGTCTTCTGTTGGCATATAGTAACGGCTTTTTCCCATGGTTCTCTTTTCATTATAGAAAAGAACCGCTTTGGTATTGCCCTTTAGACAGATATGTCATATTTCCTAAAGAGATACACATTAGCCATTCGATGAAACAATTAATACGTCAAAACAAATATATTGTTACTTTCAATCAGAGTTTTGATGGAGTCATTCGAGGCTGTTCCACGGCGAAAGGTCGCAATCAGCAAGATGGAGCATGGCTTGGACCGAATATGATAGAAGCATATACGGAATTGAACCGACTCGGCTATGCAGCCAGTGTTGAAGTTTGGGAGCCACAGAATTTATCTACCGACAAAAGAGATGCAAAACTTGTTGGAGGCTTATACGGGGTCGCTATACGTAATGCTTTCTTTGGAGAAAGTATGTTCTCGTTAGTCCCCAATGCTTCCAAGTTAGCCTTGATACACTTAGCCAAGGCCCTTGATAGTATAGGTGGACTATTTATTGATTGTCAATTCGAGACCCCACATTTAAAATCAATGGGAGGCAAGCATATATCGTATGATAAGTATATGGAAATATTAAATAAACAAGAGCTACGCTGAATATTTGGGATAAGAAGCCACATCCAGAAAATAAAAATTTGTAGGACACAGCCGCCGACGGTGTAACGCCCAACTGCCTGACGCACATAGAAAACTCAACCTAGAAGGGTGAAAGTTGGGTTAAGAGCCTGTTTCGGGGGAAGCAGGCTCTTGCGAAATTAGATTAGAATGTCTGTTAGACTGTTATTAGAATGTCTGTCAATGTTATTAGAATGCGGTTAGGATGTTATTAGAATTTTGACTGTTAAAATGTTAGACTGTTAAAGTTACTTGAATGTGTTTTGCTTTATTGCCTCGGAGTTGGGGGTAATATTGTTTTTCTTTGTGTTTGTGAATGAGAATGTTCTCAGGGCTTGGGACGATGTATCGATGAGGCTTCGAACGATTGCGGGTTGGCCGCTGATTGTCCTTACGTCGTTGCTTTGTGCGCTTTGTGCGGTGCCGTTGTACGTCCAGCTCCATTTGCTTTCGATGACGGTCCATGTGCCGGGGTGGAGTAGGATGTGTTTCTCGGCAGTGCCGGTGCCGTCGGCGGTGAGTGCTACTCGGTAGAGTGGTGTGCGACCTTCGGTTGTGGTGAGTTCGCCTTCGTAGATGTCGATGATGGCTGTTTCGCCGTTGTTCATGCCGGATTTTTTGATTATTCCGTAGACGAAGTTGTAGCCGAGTGCTGCCATGATGTAGTTGTT
>JAQXVL010000139.1 GCA_029224905.1 Bacteroidales bacterium
CGCGCGAGTCGTCTTCCCAGAAGTCGATTTTAACACCTTCAACACCCCATTGTTTCCAAGTACGAAGGGTTGATTCCATATTCTCGAAAGAAAAACTTGTACTTTCGGAAAGTCTTGCTGTCATCCACAAAATAACTTTAAGACCCTTAGAGTGTGCGTAATTAATCGTGTTCTGAATATCATATTCACTCCAACCGCCATCAATAAGGATATATTTCCAGCCCATTTTGGCAGCCATATCGGCATATTTTTCATCAGCTTCATATCTTGTAAGAGGTGCGTAAGTGACACCATCGACACCACCCCAGTCCCAAGAAGCGACACCGGGCTCTATCCACGACAGGTCGGTCATTTCGGTAGGCTTACAAAGGTTTTCTTGCATCGTAGAAGCAAAAATCGTGGGCAAATCGCCGATTTGGAGCGTGCGCCATGGCGTTTGCAACGGCAGCTTGACGGTGAGATTGTTTTTACCGTCTACTTTGTGGGTCTGATAACTATCGCCGGCATGTTGCCACATCATACATCCCGTCGGCGACGAGTAAGCCTTGAGCAACGATAGAGAATACGTCCCGATATTTTCCGCTTCAGACATCAAAATATGTTGGCTACCACTTCCAATCATTACGGGAGAATTGAAACGCGGGTCGGAGGCGTCGGTCACAGCCTCATTCCAATCGGTATATTCTCCATAAACACCGTACTTGCCATAGTATGATTCGTATGGGAAGTTAGGAGCATTTCTCTTGCTCGCAAATTTCTGTCCAAGAAGATACTTGTAATTTGCAGGATAGACGGCGGAAGCCTCATCTTTGATAATGATGCTCGACTTGCCGTCTTGGCTCGGGATTACATAGCGGAACGCAACGCCATCGTCCGATACGCGGAACACAATGTCGAAGGGGTGTCCTCCTACAGTTTGCAAGTGAATTGTCAATTCGTTGGCATTATTGACGTAGGTACTCTTCTTGCCGGTAGGCAAGGTGTATGTTTCGTTGATTTGACGTGTTTCAGCACTTAAAATTGTTAAGTATTGTGTGTAGTCGACAGCATCGGAAACAAGACCAAGCGGCGACTTGTTGACTACCCATTCGTTGTTGCTGATAACCTTATAATAAGGCTTGCCGTTTTCTATGGTCGACACCAAACCCACTTTTCCGTTCGGCGACCACACTTCGTTTGTTGGGTTTACCTTTGGAGCATCGGAATTGGCAAACGGCGTGGTTTGCAAGAGCATAGTTTGGTCGTCGAGGCTAATGCGGGCATAAAGAGGCACGCAGGAGTAGTTAGCCGGCAGTGCATAACTCGAGATTACATTGTAGACATCGGCACGGCAAAGTACGTTCGAGCCAACTGAGATAGGTTGGTTGCTTGCAAACCCGGCATAGCGATGATTGTCGGATTCGGAGATGTTGCCGTTTGAACGAGAGATAAAAGAAAATGATACGCCGTTCGGATGCGCATTGGGCACAAATGTTGCGTAATAGCATTTCTCCGACTCCACATACTTGATTTTTTCGCCGCTGCCGCGTTGGTCCCAAGTCATACCGTTAACGGCACCAACGAGGTATAAATCCGGGTGCGTCGGTTTTATCGACAGTTCTTTGGTTTGTCGGTTGAATGAGACGTCGAATGTGCCTTCTTTTTGGGTGAAGAGCGGCATTTCGGCGCCCGACGTTAGTTTCGTCGTACCGTTTTCAAGTTGCATTGAACTTGCCAGACCATAGCGCTCGGCATTAATTACCGACCATTGGTTGCCGTTGGCGGCTGAAACGAAGTAGTAGCATTTCTGCGAGGCGCCGGACGCCTCAAACTTCATCGGCAACTCCGAGCCCGAATATTGCTGCGAAGTGCCAACTCGATTGAGTTGCACGGAAATGTCCTGCGGGATGCCGTCTGACATATTTCGGAGCAGGTACATCACGTCGGGTGTGTAACTGTTGTCGACCGAAATCGTACCGGCTGCCAAGTCGATTGAGAGCATATAACTGCCGGCTACGTCGGGCAAAGCATAGTCGCTAAACGCACCTGAGTTAGCTCCCACTATCCCCGCTATCAAAGGCTTGCTTTGACCGTTAGATAAACGTACAATCGTCGATTCAGGCGCGCCATACACTTTGCGGTTGGTCACATTGTCGCCTAATGACTCAGTGAGCAGGAAGTTGCCGTAGTACTTTCCGTTGTTTTCGCCGTTAGAGTTCATTACTCGGAAAACCAATGCTTGGTACTTACCGTTTCCGAGGTTAGTACATTTTACGGCATTGTTAAAACTCCAGGTCATGTCGCTGATGTTTCCTACAACCCACAAATCGGTGGGATAGGCTGACACAAGGGATAACGACCCAAGTAGCCCTGTTACAATTAAAGTTAATAATCTACACATATATTTTCATATTAGTATTAAACTTATTCAAAAGGGAATATTCTTATTCCTCAATTAGGTATTGTTTTGGTAATTGGTGCAAATTTAATAATTTTTTCGGATTTGCTATGTTTTTTTGTAAAGAGGGTATACCTATTTTCAATACACCCTCTTGTGATTAGTAAAATACAGGTTCTATATATAGATGTGTTCTTTTGCTTACGTCTTTGATTGTGACGGCTGCTGCTGCGGTGGCGGTTGATGCTATCAGCAAGATGGCTGACAATGTGATTCTTGCATAAATGAGCGGTATAAAGTGTGGTACTTTCATTGCGTGAAATTTGTTTATAATTTGGAGCGCAGGTTTGTATTTTA
>JAQXVL010000140.1 GCA_029224905.1 Bacteroidales bacterium
ATCTTCGCCAATCAACAACGTATTTGTCTATAGCATCGGCGGTACTATTTGCATCAACGATGCTCCGCGCAGCTTGGAAGCTCAATACTCTCTTGCGCATTTGCAGAAGGGCATCTATCTTGTCAAGGTTGTGTCCGCTGATGGAATTAAAGTTACTAAAATCCTTAAGAATTAATAGTTATGACAATTAAGAAAACAATAATAGCGTTAGCCTCAGTGGCAGTAGCCGGGCTTAGCGCAAATGCCGGGGTAGGCGACTATCCGACCGGTAATTTGTATGTGTGGAAGAACGGTCGCGTGGTCTATATGACAGCAGCCGCAAACGTTGCCGATGTGCAAGTTTCCGCCGACAAGTCAACTCTTAGTTTTGTCGATTCAAATTCAAACGTCTTATACAGCGCACCGAAAGCAAACATCGACAGTATCGGTTTCTACTCAGTGCCTGCTCGTGCCGATTTGCTCGACGTGGTGTTTAATTCCGACGGTAGCGCAACCGACGTTTCGCCACGTCATGCCGCCATCGAGCACCCGTCTTCGACCAACCAAGCAGTCTATTGGAACAGCACTTACAGTCGTTTCGTAGCTCATTCTTCCTGCGGTTGGGGTGCAAAAGCCACGGGGCACTATCGCATCAGCGTTGCCGACGATGCGTTCTTCAATCGACTCAAAGACGGTTATACGATGGAGGCGATTGTGATGACTCCCGAAAAAGGCTCTACTGACGAAGCAAAGTTCATCAGTTGCCATCAATCAGGCGGTCCCGGCGCTTTTATGATTTCCAACGACAACAAATTGACATTCTTGCCCAATACATCAACAACCGGCTATTGCTGGGGCGCACAAACCGATTATAATCCGAACACGTATTACCACGTTGTCGGCGTTTACAGTCGAACCGACCAAAAAGCATACCTTTACGTCAACGGCGAACTCAAAGGTACCGGTAATGCCGTAGGCGACCTTACCCGTCCGACGGAGTCCTCGTCGTATTGGTTCTCTATCTTCGGCGACCCGCAAAATGGCAGTCAAGAACAATCAATTCCGGGCGACGTCGTTATGTTCCGCCTCTACGATAATACTCTCAATAGCAATGAGGTAAAAATCCTTTGGGACAATGTCCCTCATGCGCCGACAAATCTTCCGGTTGCCGACCTGCTCGATGTTGCATTCTTGCCCAACGGGACTGCTATCGACATTTCGCCCTCAAAGCGTACGGTCGAGCAAAAATGGACAAACTCTCTGTCGACTTACTTCAATGGCTCGTTGAATCGCTATATGGCTCATTCTACTGCGTCGTGGAGTGCCACCAACACCGGTCATTTCCGCGTGAGCATTGCCGACAATGCGTTCTTTAATAAACTCAAAGACGGTTATACGATGGAGGCTGTCGTTATGTCGCCGCAAAAGCAAAGTGCTGAAGCCAAATGGATTGCCTGCCATCAGGGTGGCGGTCCGGGCGCTTTCATGGTTGCAAGCGACGGTCGTTTGACATTCTTGCCGCATACATCTTCAACAGGTTATTGCTGGGGCGCACAAACCGACTATAGCCCGAATACGTATTACCACGTTGTCGGTGTCTATAGCAGGACCGACCAAAAGGCATACCTATACGTTAACGGCGTTTTGAAAGGTACCGGCAACGCCGTCGGCGACCTAACTCGCCCGTCGGATAAAAATTCTTACTGGTTCGCCATCTTCGGAGACCCGCAGAATGGAAACCTTGACCAAGCCATTCCCGGCGACATCGGTATGTTCCGCCTCTACGACGCCGTGCTCAATGCTGGTCAAATCTCGAACCTTT
Source organism: Bacteroidales bacterium (assembly GCA_029224905.1). Classification (GTDB taxonomy): domain Bacteria; phylum Bacteroidota; class Bacteroidia; order Bacteroidales; family Muribaculaceae; genus Limisoma. The sequence continues at coordinate 1,802 of JAQXVL010000140.1, forward strand.
ACAAGAATTGGTTGGGAGCCGACCGCGAAGGCTATGCCGAATTGGTTACCGACGTGTCGTATGTCAGCAACGTCCCGGTTAAGCAACGTGGTGGCCGACTCGCCATCGACGGCAAGGGCTTTACAGCCTCCGACATTGTGCAACTTGTGTCGACTCTCGACGATACGAAGGCTTCCTATCCCGCAGTCGAATTGACATCGACGGGCGTCGTTCTGACTCTTCCCGACAACTTCGTATCCGGCTCGTACAACATCGTTGTGGCTCGCAGCTCGAACAAGCAGATGATTGGCGCCGTGACGCTCACCGCTCAAGCGTCGGTCAACAAAACGGAAGTAATCGCTCACCGCGGTTATTGGAACAAAGTCGGCGCCTCGCAGAACTCGCGCGCTGCACTTCAGTTTGCTCAAGAACTTGGTGCATATGGCTCGGAAACCGACATCTGGCTGACGACCGACGGCAAACTTATGGTGAACCACGACCCAAGTTTCAACGGCGTAACTATCCAATCGTCGACCTATGCGAAATGCAAAGATTTGACGCTCTCCAACGGCGAGAAAATGCCGACTCTCGATGATTTGTTGACAATACTCAAAAATTCGTCAAGCCCAACGAAACTAATTATTGAAGTTAAGTCGCATTCAACAACCGCTCGCACCCAAGAAGCCGCTGCCGCCGCCGTTAATTTGGTTAAGCAATACGGACTTCAAAACAAAGTCGAATACATCGCCTTCTCTTGGGATGCATGTACAAAAATCAAGTCGGTCGATTCGTCGGCAAAAGTTGCGTACCTCAATGGTGACAAAACGCCGCAACAGGTTAAGGATGCCGGATTGACCGGTATCGACTACGAAATCAACACAATGCGCAACAATTCCTCGTGGTTTGCCGCCGCTCGCAATATTGGCATCACCGTCAACGTGTGGACCCTCCGCAGCGTTAGCGATATCGTCGAAATGATTAATCGCGGCGCCGACTTCCTGACCACCGACATGCCCCTCGACGCTATGCAGTATAAACGTCATTACGACTTGAATCAATAGTCTATTCTTGTGATAGATAGTTTAGAGGGTGTATCTTCTGTATTGGGGTATACCCTCTGTTTTTTAGATGTTCCAAGATGAACTATTGACATACTCGAATAAATTTCGTACCTTTGTATAACCAAATGTAAAGGTTCATATATCATATGAGAAAACAAATTTTGATGCTGATTTTTGCCTCTCTAATAGGGCAAAATATTGGAAAAGCGGAACAAAAACTTTCAGGAACTGTAATTGGTACGGAATATTCTGTCAATTATTCAAATTTTACGAAGTCGACTACAGTAAATACCAAATATGATGCATTTGATGGTAATCTCGATACTTTTTTTGCTTCGTGGGATAGGTCCAGTATCTCTGAAACCGAAATTCCTCGCACGTGGGTCGGACTTGACCTCGGCGAGAAATATGTTATTTCCAAAGTGGGGTGGGCGCCTCGCAATGCCCCGGGATTTGGGGAGCGACGCGTGCAACTCGGACTCTTCGAGGGCGCTAACTTGCCGGACTTTACCGATGCCGTTCCTCTTTACTTGATTCCCGAGCCGGGAATAATCGGCACGATGTCGTATGCCGACGTCAATTGCTCGCGTGGCTTCCGCTACGTGCGCTATCTCGGTCCCGACGACGCTCGTTGCAACATCGCCGAACTCGAATTCTACGGCGAGCCGGGCGAAGGCGACGATTCTCACCTCTATACCGTTTCGAATCTCCCTACGGTGGTGATTTATACCAACGGCGACTTCTATGGCCGCGACCCGGTCGACAAGGTTAACAACTATACGTCGACGATTTCTATCATTTCGAACAAAGACGACGGCACAACGACGTTTTTCACGGCACCCGGTACTACGCGTTTGCGCGGTAATGCCTCTATGGGGTTTGACAAAAAACCGTATCGCATCAAATTTGATAAAAAACAGAATATCCTTGACGCTCCGGCAAAAGCAAAAAAATGGACTCTCATTAACTCTTGGGGCGACAAAACAATGTTGCGCAACAGTGTGTCGTTCGAAATCGCTCGCCGAATGGGGATGGACTATGTGCCTTATTGCCGTCTCGTCGACGTGATTTATAACGGTGACTATAAAGGCACTTATCAGCTTTGCGACCAAGTGGAAATCAACACGAATCGTGTTAATGTTACCGAAATGGAGATTACCGACGTCGATGGCGACGCGCTTACCGGCGGCTATCTGATGGAAGTCGACGGCTATGCCGAGAGCGAAGGCGAGGGGCACTACTTCTGGTCGAATCGAGGTATTCCCGTCACTATGAAATCGCCCGACGAATCGAACGACCTGCCTGCGTGCTTGAACTATATTTATAATTATTTCAACGCTTTGGAGTCTGCCGTTTGGTCGGAGAATCGCGCAAACATATGCCGTTATATGGATTTGGACAGTTTCTTGAAATTGTTCCTTGTCGGCGAAATGACAGGCAATACCGACACGTTCTGGAGTACATATTTCAGTAAGGAACGCAACGACGACATAGTGCGTTTCGGACCGATTTGGGACAACGATTTGGCGCTCGACAACGACTATCGCACGCATAACTACTTTATCAACCAAAGCAAAAATTCGGAATGGCTTTTCGAAACCAGTTCCGGCGGCGGTTCGTCGAAAGCCGGTAGCATGGGCGACTTTGTTCGACATATTCTTAATTCCGTAGTCTCTGACCGAATTTACAACCTTTGGTCTAATGCCCTTTACAATGGCGGTTTGGAGTCGCGTTCACTGCAAGAATATGTCGACGACCTTGCCGAAGAAATCGATTTGTCGCAGCAATACAACTTCAAGCGTTGGCCGATTCTCGATTCGTTGGAGCATCTGAATTTTCAAGCACTGGGCTCATATGATGCCGAGGTAAGATATCTGCGAAACTACATCTACAACCGTTGTGTGTGGATGAACGTCAAAACGGGAGTTGTTGCTTCGGGCGTTACGGAATTGCCTGCGCAGCCCGACTATGTTGAGATTTACAATCTCCAAGGCGTAAAGGTCTATTCCGGCAATTCGATGCCGTCGCTCGACCGCGGTATCTACATCATCAACCGCGGCGGCACGACTCGCAAAGTGGTTATAACCAAGTAAGAGGTAAGAGGTAAGAGGCGGTTGGATTGGTCTGACGAAATCTCTCCGCTCTACACACTCCGCTCTCCGCTTTTTCTCGTTTTGATTTGCTTTTGCTCTCGATTTGCACTACTTTCGCTTCGCGCAAGATAGGCTGCGGTTCGGAAAAACAAATCTGAAAACTTCGTTTTCGTTTTGTTTTTCGCTCACTTTGCACTACTTTCGCTTCGCGCAAGATAGGCTGCGGTTCGGAAAAACAAATCTGAAAACTTCGTTTTTGCTTCGTTTTTCGCTCGCCTTTGGATACATTCGCTTCGCGCAAGATGGGCTGCATCTCGACAAAAGAAAATTTCAAAACAAGTTTTGATTTGCTTTTGCTCTCGATTTGCACTATCTTTGTACCTGATGAATAGCAAAAAAATTAATATGATGCAGTGGGACCGGCTGATATGCAGCAAGCGGTTGGGTATGGAACGCTACCGCAGTACGCAGGCGCAGTCGCGCAGTGACTTCCAGCGCGATTTCGACCGCCTTGTTTTTTCGTCGCCGTTCCGCCGCTTGCAGAACAAAACGCAGGTTTTCCCCTTGCCGGGAAGCATTTTCGTGCACAACCGATTGACGCATAGTTTGGAGGTGTCGTCGGTGGGCAAATCGCTTGCCAATGAGGTGTGTGTGCGGCTTGCTCCGAAATATACGGGCACCGACGTCGAAGAGAAGTTGCCTCACATTGTGGAAATTGTTGGCTCGGCATGTCTGGCTCACGACATGGGAAATCCGCCGTTCGGCCACAGCGGAGAAAAGACCATTGCGACTTATTTCTCGGAAGGTCGCGGCATGGTGATTCGCCAAATGCTCAGCGACGACGAATGGGCTGACTTGGTGAATTTCGATGGCAATGCCAATTCTTTTCGTTTGTTGTCGCATCAGTTTCGCGGACGTCGCGAGGGTGGGTTGGCGATGACTTATTCGTCGCTCGCAGCGATTGTCAAATATCCGTATCGGTCTATCGATTCGCCCAAGAAAGGCAAATTCGGCT
>JAQXVL010000141.1 GCA_029224905.1 Bacteroidales bacterium
TTTCGACGACGCGTCGACTCAAATAGCAACGCTTGCGCGCCCGCTGTCTGCCGACAGCAGTTTCGCGACGCTCAGCGACCCGACTAAGCCGAAACTGGTGATCGACGCCAACGGCTACGCGCTCTACTTTTCGCGCTCTGTAATCCCCTACCTTCGCAACGTTGAGCAATCGGCATGGCCGGCAAGCCACCGCTATCTAATGCACGTCGGAATGTATGCCTACCGCACCAATGTGCTTAACGAAATCACACAACTGCCGCAGTCGTCGCTCGAACTCGCAGAGTCGCTCGAGCAACTGCGTTGGCTGGAAAACGGATATCGCATAAAAGTAGGTTTGACCGACAAAGAAACCATCGGCATCGACACTCCCGCCGATTTACAACGCGCCATCGAAAGCCTCAACCGTTTGTAACGATGAAGTCGATAGAGGTTAAAAATGTCGTTGCAACCGACTTGGTAGAGCCCGAGCGTATTCGACTCGACAACGGCACGCCGCTGCTGGTCATCAATGCCGCCGACCAAGACGTCTGCAAACTCGAGATTGTGACAGAAGGTGGAATTTGCGACCAGCCGAAAGCAAGTTTGGCAACTTTCGTTGCCACGATGGCTAACGAAGGTACGGCACGCTATTCGGCAGACGACATCGCCCTCGCCTACGACTACTACGGCGCATGGTTTGTCAACGAAGCCCTCACGCATGCTTCGTCGCTCTCGGTGTTTTCGCTCAATCGCAACTTCGACAAAATTATCGACTACTTTGAGTCGATGTGGAGTTGCCCGGCTTTTCCCGACGACAAACTCGAGAGCCTCAAAAAGAGAGCATCGGCTCGACTGAAAGTCAACGTAGAGAAGGTCAACTATTTAGCATTGGTCGAACTCCAGCGCGAATACTACGGCGAAACTCATCCGTTAGGCTTCAACGTCGACGAGCAAGCCATTGGCGACATCTCGGTTGACGACGTAAAAGCCTTTCACGACCGATGGACAGTACCTCAAAACTCGACTGTACTATTGTCGGGCAAAGTGACCGACAAGATGATTGATTTGGTCAATACGACATTTGGCAAGACGCAGCACACGAGCGAAAGATGCTCGAGTGCCGACGACGCTCCTCACAAAGACTTTGAGCCGAAAACAATCGTTGTCGACAAACCCGATGCCGTACAAAGTGCAATAAAAATCTGCATTCCAACGATACTCCGTACGCATCCCGACTACATTCCTCTGCGAATACTCATACGCGCTTTCGGCGGATATTTCGGCAGCCGATTGATGCAAAACATTCGCGAAGACAAAGGATATACCTACGGCATTTCGTCGTATCTGTCGGGCATGCGCAACAACTCGCAGATAAACATCAGTTGCCAATGCGACAACCAATACACCTATCGCGTCGTCGACGAAATTCGCACGGAAATACAGCGAATGCAAGCAGAGCCGATACCCGAGGAAGAACTCAACCGCGTGAAACTCCACGTCACCGGTGAACTGCTCAAGAGCACCGACACGCCGTTCTCGATTGCCGAATACTATTCGCTAATGATTAGTAACTCGATGCCACACGACTACTTCCGCAACCAAATCGACTGCGTGGCATCAATCACACCCGAGAAACTTCTGGAAATGGCGAATAAATACCTATCCGCCGACCGCATGCTGACCGTCATCGCCGGCAATCGCGCAAAGTTCTGAGCGACAGCAGGCTAACTGTGTCGTCGCGGGAATTGGAAGACTATCGACAGAGCCACCATCGCGCCGAGAGCAAACGGATAATAGAGATTAGGAACAATCAGCAGAGGCGACACACCGGCAAGCGACGCCGCCATCAGCACTTGTGCGCCGTAGGGCAAAATGCTTTGCACAACGCACGAGCACGTGTCGAGCAGACTCGCCGTCTTGCGATTGTCGAGCCCGTACTTGTCGGAGATTTCTTTCGATAGACCGCCTACCGTAATGATTGCTATCGTATTGTTTGCCGTACACACGTTCACGATGCCGACAAGCACCGAAATCACTGCTTGCGCACCGCGTTTGCCGCGAATGTGCGACGAGAGACGCTCGATGACAAACAAGATTCCGCCGTTGTGCTTTATCAATCCCAGCAATCCGGATGCCAATAGCGTCACAACAATCAAATTGCCGACGCTTTCGACGCCGTTGCCCATAAATCCGAACATATCAACGATACCGTTGTCGGTCAACGCCAAGCCTAACACCAACGAGCACACAATGCCGAGGATGAGCACCACAAGCACATTCAAACCCAACAACGCCGTGAGAATAACCACGCAATAAGGCACGACAAGAATCCAGTTAGAGTCGGTGTGCGCAACCTCCGTCGACACATTTTCGCCCATAAACACGTAGACAACGAAAATAATCAACGCAGCAGGCAATGCCAACCAAATATTAGTCTTAAACTTGTCGCGCATCTCGCAGCCCTGCGAACGCGTGGCAGTAATCGTCGTGTCGGAAATAAACGACAGATTGTCGCCAAAGAAAGCACCGCCGACAACGATTGCGGCAAACATCGGCACCGACTGCCCTATTTCGTCGGCAATACCGACGGCAACCGGCGTCAAAGCGACGACAGTACCTACCGACGTACCAACCGACATCGACACAAAGCAAGCAGCCAAGAAGAGTCCCGGCATAAGATAGTTGGCAGGTAAGAGATTGAGCGTCAAGTCGACTGTAGCCTGAGTTGCCCCCGTGCGTTGAGCCAACACGGCAAACGCCCCCGCCAAGACGAAAATCCATACCATATAAATAACGTCACGATTTGCCGCGCCGCCCGAAAAGATGTCGATGCGCCGGCGCAACGGCATCTTCGGTGTCGACAGTACTCCCCAAATCGAGGCAATGATAAATGCTACCGACAAAGGCATCTTATAGAAGTCGCCGATAATCAACGACAAGACCAAATAAGAAACCAAAAAAACCGCCAAAGGGCTCAAAGCAAGCAGCCCCCTCGACATAGACACACTATAATTGTTCGCCATTTTCCTTTTGATAAAGATTCATAACTCATTGCAAAAATACAATTAAATAATCAAATTCTAATAACATTTCGAAGTTTTTAGGTTGATTATTTGGAAAAGAAAAAATTTCGTTATACATTTACAATAGAAAACCATATTATACGATCGTTTAACTCAAGTTATAAGACTTATGAAAACTTCTTACGTATTTTTAGCCCCGGGTTTTGAAGAAATAGAAGCGCTGGGGACTGTCGACGGGCTTCGCAGAGGTGACATAACCGTCAAGACAGTATCGATTACTGATGAAAACACCGTAGTTGGAGCGCATGGGATACCCGTTGTTGCCGACATTAAGTTTGACGAAATCGACGACAATCCCGATTGGCTAATCCTCCCCGGAGGTATGCCGGGAGCAACTAACCTATATGAATGCGAACCGCTGACCAATCTACTGAAAGAGCATCACAAAGCCGGTGGACACATCGGAGCAATTTGCGCATCTCCGGGCGTCGTTTTAGGTCAATTAGGTCTGCTCAACGGCGAAACGGCGACATGCTATCCCGGCTTCGAAGACTTGTGCGTCGGTGCAACGATGAAAGACGTCAGAAGCGTCGTTTCCGGTCTATTCGTAACCTCCAACGGACCTTCATCGACGCTCAATCTTGTCTACGAGATTCTCAAAATCAACCGCGACAAGCAAACAGCCGATAAGGTGATGCAAGACATGCTCCTGTTCCCCAAACAGCAAACATATTACTTCTAAACACAACGGCTTTGTCCGAAATAAAAAGAGGCTGTCTAACAAGTTTGGGCAGTCTCTTTTTATTGTTTCAACAGGCAAAAAAAATAAGCTAAAAAATAAGGCTTTCATGCTGAAATTCAGCGTAAAAGCCTTTGTTATGTCATAGATTTTTAGTATATTTGTGTTGCGATTAAACCACTAATAATCGAAACATAACATGGCAAAGTTAGCGATAAAATCTGACAATAGAAA
>JAQXVL010000142.1 GCA_029224905.1 Bacteroidales bacterium
CGTTGGTGCCGAAACGCGGGTCAACGCGATAGTAGTCGGTCGTAGCATAACCGTGATACGAGCCGCCGGGCATATCGTTTTCGAGCACGGGAGTAAGCCAGATAGCCGTCACGCCGAGTTGCTTGAGATAGCCCAATCTACTGCGAATGCCAGCCAGGTCGCCGCCGTGACGCGAATTGGGCTTGGTGCGGTCGACAGCCACGTCGTAGCGAAGCGTCGAGTTACTGTTGTTTGTTTCGTCGCCGTCGGCAAAGCGGTCGGGCATTATCAAATAGAGTGCATCCTCCGAAGTGAAGCCTTGATAGTCGGCTGCCGGCATGTCGCGCTTGAGAAGTTGGTATTTGTGCTTAAACTTTTTCTTGCCGTTTGCGAAATTTATCACCATCTCGCCGGGCTTGACGTCTTGCGACAAGGTGAGGTAGATGAATTGATAGTTCGGGCTGTCGGGACGCACAATCGAGTCGATGGTCACTCCGGCATAGTCGATGCTCACCTCGGCATCGCGTATCGCCGGACCGTTGACTACCAATTGCAACTGCTTCGACTCCATGCCGCTCCACCACATCGGAGGTTCTACACTTGTTATCTCATTCTTTGCCGCCGCACCGCCTATCGACAGCACCGCAAGGGTCGCTATTAGAAATCGTTTCATAGGTACATTATTTTTTAGGTAGAAATTTATGACCAAAGTTAGAAAATTTTCCGTAATTTGCAAACTTAGACATCGATTTTAAACTCTTTGAAAAAATATTGGTCTAAACCTCATAAACAATTACGAAAATGAAACACTATCTTACATTAATAATAGTTGCGCTGATGGTATTCGCATCATCGGCAGCAAATTTTAGCAACGAAAAGCTCAACTACGACATCGTCTACCACTGGGGAATGATATGGAAACATGCCGGACGGGCAACGCTTACGCTCAGCCGCAGCGGCGACCGTTGCAACTCGTCGTTGGCTTGCCGCACCATCTCGTGGGCTGACAAGATTTTCAAAGTGCGCGACACACTGTCGTGCTCCTTCTCCAACTCCACGCTACGCCCGACCATCTATCGCAAAAACGCACACGAAGGCAAAAACGTGTGCTACGACCGCGTGGTCTACAGCTACTCGGGCAACAACGTCCACGCCGACTGTCGTCACGAACGCCGCGGCAAAAAAGTCAACGAAGTGAGCTTCGACGCAACCGCCCCGGCTTTCGATATGCTCAGCATTTTCTACTACCTGCGCACGCTCAACTACGACAAAATGTCAGCAAACGACACAAAAACTGTCGTAGTGTTCTCCGGACACCGCAAAGAGCAACTCAAAATAAGGTATGTTGGCATCGAAAACATCGAACTCCGCGACAAAACCAAGCATCAGGCGTTCCACATCAAGTTTTCGTTCACCCAAGACGGCAAGAAAAAGTCGTCGGACGACCTCGATACATGGATTTCGATGAACAACGCACGTATCCCCCTGATGCTCAAGGGAAAACTTCCAATCGGCGAAGTGAGATGCTACTATAAACAATAGTAAATATGTTTTAAAAATATGTTGTACAACATATTTTTCTTCAAAAATTCTTGTTTTTGCGAAATATTGGCATTACCTTTGCAGTGTAAATGAGACGAAAAAGGTTTTAGGTTAGTAAAGTTACAACAAGTAGGTCTAGCACCTAAAAGTTGTAGAAATTAAATGATAGGTAATTAAGAAGCGCCGCAAGTAAGGCGCAAAAGAAAGGAATTGAATTATGAACAATTTAGTTAACAACAACGCATTACGCAACAAGACTATTCCCTCGCACTCGTTTCATCCGAACGCATCGCTCCGCACGCACCGCTTCGGCTACGTAGCAGGGATTGATCACAAATGCTAAGCATTTTCTCGCAACAAAGGTTGCATCGGATTGAATCCGAATTATTTAGAGTTTTCTCATAGTTATTAATATACGCCGGCTTCAAGTCGGCTTTTTTTTAACCTGCATTATTCATACTATTCCGTCACGAAAGGGCGAACCGGCAATGCATTAGCGTGAGCGCAGCGATGACGATGTAGAATGTAGTAAATCCTACCTTTAGAGCCTGTTTCATAATAAATATTAAAAGCAGAGGTTGCATAGTTTGAGGATAGTTTTGCTTTGAACCAAAGGAGCATAGCGAGCTATGAGACTGCGGCGAAAAGCGAAAATCGGCCAAAATATGCGACAGGGCGGCACATTTTTCTTCAAAAACTGTTATTCTTGAAAAATTGACGCATATAGCAAATCACCAAAAATCAATTATTAACAAAAAGAGAAAATACTTTTGCTCGGACATTCATTGGCATCTTTGTCCGTGCTTAACGGTTATGTGGCTCGCCACACGCCCTTATAAGCACGAACAAATCTGCTCAATGACTGCCCGCCTCTGCTTTAAAATTTATTATGAAACAGGCTCTTAAAGAGGAAGAGCGAGCATTGCGCTAAGGTGTTGGCAGTTAGCCCTTGCAGTAGGAATGGTATGAATAATGCAGGTTAATGCAAAAAAAATAGTCGGTGCCTCACGGCAACGACTATGAATAAATCTACAATCTATAAAAACATATATATTTTGAAAAAAGCGGTTTTTCACTCACAAACACCCAAATTTTATCGAAAATTCCGACATATTTAGGTTTTCTTCAAAATTTCCACAAATTTATTTATAAAAAACATATTCAACAAGTATTTTCTCAATAATTTTGCAAAATGTGCTATAAAGCATAACTTTTATTACAAATCAACCACAGAACGCAATTAGACCACCTCTTACCTCTTATCGGCACTACTTTTCGATAAAGTAGGCTTCGGCTCGGAAAAACAAATGCTGAAAACTTCGTTTTCGCTTTGTTTTTCGCTCGCCTTGCACTACTTTTGTAAGAAAATATGGAATATGGAAAGAATAAAGGTCAAAATAGTAAATAAATCGAGCAATCCGCTGCCGCAAGCAAGCACGTCGCTGGCAGCCGGTATGGACGTTCGCGCCGCGTTGGCGGAGCCTGTAGTACTCGCTCCGCTGGAACGACGACTGATTCCGACCGGACTCTTCATAGAGTTGCCCGAAGGCTACGAATGTCAGATACGTCCGCGGAGCGGTTTGGCGCTCAAGTCGGGCATCACCGTGCTTAACACGCCGGGAACTATCGACGCCGACTACCGCGGCGAAATCGGCGTAATTCTAATAAATCTGTCAGCCGAACCATTCACGGTCAACCCCGGCGAACGGATTTGCCAAATGGTGGTGGCACGTCACGGATTCGTCGATTGGGAGGCTGTGGAAACGCTTGCCGAGAGCGAACGAGGCAGCGGCGGTTTTGGCCATACCGGTGTCAAATAGAACTATCATGCAGAAAATAAACAAACTACGCCTTTGGATATTTGCAATCGCGGCGACTGTGATGGTTTTGCCGATGCTTTCGACCACCAAAGCCGACGAAGAGCGAATACGCAAGGCTAACTACGTCTACCTCGAGGCGGCATCACGATTGGCAAGCGATGATGTCTCGGCGTTCTACGACCTTATCAACCGCGCCTGCCAACTCGACCCCGACAACGCCACTATTGCCTACTACGCGGGCTACGCAACGCTGCTACGCGGCCATGCACCAAAAGACAGCATCGACATGGCGTTGAGCAAGATGGATGCGTTCTTCCAAGAGCATCCGGAATGTTTCTACGAGAATTTTATCTACGCGCGCGTGTGCGGGCAGGTGGGACACACCGATGACATGATTCGCGTGCTCGAAACACTCATCGAAGGTAACCCCAACCACGCCTCGATGATGCGTATGATGCTTGCCGACGCCTATGCCGGCAAAGGCAGACTGAAAGACGCCATCGATGCGCTCTCCGAGGTCGAAAAGACTGATGGCATGAGCAACGACATTTCGGCGAAGAAGATAGGCTATATGCTGGCTATGAACGACACTACGGCGGTGCTCAACGAAGGACAACGCGTGCTCGAAAAGACCGGCAACGGGCTGTTTGGCAACATCCTGATGGGCGAAGTCTATATGCGTCTGGGCAATCCCGACAGCGCACTGGTTAGTTACGACAAAGCGCTGGCAATCGAGCCCGGCAACGGCTATATCAACCTTGCGAAAGCTAACATCTACCGCGAGCAGGGCGACGCCGACAACTACGAGCGCGAGATTCGCCGCGCCCTTCTCAACAAGGATACCGACATCGATATGAAGGTCGACATCCTAACGCGCTACATCGGCAAAACCTTGCAAGACAACGATTCGACGACCAACATCGACCAAATCTGCAACACCGTAATCGAACTTCATCCCCACGAGCCGGCGGTCCGTCGCCTCTATGCCGACTATCTGACGTTCGTACACAACTACGAAGGCGCTGCCGAACAACTGTCGTTTGCCCTCGACGGCGACCCGTCGGACGTCAAACTATGGCAACGGCTGATGTGGCTCTACAACTACCAAAAAGCGTACGACAAAACGCTTGAAACCGGCGACCGCGCGCTGACATACTTCCCCGAATCGAGCGACATCTACCACATCAAAGCGAATGCCATGAACCTGGCAGGTCGCTTTAGCGAAGCCCTCGAGATGGACAGCATAGCGCTGACGAAGATTAACGACCAAAGTTCGGCAAGCCGCGCCAACATCTTTACTCATATGGCTGCCTGCTACGAGCAACTCGGTCAACTCGACGAAGCCTACAAATGTTTCGACCGCGCCCTTGAAGACGCCCCCGACGACATCCTCGCGCTCAACAACTACGCCTACACCCTTTCGACTCACGGCGGCGACCTCGACCGCGCCGAATCGATGGTCAAAATGGCACTCGCCGGAGAACCCGAAAACTCGTCATATCTCGACACTTACGCATGGATTCTCTTCCTGCGCCACGACTACAAGCCGGCGCTGGAATACATCGAAAAAGCAATAAATGCCGCCGAAGAAGCCGAAGAAGAAGAACTTACCGACGAACTGCTCGAACACTACGGCGACATTCTATTTATGAACGGACAACCCGAGAAAGCGCTCGACTGCTGGCGCAAAGCGCTCGAACTGAATCCGCAGTCGGAACTGCTGCGCAAAAAGGTTGACCACAAAACATACTTCTATGAGTAAAACGATAATTCGAATAATAGCATTAGCCGTCGTTGCCGTTGCAATGGCATCGTGCGGCTCGCAGAAGCCCACCGAAAAGGCTCCGACGGCAGAGCAGATTCAAACCTACACGCCGGCAACCGTTGCGGCAGCTATGCCCGACTGGACCGACGCGACCCTCAACGGCAAGGTAAGCATCGGCATGACAAGCAGTATGGTGATGAAGATGGTTCGCGGCAAGTCGCTGTCGATTTCGCTGCGACCGCTGTTGGGCATCGAAGTGGGAAAACTCTACTTCGAAGGCGACACCGTGACCGTTGTCGACAAGTATCACAACGCCTACCTGCGCGAATCGATAGGCAACTTTATGGGCGAATACATCACCGTCGAAACGCTGCAAAGCCTCTTCCTGTCGCGCCCGTTCGTCGTCGGCAAAGGTACGATAACGCCCGAGCTGGCGTCGTCGATGGAGGCGACTCGCCCCGACGGCAACCGCCGTTGGCAGATGATGCCCAAACGCACCGACAAGCGCTTTTCGTACCGCTACGAGATGGAAGAAAACCGCATGCTGCAATTCGTCCTTTCGTTAGGAACCGACACGGACTACGCCATGAACTTCGGCAAATATATGGTCACCGCGCGCGGTGAAATTGCCGGCGAAATCACTTCGCGCATCCCCATGGGCGGCAAAATCGTAGCCCTCGACCTTACGTTCAAGTCGGCAAAATGGAACACCGGACTGAACGACGGCATCGACATCCCCGCCGATGCGCGCCGACTCTCGTTCGACGACATTCTTAAACTCATCTCTAACATGTAACGAATATGGTGCGTCGAGTCGTTGTTATATTGTTGACAATCTTTGCCGCAGGCGCAGTCAATGCGCAGACGGTCAAGGAGATAAAGCGCCAGAAGAACGAAGTGCAGGCTGAGATTAAAGAGACGTCGAAAATGCTCAAAAGCAACAAAACGGCGACTCGCAAAACTCTCAACCAACTCAATCGCATCCAAGGCGACATCGAAGCTCAACAATCCGCAATCGTCGACCTCCAAAACCAAATCGACAGCATCGAGAGCAAAATCACCGCGCTCAACGAAGAAATTGCCCGCACCGACGCACAACTCGCCAAGATGCGCAGCAACTACCTTGCCGCCATCAAGAAGATGCGCGCACACCGCTGCGACAACAACCAACTGATGTTTCTGCTTTCGTCGGGCACGTTCCACGAAGCCTACCGCCGAATGCGCTACCTCAAGGAATTCTCCCGTTGGCGCGAACAACGTTCGAGCGAAATCGAGGCTACTCAGGCTCGCCTGAACGAAGAGAAACGCAGCCTCGAAAGCCTTCACGCCGAGAAAAATCGCACCGTGGCGACCGTCAACAGCAACAAACTCAGTCTGGAAATAAAGCGTAGCGAGCAAGCGAAAATCGTCGACCGGCTCCGCGCCGAAGCGGCTGATTTGGCTCAAGTGTTGCGCGAAAAAGAAGCCGCATCGCGTGCCCTCGACCAACGTCTAAACAAGATTATCGAAGAAGAGGAACGCCGCTCGGCTGAACGTGCGCGCGCCGAAGCCGAACGTCGGAAAGCCGCCGAACTCGAAAAGGCGCGTAAAGCCGAAGAAGCTCGTAAGGCGGAAGAAGCTCGCATAAAAGCCGAGCAAGAGCAAAAGCAGAAAGAACTCGAGCGAATCCGTCGCGAGCAAGCCGAGCAAGAAAAGAAGGCTGAGAAAAAACGCAAAGAAGAACTCGCACGCAAGCAGAAAGAGATAGAACGTCAGCAAGAAGAATTGCGCAAACGCGAAGAAAAACTCCGCCGCGAGCGCGAAGAGGCTGAACGTGAGGCGGCTCGCAAGGAACAAGAAGCGAAGTCGCAGAAATACATCATGGACAACGACGAAGCCTCGCTGGCAGGCGACTTTGCCGCCAACAAAGGAAAACTGCCATTCCCGCTGAGCGGAAAATGCCGCATCGTCAAGCATTTCGGACGTCAAAAGTACGGCGACCTGGCACACGTCGAAACCTACTGCCTGGGCATCGACATCGAAGGCTCGGCAGGTGCAACGGCTCGCGCGGCGTTCCGCGGTCGTGTGTCGGCAATATTCATGGAACCGACCTACGGCTACATTGTTATGCTCCGCCACGGCAGCTACCTGACCGTCTATTGCGGACTCGAGACCATCGACGTCAAGTCGGGACAAAGCGTCAACACCGGGCAATCGCTCGGACGCATTGCCGCCGACCCCGACGACAACGCAATCGGCGTGCTCCACTTCGAAGTGCGCCACGAACGTGAGAAACTCAATCCCGAAGAATGGATTCGAGTGAAGTAAAAACAAATCCGACAAAGAGAATGATAACGATTCGAAGATATCAACCGACAGATGCAAGGGAGTGGAACGACTTTGTGGCTCGCTCGAAGAATGCCACATTCCTCCACAACCGCAACTATATGGACTACCACAGCGACCGCTTCGACGACTTTTCGTTGATGGCGTTCGACGGAACGCGCCTCGTTGCCCTTCTGCCGGCAAACCGCGTCGGCGACACGCTCTATTCGCATCAAGGGCTGACCTACGGCGGCTGGCTCATGCCGGTGCGCCACTTCAACGCCAATACGATGCTCGACATTGCCGATGCCATGGTCGAATTTCTGCGCAGCGAAGGCATTAAATCGCTAATCTACAAGGCAGTACCGCACATTTTCCATCGCTATCCCGCCGAAGAAGACCTCTACGCACTCTTCCGCCTCGGCGCTCGCGAAATTATAACCAACATGTCGTCGGCGGTGTTCTACAGAGGCAGCGAAGTGCCCTACAACCGACGCGTTCGCCGCGCTTGCACACTCGCGCAAGACCGAGGTGTCACTATCGTTCAGTCTACCGACTACGAAGCGTTTTGGCGCATTCTCACCGACAATCTGCAAGAGAAATACGGCGTAAACCCCGTCCACAGCCTCGACGAAATCGTACGGCTGAGCAAGGCGTTTCCGCACGAAATAACTCTCCACATGGCGTACGCCGATGGAGAGCCCGTTGCCGGATGCGTCGTCTACGACCACGGCGAGGCTGTCCATGCGCAGTATTCGTCTGCCAACCAGCACGGCGCCGAAATCGGAGCATTGGCTTACCTCTTCCACCACCTCATTGCCGACGTCTACGCCGACCGCACATATTTCGACTTCGGCATCTCCAACGAGCGCGACGGTACGTATCTCAACGCCAATTTGATTGAGATGAAGTCGGGACAAGGCGCTCGCGGAATTGCTTACCACATTTATCAACTTGATTTATAACCGATTAATACAACATACGTTATGAAATTTGTTTATCGCACCGAAGGCACCTGCTGCCAAGCGTTTGAAATAGAAGTCGACGACAACCGTCGCATCCAGAACGTAAACTTCTACGGAGGCTGCAACGGCAACCTTCAAGGCATCTGCTCGCTCGTCAAAGGCATGGACGCCGGCGAGGTGGTCGACCGCCTGAAAGGCATTCGCTGCGGCGCTAAAGCGACCTCATGTCCCGACCAACTCAGCAAAGCCCTCCGCCAACACGTATTAGGCGAAACCGAATAATAACATTAAAAAAGTTACCACATTGTCACGCAAACGTAAAGAACTGCCCGTAATCGAGGGCGTAAAGATAGAAGGCGTTGCCGCCGAAGGTAAGAGCATTGCTCGCGTCAACGACCTGGTTGTATTCATCCCCTACGGCGCTCCAGGCGACATTGTCGACATTAAACTCGACAAGAAAAAGCACAGTTATGCCGAAGCCCACATCGTCCGTATGGTCGAGCCATCGCCGCTCCGCTGCGAGCCGGTGTGCGAACATTTCGGCGTGTGCGGAGGCTGCAAATGGCAGCACCTGCCCTACGAAGAGCAACTGCGGCACAAACGTACGCAAGTCTGCGATGCCCTGGAGCGTATTGCCAAAGTGGAACTGCCCGAAGTCAACCCGATTTTAGGCTCGCAGAAGACACTCTGCTATCGCAACAAACTGGAATACACCTTCTCCAACAAGAGTTGGCTGACGTTCGAACAGATGCGCAGCGGCGAAGAGTTTCCCGACCGCAATGCCTTGGGTTTTCACATCCCCGGTGCATTCGACAAGGTGCTCGACATCCGCAAATGCCACCTGCAAGACGACTTGTCGAACCGCATTCGCCTGTTCATCCGCCAATATACGCTCGACCGCGGCTACTCGTTCTACGACCTTAAGGCGCAACAAGGGCTCATGCGTACGCTGATGGTGCGCATCGTCTCGACCGGCGAAGTAATGCTCGTCGTGGTCTTTGGCGAAAACAATCAGCAAGCGATTGCCGACGTAATGGGCGCCGTGGCTGACGAATTCCCGCAAATCACGTCGCTGCTCTACGTCGTCAACCTCAAGGTGAACGACACGATTACCGACCAGGAAATCCTCACCTGGCGCGGCAGAGACTACATCGAAGAGCGCATGGAGAATCTAACCTTCCGCATCGGCGCTAAATCATTCTACCAAACCAACTCCACGCAAGCCTACGAACTCTATAAGGTGGCTCGTCGAATGGCTGACCTCACGGGCGACGAACTCGTCTACGACCTCTACACCGGAACCGGAACGATTGCCAATTTCGTGGCGTCGCAAGCACGCAAAGTGGTGGGCATCGAATACGTCCCCGAGGCTATCGAAGATGCAAAACTCAACTCGCAGGTCAACGGCATCGACAACACGCTCTTCTACGCCGGCGACATGAAAGACATTCTCACCGACGAGTTTGTCGAACGCCACGGACGCCCCGACGTGATGATTATCGACCCGCCGCGCGCCGGAATGCACACCGATGTGGTCAACGTGATTATGCGTGCCGAGCCCGAGCGAATCGTCTACGTAAGTTGCAACCCGGCAACTCAAGCGCGCGACATCGCCCTACTCGATTCGAAATATAAAGTCGTTGAAGTTCAACCGGTCGACATGTTCCCGCACACGCATCACGTCGAAAACGTAGTGCGCCTCGACCGCCGATAATAGGCTCTACCGACGACGCGAACGGAAGAATTCGGTTACCAACGCCGAACATTCTTCAGCCATACACCCTGAGACCACCTCGGTCTTGGGGTGAAATGGTTTTTCGCAGTAGGTGTGAAAACCGCGTTTGTCGTCCGACGCACCATAGACAATGCGACTGATTTGACTCCACGCAAGCGCTCCGGCGCACATTAGACACGGCTCCAACGTGACGTAGAGCGTGCAATCAGTAAGATACTTTCCGCCCAAAGTAGCCGCCGCCGACGTGATGGCTTGCATCTCGGCATGCGCGGTTACGTCGGTCAGTGTTTCCGTCAGGTTATGCGCTCTGGCAATCACTCGGTCGTGGCACACAATGACTGCGCCGACCGGCACCTCGCCCTCGGCAGCCGCTGCGCGCGCCTCGCCGAGTGCCATTTTCATATAGCGTTCGTCGTCCATTATTCCATCTGATAGGTTAGCGACAGCACTTGAAACTCCGTGCGTCGGTTGATTTGGTCCGCTGCGTCTTGGTCGTCTTCGCTCAAGCCCTTGATATAAGCCTCATCGAGAACCGTTCCTTCGGGGAATTGCGGATATAGACGATTGATGCGCTTAGTCACGGTCTTCGGCATCGTCTTGCCGTAGCCATGCGGCTGTAGGCGGTCGCGACTGATGCCTTTCGACACCAGATAGTCGATTACCGACTCGGCGCGGCGATTCGACAGATTTACATTATATTCATCCGAGCCCCAGCGGTCGGTATGCGCTGCCATTTCGATGGTCACGTTGGGATTTTCGTTGAGCACCTTGACGAGTTCGTCGAGAGCCGTTACGGTTTCGGGACGCAAATCTGCTTTGTCGAAGTCGTAGTAGACGTTTTCGATGAGCGAAGGCTTGTTGATTGCCGGCAGCACGAAGTCGACCCAATAGTTTGCATCTTCGTTGGTCGTATCCGACTCAAACTCCTGACGCTGATTCAGATAGCCCTTTGCTCCGGCAAGCATAACATAGCGCACGCCCTGATTGAGCGAAAAGCGGAACGTGCCGTCGTCGCGAGCCACCTCTTTCTGCATCGTACCGTCGTCGCCCACAATGCGGATGATGGCGCCCGGCACGGGTTCTTCGTCGACGTCACACACCGTGCCTTCGATGGTCACCTTCACCGGATTGTACTCGAAACTGTAGATGTGGTCGTAGCCGCGACCGTCACCGCGATTCGACGTGAAAAAGCCTTCGTCGCCGCGTCCGAACGTGATGCCGAAATCGTCGCCCGCCGAATTTATCGGATTGCGCATATTTTCTATCTCCCAGCGGTTGTCGGCAAGCGGCGTAGCCTTAAAGATGTCGAGTCCGCCCATTCCGGGATGCCCGTCCGACGAGAAGTAGAGCGTGCCGTCGGCGTGCACGTAGGGGAAATCGTCGTTGCCCGCCGTGTTGATATCCGGGCCTAAGTTGAGCAGCGACCCGGTCTTTTCTTTCAACGAAATGCGCCAGATGTCGTTGCCACCGTATCCGCCGGGCATATTGCTGGCAAAGTAGAGATATTCGCCGTCGGGCGACACCGCCGGATGTCCGAACGTCGACAGCGTGTCGGGAATCACTTCAAACTTCTGCGCTGCCGACCATTGTGCGTCGCTGCGCTGTGCCGTATAGATTTCGACCGACGTCGATGCATTCGGGTCGCGGCGTGCCTTGGTCAGATACATCGTCTGCCCGTCGGGACTGAACGACACGATGCCTTCGTCGAACTCCGTGTTGAGCTCGCCTTCGACGGCTTCGGGACGTTCCCACTGACCTTGCTCGTTCTTCTTCGCCACAAAGATATCGGCATTTTTCATACCGGTTATCTCGCTTTTTTTGTCGCCCATAGCCTTCTCGGTGGTCGACGCCAGATAGAGTTGGTCGAAGTCGGCGCCATAGAGCATCGGCGCGAAGTCGGAACGGCGCGAGTTCATCAGTTTGGCGTATTTCACCTCATAGCGCGTAGGCTCTTTCGCCCACTCCACGGCGGCGCGACAGCCTACTATGCCGTTGATTGCAAGCGAGTCGGTAGGCACTTTCGCCAGATACGCCTCATATTCGTTGATGGCAGCCGTGTAGCGCCCTTGACGATGCAAAGCCTGCGCCAGATAGAGCGTCGCCGTACTGTCGGGATAGCCGTAACGACGCGCATTGGCATACGCCGCCGACGCGCGCGACGACATATTCAGCAGCCGGTAGCAATTGCCTAACTTATATGCCACCAAGCCGCGTTTTTCGCGCTCTTCCTTAGCCTTCAACTTGTTGTAGACCTTCTTATATGTCACCGAAGCGTCGTAGTATTCGCCTCGGTCGAATTGCTCGTTGGCAGTGCTGAGTTTTGCGCCGCGACAGCCCGTCAACAGCCACCCCAGAGCGAACAATATATATATTGTACGTTTCATTCTCTCATATTTATTATATTATAACGAGCTCCACAACTATTTATTGCTTTTTCGACAAAAAAACGACTTCGGGGTAAATAGTATTCACAATAAAGCCGATGTATTTTACTACTAAAATCATTACAGTATCTAATATTCCTGTTGAATAATCACTTAATAATTTAAGCACGAATGGAATAACTCACAAAAATTTCGTAACTTTGCAAATATATGATAACGAACATGACAAAGGAAGAACTGCTAAGCCGATTGAACGGTATCGAATGGAATGACTTCGAAATCAAAGAAGCGAAAAATGAAGTTCCCAAAACTGTTTGGGAAACGGTGAGCGCATTCTCAAATTCTTATGGAGGGTGGATAGTATTCGGAGTTAAAGAAAAGAGAGCCGGAGGCAAATCGACGTATGAAATTCAAGGCGTAGAAAATACAGAAAAGTTAGAACAGGATTTCGTAACAGTTCTTCGTTCGAATGGCAAGTTCAATCAACGCATTTCAGTTCAAACGATTAAATTCGACATTGACAAAAAAGTTGTTTTGGCATTCTATATTCCTATGTCAGAATATAAGCCCGTTTACATAAGTGTTCCGACTAACACATATATACGCCTCGGAAGTGGCGATCAGCGAGCCACAGAGTTTGAAGTGCGTGCCATGCAGCGTGACCAAGCTTTTGGCAAAAAGTCGAACGAAGCAGTATTCGGAACCTGTTACAAAGATATAAATCAAGACTCTTTTCAAGATTATCGTGCTTATCTTAGGGCATTTAATTCAGAATTGTCATATAACACCCTATCTGACACGGAATTTGCCGTCAAGACGGGAATAATGTCCAATGGACTATTGTCAGTTGGCGGTTTGCTGATGTTTGGCAATATTGATGCTATACTAAGATACAACCCCGATTTCCTAATTGATTATATAGAAATACCGGGCTCATCAATACAAGATGCAAAAAATAGATATACATATCGCTTACAGGAGCAGGAAAATATTTGGGAATATTACAAGATAATACTTCATCGATTAAGGACAAGAATTGACAATCCATATTTGCCTCGTCCTGATGGCATTGCTCCAGATGACAATACTCTGCTCTACTGCGTAAGAGAAGCTTTGGTAAATTTTTGTGCACACGCCGATTATTTTAGCGAGATACACTCAACTGTACGAGTGTTCGACACAAGCATTCAATTTCAGAATCCCGGAAGTTTTCCTGTAAACCTTAAGATTCTTGGTCAAACGATTGTTTCTCAACCTCGAAATCCTAATATCCTTCGCTTCTTCAAACTTGCGAGATTATCCGAAAACGGAGGGTACGGCATTGATAAGATTTTGAATTGGAAAAACCTTACCAATTGCGCCGTAACCATTGATAGCGACATTACAAAATCTGAGGTTAGATTTGAACTTCCGATTAACGCTAATCAACGCCAATTAACGCCAAATCAACGCCAATTAACGACACGATTAACGCCAAATTCAACGCCAACCGATGTTAATGGCGTTAATTTACCTCTTGAAGAAAAGGTTTTGGCGTTAATTATAACTAATAACAAAATATCAATAGCTGAGATTGCAAGTAGCACCGGCAAGTCTCGAAGAAACATTGACCGTGTAATCGACGCATTGAAAAAATCAGGAAAACTCGTTCGCTTAGGTTCCGCAAGAAGAGGTCATTGGGTAGTTCGTTAATCGTGGCTATTCGACAAAGAGTATTCATTATCGCAACCAAATACACAATTACTAAGAAGACTGCGTCTCCGTCAATTGCACGCGACGCTGGCTGCCGATTAAACTCATAACCTCTTAACCTTCTAACCGCGGCGATAGTTGCCGCATAACCGCTACGGCAGGCGTGCGTTTTGTTATGTTTTGTTAATTTGTCGTTTTTGCTTTTTCATATTCAGCTTTTTCGCTACATTTGAAAAGTGATGTAATTTTTTTAACCGTCCATTAATCTAATAGTATTGACATGGAATTAAAGAATAGAATTAACGAAGAGTTTGACAAACGCTTTAACGAGCCGGGAACTGTCTATGCCTCGGCAGGACGTATTAACCTTATCGGCGAACACACCGACTACAATGGAGGTTTCGTATTCCCCGGAGCAATAGACAAAGTGATAATGGCAAAAATTCAGCCCAACGGCACCGATACGGTGCGTGTCTATTCCGTCGACCTCGACGACTACGCCGAGTTCGGCCTGAATGAGGCTGATGCTCCCGAGGCATCGTGGGCACGCTACATCTTCGGCGTATGCCGTGAAGTTACCAAGCGCGGCGGCATCACGAAGGGCTTCGACGCCGTATTTGCAGGAAACGTTCCTCTCGGCGCCGGACTCAGTTCGTCGGCGGCGCTCGAAAGTTGTTTCGCTTTCGCCATCAACGACCTTTTCAACGACAACAAAATCGATAAGTTCGAACTTGCACGAATCGGTCAGTCGACCGAACACAACTACTGCGGCGTGAACTGCGGCATCATGGACCAATTTGCATCAATCATGGGTCAAGCGGGCAAACTGATGCGCCTCGACTGCCGCTCGATGGAGTTTGAATACTTCCCCTTCGCGCCCGAAGATTACGAGCTCGTGCTCATCGATTCTCGTGTAAAGCACGAACTCGCCGACTCGCCCTACAACAAGCGTCGCGCATCGTGCGAGCGCGTGGCGAAACGTCTCGGGCTTGAAACGCTCCGCGACGCAACTATGTCGGCGCTCAAAGCAATCCGCACCGACATCACTGCCGAAGACTACTTCCGTGCAAAATTCGTCATCGAAGAGAAAGAACGCGTGCTCGCCGTCTGCGACGCGCTTAACGCCGGCGACTACGAAACGGTTGGACGCATGATGTACGAAACGCATCACGGCTTGTCGGACGACTACGAAGTGAGCTGCGAAGAACTCGATTTCCTCAACGACATCGCCCGCGAATGCGGCGTGACCGGTTCGCGTATCATGGGCGGCGGCTTCGGTGGTTGTACCATCAACCTCGTCAAGAAAGACCTTCGCGACAAGTTTGTCGAGACCGCAATAGCACGTTTCAACGAACGCTACGGTCACGAACCACAGGTATATCCCGTTGTAATCAGCGACGGTGCACACATTGTTGAACGCGCAAAATAGATAGAAAAATGGCTAATACCGACATAACTCAACTCCGGCTTGTCAACCGTTCCGGTGCATCGGTAGTGCTGACGAGCATCGGCGCCGGAATTGTCGAAGTCAACGTGCCCGACAAAAACGGAACAATCGGCGACGTGGCTCTCGGCTATTCAAATCCGCAAGACTATATCGGCGACGGTCCCGCCTGCGGCAAAATCCCCGGACGCTACGCCAACCGCATTGCCAAAGGTCATTTCTCGCTCGACGGCATCGAATATACGCTGCCGATAAACGTCGGCCCGAACTGCAACCACGGCGGCGACCACGGTTTCCACAACCGCAACTGGGATGTCAAAGAGCACTCCGACAACTGTGTGGTCTTTGCCTATCTCTCCCGAGACGGCGAAGCGGGATTCCCCGGCAATCTGAATGCCGAGGCGAAATATGTGTGGACCGACGACAACGAACTGCAACTGACTTTGACAGCCACCACGGATGCGCCTACTGTAGTCAACTTGACCAACCACGCTTATTGGAACCTTAAAGGGCACGACAGCGGATGCGTCCTCAGCCAATTGCTCAAACTGGAGGCGGACAACTATCTGCCAACCGACGAAACGCTGATTCCGTCAGGCGAGATTGCCCCCGTCGAAGGAACCCCAATGGATTTCCGTTCGTTCAAAGCCATCGGCAAGGATATCGACGCCGATTTCCCCGCTTTGAAAATAGGCAAAGGCTACGATGCCTGCTGGGTGGTCAACGACGCCGAAGAAGGAAAGTTACGCAAGGTAGCGACTCTTATGGACGAAACTTCCGGCAGAATTCTTGAGGTAAGCAGCGACCAACCGGGCGTGCAGATTTATACCGGCAACTGGCTGTCGGGCTGCCCGAAGAATAAGGAAGGACGCGGCTACAACGACTACGACGGAGTTGCAATAGAGTGTCAGGGATTCCCGAACTCGCCCAACACGCCGTCGTTCCCCACGACAGTTCTGCGCCCGGGAGAGACTTATAAACGTCATATAAATTTCACATTCAAGACAATCGAATGAAACCGACATTATTCGTTCTTGCAGCCGGAATGGGTAGCCGCTACGGTGGCTTGAAACAACTCGACGGACTCGGTCCTCATGGCGAAACCATTATGGACTATTCCGTCTACGATGCTATTCAATCCGGATTCGGAAAAGTTGTATTTGTAATCCGCAAAGATTTCGAGCAAGACTTTCGCGACAAGATTCTTTCCAAGTACGAAGGTCACATCCCGGTCGACGTCGTATTCCAATCGACCGACAAATTGCCGAACGGATTCGTATGCCCTGCCGAGCGAACAAAACCGTGGGGTCCGGCGCACGCCGTTCTTATGGCAAAAGGTGCAATCGACGAGCCGTTTGCCGTAATCAACTCCGACGACTTCTACGGACGCAACTCCTACGAAGTTCTTGCCAAAGAATTGATGCGACCGCGCGACCGCAAAGGCGACTATTGCATGGTGGGCTTCCGCCTGGGCAATACCACTACGGAAAACGGCGGCGTGAACCGCGGCGTTTGCCAAACGAAAGATGGAATGCTGACTGCGGTCGAGGAGTGTAAGGAAATACAATACAACGACGCCCGCGAATTATTCTACACTGACGCCGCCGGCACTCAACATATGCTCGACGCCGACGTGCCCGTTTCGATGAATATGTGGGGATTCACGCCCGACTACTTCGACTACGCGGAGCGTGAATTCACAAAATTCCTCGAGCGAGACTTGTCGACTCCGAAAGCGGAACAGGTCATACCCGATGTCGTTGACGCTTTAATCAAGTCGAACGAGGCAACAATCAAGGTTTTGGATACCGATTCACGCTGGTTTGGCGTCACCTATGCTGACGACCGAACCGCTGTAGTAGCCAAATTCGCCGAACTCCACAAAAACGGCGTTTATCCCGATTCGCTTTTCATGAAGTAATCGGCAACGGCATCATGAGCGACACCTTATAGACAAAATGTTAAATGACAACATTTTGTAGGAAAATAGGCAAACGTAAGAGGCGCCGACCGCGATGGTTAAGCGCCTCTTTTTATTTTTATAGCGTATCCGCGGAACGGTTTGACAAAACAAATTACGTCAAATCAAATTTTCTTTTATAGATTTGTTGCAAAGTTTACCCCATTTGTTGCACTCGCTTTGTTTGTTTTCGCTATATTGCTACATTTGGAACCAAATCTTCGGATTTATTTTTAGTAATTTAATTAACCGTCTATAGAATTATATTATGAAATGTTTAACCAAAGCGGTAGGTACGATCGTATTTATCCTATTATTTGCAAATGTGGCATTTGTATCCCGGGCTGCTGACATTACTATAAATGAAGCAAAAACCTTGGAATGGGGTAAAAATGGGAATGTTGATATTAATGACAACTACACTTTTGGGGGTGGAATTTCAGAAACCCAGCAAGTTACACACGAGATCTACTTACATAACGACATTAACCTCAGGGGTAGAATAGAAATTAAGAGACATACCAATCTTAAAATTATCAACAATTTGGGAAGGACTGTAACTATTAAGGTTGCTGCAAATCTTGACAATGCTTTTAAAGTTATCGGGACATTGTATTTTAATTATTATGGAAATGAAGCAAATCGTATTATTCTCGATGGAGGCGCAGACCTTAGGCTAAACGGTTATCCGGCGAGCGCAATTCCTAACGTAGGTAGCATTAATTCCGGTTCAACCTTTGTAAAAAACGGAACTCCAAATATTACATACGAATTGATTGGTAGCTCAGGCACTTTAGACATAAAATTTGTTACATTTCAGAATTACCAGAATTTGTCTGCATCAACGGCAAGTGCTATCAAACTCGGCTGTGATTGGTCGACAGACGTAAATGAATCATATATGGGTCAAACATTTATCGACAATTGTATCTTTCAATATTTGGACACCAAGCAAGGTAGCGCAATTTATATGGAATGTAAATATAAAGCGGCATCAAATTCAAACCCATGGTCGAGAAATAATGTACAAATCAAAAACAGCGTATTCCGCTACTGCCGTTCCTCAGTAGATGGCGGAGCAATCTATGCCAATTTCGACTGGAGAGGTCAGGTTTTCATGATAAATACAGAAATGCATCACAACTGGACCCCGGGTAATGGTGGGTGCATCTCGTGGAATGCAAATAAGCATCTGCTGAATCCTACTGAAACGACACCGTCATATACATATTTACATATCGGACACACCACCGGATGCAATCTCCATGACAATATCAGTGGCGCTGATGGCGGGGTGCTTTATGCCCCAGAGAACACATGGTTTTGGCTCGAAAAATCGTCATTTACTTCGAATTCCAGCCAACGATATGGCGGCGTTGTCTATGCCAACAATGCCGAGGTGAAATCGCAAGATTGCACCTACGAGAGTAATCAGTGTCCGTATCGCGGCGCCGGACTGTATATCACCAACAACTGCACCGCGGAAATCACCGGAGGCGAATTTAAAACAAACAAACTAATCAGCTCATTCACAAACAGTTCCACACCCAATCATGAAGGCTACGGTGCAGGAATCTACTTTGGCAACGGCGGCAGTATGACGATGTCGGGCGTTAAATTCAACGGCAACGAAATAACTGCAAACGCGGGGTCGGCAACGGGCGGCGGTGGTGCCGCTATCGCTATTGCCAACCAGCAATATGGCGTAAGTTCAGACGAAACTAAAAATGGTACGTCAACAACAACGGCTACCCTCTCCGGGCTCACGATGTCGGGCAACAAAGCATTGTCCGGCGATGGCGGCGCAATCTTGATTCGCAACGTTGACGAAGCCAACCAATCGACAACAATTTCAAAAGCAAAAAAAATCAGCGTTGCGCTCTCATCGTCGACATTTAGCGGTTGCCAAGCCGTTCGCGGCGGCGCCATCTTCGTCGACGGCACCGTCCCGGGATTGGGAAATAAATGTTATGAAGATGTCAACTTGACAATGGACAACGTAACAATGACCGGCAACACAGCCACCTACGCCGGCGCAATCGGCGTTCACAGAGCGCAAGCATCTTTCGCTTCAGGGAAAATATATCGCAACAGCGCAACGTCGACCGCCGCAACAGGAGTTACGGCAACCGGAGGAATGTGGAGCGAGGGCGCAAAAGGCTTTGGCGGCGGAATATTTGTCAGCAACGGAGCAAAATTCGACATCACCTCGGGTGAGGGTGTTTTATGCGCCATCTACAACAACACGGCAACCAATGGCGGCAACGATATTGTTGCCGACGGAGCCGAGTCGTTCGGAACGAAAACGCAACTAACCTTGCCCGACTTGGCAAAGGTAAACCTCGCCACATTCGATGGCTCGTACGCTTTTCCCGTAAAGCAACGCGCAATGGGCTGGATTGAAGATTATAACGACGGCGACACCGGCTACAGCTCGGGATTCCATAAGGGTGAAACGGGACGATACCGCTCCAAACGTGCGAATCGCTTGCTGAACATCGAAAATTTGATGCTGTCACCCGCCCAACGCACCCCGACAGGGAACGATGGGATATACTTGGCGCTGTCTGCCGGTTTTCCATTATATCTCGTCAAGCTGCAGAAAGAAGGGCTGGTGGAGTCAAGCGAAAGCGCCATCTTCAAAATCTACGGAGGCTCATTCACGAGCGATAATCCTTATCTAACAACACTCGTTAGCGGCAATGCGCCAACTTGTAACGTAGTCTTGACGCCCGGCGATTGGACCTTCGAAGAAAATAATTGGAGTTGGGCGTACAATCCGGACAATAAAACCAAGACCATCGACGTTTCTATTGATAAGGACGATACGGTTTTTAAGTTTACCAACAACCCAAAATCGAACATCCCACCACATGCAGAATCGAAACAACCGAATAATTTCGAATAAATAATGCAAGAAAATAGTTAAAAATGACAACATTTTGTAGTGGAAAAAGACTAAACAAAGAGGCGCCGACCGCGATGGTTAAGCGCCTCTTTTTGTTAGAAACCTGCATTTTTCATATTTTATGTTTTTCAGTTAAACCATATTTTTTACCGCTGTTTCTTCCCCATTCCCTCAGACAAGGTGTTGCGTAATTGGCAAAATTGTGTTATCTTCGCGCGGACAAAAAACCTTAACGGACAAATAAATCCTTGAATAAAACAATATGAACCTCAGCACTATCAAAGCCATCGCAGTGGCTGCCGCTTTTGTCGCCTCAGGCGCCGGCGCCGCGGCAGAGAACTATTTTGTGGGCCCGGAGGCCAACGTAGCCGCCGGCACAAAGATAACGTATAAGAATGTAGACTTCATTGTGGGGCAGACGGCCTTCACCGGCATCTGGAGCGCACTGGGTGTTTATCAGGAGAACTCGAAGATTTATTTCTCGGCCAACACCATCGGCTCCTTCACCATCAACAAGCCCAACGTGGAGCTGATAGGCGCCAACGCATGGTGTGACGGCTGGAGCGGCCAGCGCAACTCCGCCGAGACCAGGATAACAGGCACCATCACCGTCAACGCCAGCAATGTGACGGTCAACGGCTTCTGCTTCAGCGGCAACGGATGCGTGCGCAACGATGCGGCGGGACGCGGCAGCACTTGTCTCTCCGGCTTCCGCTACATCTACAACAAATGCACGGGCTCAACCCTTGCTGCCGGCACAAACGTGGCGCTGTGCTATCTTGGCGATGCATGGCGCCCCGCCCAGACGGATGCCGCCAAGCAGGACCCCACCAAATGGGCTGCCATAGAACGCTATCACGACGTCTACATCGGCCACAACCTCTTCGAGGGCGCCCAGGCCGAGAAACAGCCCATGGCCATCCAGGTGGCAGGCTCGTCGGAGGGCACAGTCATAACTGACAACCGCTTCAACGGCGGCGGCACTTCCATCTCCCTCTTCAACACCCAGAACAACTTCGAAATCTCACACAACCGATTCACGGGCGTGGGCGTGGGCACCGCCAACGGCGAGTTCTGCGTGCGCCTCTTCTACCTGGGCTGCAACAGCGCCACCGGCCAGTTCGCCACCGGCAACATTCAGTATAACGTATTTGACGGGTGCACCGGACAGACCTCCATGTGGGCGCTGATACGCTTCTTCAACGGCGACACCAACGAGACCATTGTGAACCCCGTGAACACCACTGTCAACGTAAACTATAACACCTTCAAGAACAAACCATGCAAACGCACGGACGGATATAACTATGTGTTCTATGGTAACAACAAGAACACCACCACCGCCAATGTGGACGTGCGCTGGAACTGCTCGGACAACACCGAATACTGCTTTGCCTGGGTGAAACCGTCATGGGAAACAGCGGGCCAGCGCTATTTTGCAGGTAGTCAAAACCGTTTCAACTATGAGGGCAGTCACGGCACCACCGTTGATTTCTACGGCAAAAAGGATGCCAACGGCAATGCAGAGTTTGGCCGCGCAACTCCCACCGGCGGCGCAGGAGGCCTGAAAGGATGGTGGTTTGGAAAATCATCTGTGATGGGCTCGGACATCGCCACCGTGGTGCAGAGCATGGACATCGACGACGCCACCGGCGACTGCTACTTCATCAATGCCAAGAACGCTCGCTCCAACGGCACACTGGGAGCATGGGGCAAAGCCGTCAGCAACGCCTTCCCCTCGCTGTCCATGAGCGACGACATGCTCATCATGACCCGCGTGGCAATGGGCGGCGCAGAGACGCACATGTACCTCACCTATGGAGGCCACGGCTCAAATATGGCGGTGACGCGCTACAACGGCAAGGTGTGGATTGCCACCGGCGGATACGGCACCACCACCAGCACCTCGCCCACAAAGATATGCCTCTTCCCATGGTCGGCAGGCAAAGGCCTGGACCTGCGCGACGGCTCGTACGTGAAGTACCTGAAGGTGGGCTATTCCGGCAACATGTGCTATCCCGCCATCGACAATGACAACCGCCTCTTCCTGGTGCGCTCACGCTCCTCGAAGGGCGACTACTTTGCCGTCTACGACCTGGACAAGGTGATGGCCTCTCCCGAGACGGCAACACCCATCAAGGAAGTGTTCGTGGACAAAGGCGCACGCAAAATCTCCAACTCCTCACGCAAATTCCTCAACAGCAACGACAAGGGCTTCAAGACATGGTCCGACCAGGGCTTCACCATCTCCGGCGACTATATCTATACCTACGAGGGTGACGGCAAGGATGGCTATGGCTCCAACCCCAATCCCTCGACAGCCACCGACGCCGACAGCAAGTCTGTGCTCATTGTCAATGTCATCAACTGGCGCACAGGTGAGTATGTGCAACGCTCAGCCATTCTCAGCAGCAAAGTGTGGACCAACATGTGCTCAGCAACAAGTGACAGCGGCGAGCCCGAGTCCATGAAGATTCACCGCGACGCCACAGGCCGTCCCTTCATGGCCGTCGGCGTCGTCACCGGCGCATCAGGTGCCCGTCGCTTCAATATGTTCGCCTACAAACTCAAACAGGAGGCCGGCGTGGGCGACGCCCTCAGCATCGACCCCCACGGCTTCACCGCCAACAAGGGGTCCCTCAGCTTCTCCTCGATGGGCGAGAGTCAGACACAGTCCGTCAGCGTCACCCTCAGCGGCCACGCAAAGGATGTACACGCCGCAATCGTAGGCGCCGACGGAGGCAGCTTCTCCGTCTCTAAAAACGGCACATCCTGCAGCGTCATCTTCACCCCCGACCGTTGGAAGAACAACTACAGCGCCTTCCTGCGCCTCTCGTCGCCCAACTGCAGCGATGTGATGATTCCCCTCACCGGCACATACACCGGCGTGCTCAGCGGCGTGGAAGACCTCACTGACGATTCATTCGGCAACGGTGGCCTCGACGATGAACAGCCCGTGCGCTATTACGACCTCAACGGTCATCAGCTCTCCCAGCCCGTCCGCGGTGTCAACATCGTGCGCCGCCCCGACGGCACGACCGGCAAGGTAATCATGCGATAACAAACGGCCACAGAAAGAGCCGCCCCTCAAATCAGCCCTCCATGCAGGTTCTCATCTCCACATGCACCCCGCAAGGCATTGACCGCGTCGCCGCCATGGAGCTCCCTGCGGTGGAGGGCGTTGAGTATCTGGTGATGTGGCAGAAGCATGAGGGTGCGCAGGTGCCTAAGCAGCTGGAGCGGCGTGCCGACGTGCGCATCATACGCTCCGAGCGCATCGGCCTCTCCGCCAACCGCAACGACCTGCTGGACGCCGCCACCGACGAGGTCGTCCTCATTGCCGATGACGACCTGCGCTACACGGCAGCATCACTCTCCGCCGTCCGTGACGTCATCAACGACAATCCAGGCGTGGACTATTTCTCCTTCCGTCACAGCGGCCCCGCCCACAAGACATATCCAGCCTCCGAATGCTCGCTGCGGCATCTGCCCAAAGGGTTCTATCAGACAAGCTTCGAGGTGGCGCTGCGCCGTAGCCCCCGCACTGCCGGTCTTCGCTATCGTGAAGACTTTGGGGTAGGGGCCCCTTACTATGGCTGCGGGGAGGAGGAACTGCTTCTTCTACAGGCGCGCAAGGCAAGTCTCAACTGCCGCTTCTTCTCCATCACCGTGGCCGAGCATCCCGCACCCTCCACCGGCAATCGCCACGCCGACCGTCGCACCCTCCATGGTCACGGCGCCGTCATCGCCATGTTGCATCCCTGGTCATGGCCCCTGCGTCTGCCCCTCAAGGCCATGCGCCTGGCACGTGCCGGACACGCCTCCTTCACCGCAGCACTGTGGCCCCTCATCGCCGGCGCCGTACGCATACGCATCCATCCGCGCAAACAGAGCGCCTATCGCCACAAATAACCATATTTTTTACCATAGATTTCAGTATTTGCAAAAAGTTTACTATTTTTGTAAATTCAAACAAAGAACAAAAACTAATACTTATGGACATAAAGCAAATCAACAAAGCAGCCGACAATATGCGTATTCTCGAGGCTGCAATGGTAGAAAAAGCGAAATCAGGTCACCCCGGCGGCGCTATGGGTGGTTCTGACTTCACCAATATTTTATATTCAAAATACCTCGTTTTCGACCCCGAAAACCCGCATTGGTTCGCTCGCGACCGCTTCTTCCTCGACCCGGGTCACATGTCGACAATGCTCTATGCCGCGTTGTTCCTCTGCGGAAAATACACCGTCGACGACCTCAAAGGCTTCCGCCAATGGGGCTCGGTAACGCCCGGTCACCCCGAAGTTGACGTCGAACGCGGCGTCGAAAACGCTTCCGGTCCGCTCGGTCAAGGTCATGTTATGGCTGTCGGCTCAGCTATTGCCGAACGATTCCTCGTGGCTCGCTTTGGCGACGTCGTAGCTCACAAGACTTACGCTTTCATCTCCGACGGCGGTATCCAAGAGGAAATC
Source organism: Bacteroidales bacterium (assembly GCA_029224905.1). GTDB lineage: Bacteria > Bacteroidota > Bacteroidia > Bacteroidales > Muribaculaceae > Limisoma. The sequence continues at coordinate 24,971 of JAQXVL010000142.1, forward strand.
TCGCAAGGCGCAGGTCGTATTGCCGGTCTGTTGGGTCTGAGCAACCTCATCATGTTCTACGATAGCAACCGCGTGCAACTTGCCTCGATGGTCGACAAAGCATCGAACGAAGACACCGCAGCTAAATATCGCGCTTGGAACTGGAACGTAATCGAAGTCGACGGCTCCGACGCCGAGCAAATCATGGCGGCTCTCGACAACGCCAACGCCGAAACCGAACGCCCCACCATCATCATCGGACACACCACTATGGGTAAAGGCTGTGTGACCGCCGACGGCGAAAACTTCGAGTCGCGTTGCAGCACGCACGGCAACCCGTTGAGCAAATCCGGCGCAAGCTACGAAAAAACTATCGAAAACCTCGGCGGCGACCCCAACGACCCGTGGAAGGTGTTCCCCGAAACGGCAGCGCTCTACAGTGCTCGTCGCGACGAACTTAAAGCCATCGTTGCCGAGCGTAAAGCGAAATTCGACAAATGGGCTGCCGAAAATCCCGAAAAAGCTAAAGAACTCGACGACTGCATCGCAGGACGTCTTCCCGAGATAGACTATCGCGCCATCGAGCACAAACCCGGCATCGCCACTCGCCAATCGTCAGCTGACGTGCTGGCAGAACTCGGTGCGGTGATGAACAATATGCTCGTCTCGTCGGCTGACTTGGCTAACAGCGACAAAACCGACGGATTCCTCAAAAAACGCGGTAGCCTGATTGCCCCGCACGCGTTCGACGGAACATTCCTCCAAGCCGGCGTTGCCGAACTCACAATGGCTGCCATTATGAACGGTATCGCACTCCACGGCGGATTGCACTGCGCTTGCGGCACGTTCTTCGTATTCTCCGACTATATGAAGCCCGCCCTCCGCATGGCTGCTCTGATGCAACTGCCCGTAAAATATGTGTGGACGCACGACTCGTTCCGCGTGGGCGAAGACGGCCCGACCCACGAACCCGTAGAGCAAGAGGCTCAACTCCGCTTGATGGAAGAGCTGAAAAACCATGCCGGCAAAAACAGCGTGCTCGTACTTCGTCCCGCCGATAGCGCAGAAACAACTATCGCTTGGAAGATGGCTATGGAAAACCGCGAAACCCCGACAGCGCTCATCCTGTCGCGTCAGAACTGCGCCGACCTTCCTTCGACGTCGGGCGACCGCTTCAACGACGCTTTGCAGATGGCTCGCGGCGGATATACCGTGGTCGAATGCCCCAACCCCGACGCCGTGCTCGTGGCTAACGGCTCCGACGTAGCGCTCCTCGTTGGCGCTGCCGAAGCCCTCAAGGCGGAAGGCATTGCATGCCGCGTCGTGTCGGTTCCCTCTATCGGACTCTGGTTCAACCAACCCGAAGACTACCGCAACAGCATCATTCCGCAGGGCGTTCCCGTATTTGGCAAAACTTCCGGTCTGCCTTCGACATTAGCACGCCTCGTCGGTCCGATGGGCAAAGTGTCGGGCATGGAAAGTTTCGGATTCTCCGCGCCGGCAGGCGAACTCGACAAGCGCCTCGGCTTCACCGTCGAACACACCGTTGCCGAAATCAAAGAATTCCTGAAAAAGTAATCTCAATGAATTCTTGAAACGATAATTCCTTATCTCAATCAAAGCTGCGTCCCCCGGCGCAGCTTTTTTTTGCAAGCAAATCTTTACAACGCCTCGCATTTTTCAAAATCCCTTAATAATTTAGGCACTAATGAAATAAGTCACAAAAATTTTCGTAACTTTGCATTATATAACAACAAACATGACAAAGGAAGAACTACTTCAAAGGCTCAGCGATATTGAATGGGACGACTTCGAGGTTAAGGAAGCCTCTGGAGGTCTGCCAAGATCAATATGGGAAACAGTAAGTGCTTTTTCCAATACTTCAGGTGGCTGGATAATCCTCGGTGTAAAAGAAAAGCGAGATGAAAATGGCTCCACATATATTGTAACCGGAGTCCCCAATGCTGAGAAGATGGAGCAAGAAAT
>JAQXVL010000143.1 GCA_029224905.1 Bacteroidales bacterium
TTCTATTTTCAATACAAAATTACATATAAATAACTAACCAACAAAAGACTAATCGATTTTTCAGAAAATCTTACTTGAAATTAAAACCGCTTGAAATTAAAACTATTTATTTCTATTGAGAAAGTCAAAAATGATTTTCAGCTCGTTGTCCATACGCGGAATTTTGACAATTTTATAGTTGGGAAGCGATGGATGCAGCACAACGAGATTCATCCGCGCAATGCGTAGACCGTAGTTCTTCTCAAGAATATAGCGATAAAGATTCTGCTGCAAGCAGTAATGAATATACGATGTATCGGTAAGGTGTTCCAGACCGTTTATGCCCGAACTCCAGCGATTGATTTCGTCGGGGTCGATTTTCGAACTTCGTTTCCAGTCGTAGATTTCGAAAGCACCGTCGGCTGTACGGCAAAGCAGGTCGATTGTTCCGGCAATGCGATGCTCGGCGTCGAAGACCTTCCACTCGGTGCGGAACGGTTGATAGTCGACTTCGGCATCGAAACGCTTAAACAAATTCCATTCGTGCGAAATGTCGAACGACTTCCGCTCCGAATGCAGCGTTCCGTTATATTCAAAGTCGTAATGCAAGTCGGGCTCGGCACCGGAATTGATGTATAATTCGATTTGCCGATGCATGTGCGTACCGGCGCCTGCCGCACAGAGACCTTTTGCCTCCCACTCTTGGCACAGACGCTTTGCCGCCTCCTCGGTGCTTGTTTTTCGCTGACTCCAATATTCGGCGTCGAAAGGCTTAAAAAATTTCGCAACAACGCTCGAAACCGGTGTCATTTCGCCGATTCCCGCAACAGTATATGTATGAGTTTGTTCCTCAAAAGAAATTCGTTTGTCTTGTTCAAACTCCAAATCGGAGCCGTCTAAGTTCCTTTTCATATTTTTATTTTGTATTATTATGTTCATAATCAACACATTAAAAATGTGCACAAAAAAAATTGATTGTCTCCCGACAACCAATCTTAATTAACCTTAAATCTAATACCATGAAAAACACATGACAAAGGTACAAACAAAATTTGCAATAACAACATAATATCAAAAAAAATCGCATGGAATTAACCATATTTAACCGTGCATTTGCAGAAGCAACATAAAAATTGCAGAAAATAGATATTTTTCGTCACAAAATCGAACAAAATGTATAGTAAATTAGTTATTATAGCAGAACAACCACAAAAAACTATGATAAGTAAAGAGGGCATACGATGTTTATACCGCAGCAAACGACCGTCGGGAGGCTATTCCGATGAGTTTCTGCAAAGCATTTGTGAGAAGTGCCAAAAATTTCATCGGATAGAAATAAAAGATGGATTTTTGGTAATCGGAGCACTCGACACTAACAATCCGTTCCGCCGAATCAAGTTTTCATGCATACAAAGCATTGAAGATTTAGGCGACGAAGTGGCAGTGGTGCTTAATCCGTGCATAATATTTTTCAACAACATCACCGGGAAAATCAACATCAATCTGCGCAACGAGCAACGTCGCGCCACAATAATCCGGCGTTGGCTGCGAAAGATGCTACGTTTCGGATTTTAGCCCGCATTATTCATACAGGCTAAGCACGACAACTTTTTTAGTTTCACCGCCGACGGCATAATGCCCGGCGGCACGATGACCGACAATCCAAAGAATCTTATCTTCTTCGCAAAGCAACCACGTTTTGCGCTTTTGAATTATCGAAAATTTATTATCCGAGAAATAGTCGCTCAGTTTTTTCCAACCTTTCATGCCGAACGGCTGAAAGCGGTCGCCCTGTCGCCAATGGCGCAGCGTGAGTTTTGCGTCGAGGATTTTCTCATCGAAATAAGCCACAGCCGCACCTCCGTCGAACCGAAAATCGGCGGTACGCTCAACGACTGCGCAATCTAACTTAATCGGCAGAGCGGAAACATCGTCGAGCGAAAAAGCATATTCGGCATCGTCAGCCACATCGGGTGCAACAATGATTTCACCGCGACTGCGCTCCGCCACGTAGCCGTTAGCCTCAAACAGAGCGCCGGGAAGTCCGTCGCGCAGCATATCGTCGAGTTGCGACGAAGTAAAGCCGTAGGGATGCAAAAATTCGTGGAGCAGCGTCGCGGGATGTTCCGAGCGAAGCAGTCCGTCGAGGTCGACGTACAACAGATTGCCTTCGGTGCGGCACAGCCGGGCGCGACGCTCGCCGACAGCGGCACGAAACACCGCCAAATCGCCACGAAGATTCGCGAGAGTGTCGAGAATGGCTTGATCGGCGCCGGGAAACTCGCGCAGCAACGTCGGCATAACGATATTTCGGATTTTGTTGCGCTTATAATCGGACTGCAAGTTTGTGCTGTCGACCACAAACGATTCGCCGACAGCCGAAAGATAGTCCTCGATGTCGGCACGTCGCACGCAGAGCAGCGGTCGAACGACTAAGCCGTTGCGCGGCTTGATACCGACAATTCCGGAGATGCCCGTACCGCGAAGAAGGTTTAGGAAAAACGTCTCGATACAGTCGTCGGCGTGGTGGGCGACGGCAATGGCGCGACATCGGTAGCGAACTCGCAGTTGCTCGAACCATTCGTAACGAAGTTCGCGGCAAGCCATTTCGACCGAGCAACCGTGCGCAGTGCGATAGCCGTCGACGTCGAAGTCGACAAAACTGCACTCCACACCCAAGCGCGACGTCAGCCGACGAACGAACGCCTCGTCGCGAACAGATTCTTCGCCCCGAAGATGGAAATTACAATGACAAGCGCGACACGGATAGCCTAACGTCCTGAGCACAAGCAGCAAAGCGACCGAATCGGCGCCACCGCTAAGCGTCACTAAAACGTCGCCCGAACCATCGAGAAGGCCCTCGCGAGCAACATAATCGGCTATCTTCTGCTCAAATTTCGTTTTTTCCATACCACAAAGATAGAACATTAGCCGAAAAAATACTATCTTTGCAGAAAAATAATCCAACAAAAATGTTAGAAAAGATAAACGAACTGAAGAGCGCAATCGAGAGCCTGTCTGCCAAGAGCAAAGACGAGGTAGAGGCATTGCGCATCAAATATCTGAGCAAGAAGGGCGAAGTGTCTGCCCTATTCAACGATTTTCGCAACGTGCCCAACGAGCAAAAGCGAGAAATCGGGCAGAAACTCAATGAGTTGAAAAATCTTGCCACAGAGAAGATTAACAGCCTTCGCGAGGCCGTAGAAAGCGGCGACAGCGACGAAACGGCAATCGACTTGAGCCGCACGTCGTCGCCGATAGAATTAGGCACGCGCCACCCGATTTCGCTCATTCGCAACGAAATCATTTCGATATTCTCGCGCCTGGGATTTTCGATTGCCGAAGGTCCGGAAATCGAAGACGATTGGCACGTGTTCTCGGCGCTCAACTTTGCCGCCGACCACCCGGCACGCGACATGCAAGACACGTTCTTCATCCAACGCAGTCCCGACGTGCTGCTTCGCACGCACACCTCGTCGGTGCAATCGCGCGTAATGACCACCACCGAGCCTCCGATTCGCATCATCTGCCCGGGACGCGTCTACCGCAACGAAGCAATCTCGGCACGCGCTCACTGCTTCTTCCACCAAATCGAAGCGCTCTATATCGACAAAAATGTATCGTTTGCCGACCTGAAGCAGACGTTGCTCTACTTTGCACGCGAGATGTTCGGCGCCGACACGCAGATTCGCTTGCGTCCGTCGTACTTCCCCTTCACCGAGCCGTCGGCTGAAATGGACATTTCTTGCCACCTTTGCGGCGGTAAGGGCTGCGGATTCTGCAAGCACACCGGTTGGGTGGAAATCCTCGGCTGCGGTATGGTCGACCCCAACGTGTTGGAAGCATGCGGAATCGACAGCAAAGTCTACAGCGGATTTGCTCTCGGTATGGGCGTTGAGCGAATCACCAACTTGAAATATCGCGTAAAAGACTTGCGTATGTTCTCCGAAAACGACGTACGCTTCCTCGACGAGTTTACTTCAGCACATTAAGATACAACCGCCAAGCCCCCAAGCGATGCACCGGCACTGTTTGGGGGCATACTGACGGCGATGTAGGCAAACTATTCGCCATCGCATAACGAGTTGAATATGAGAGAGAAAGAACGGTACAGCCACATCATCGATTGGTTTTCGGTCAATATGCCCAAAGCAGAGACCGAACTCAACTACGACACACCTTTTCATCTGCTCGTAGCCGTCATCTTGTCGGCGCAATGTACAGACAAGCGTGTCAACATAGTTACGCCCCCACTCTTTGCCGACTTCCCCACCCCGGAAGTGATGGCAGCGTCGAATCCGGAAACGATTTTCGAATACATCAAGAGCGTAACTTTTCCCAACAACAAAGCCAAATCGCTCATCGGCGCGGCACGAATGCTCGTCGACAAATATGGAGGCGAAGTGCCCGACACGCTCGACGAACTGGTCAAAATACCCGGCGTCGGGCGCAAAACGGCAAACGTAATGCTCGCCGTGGTCTACAACAAGCCGGCAATGGCTGTCGACACGCACGTCTTTCGCGTGGCGAACCGTATCGGGCTGACAAACAATTCGAAAACGCCGTTCGAGACCGAGAAAAAACTCGTAGCCAACATCCCCGCCGACCTTCTACCGAAGGCGCATCATTGGCTGATATTGCACGGACGATATGTCTGCACGGCGCGCAACCCCAAGTGCACGGAATGCGGCATCACGCCCTACTGCAAGCACTTCAACAAAAAGTAGCAAACGATGGAAGCAACAATCTCGCTCATACTCGAAATAATCGGAACGATAGCCTTCGCCATCAGTGGCATAAAACTCGCGGCGGCAAAGAAGTTCGACTGGTTCGGAGCCTACATCGTCGGGTTGATGACAGCCATCGGCGGCGGAACGCTCCGCGACATACTGCTCGACACTACGCCGTTTTGGATGGTCAACGGATGGTATCTTACCGTGACGGGACTCTCGTTGCTTTACGTCATTTTGTTCCGCCGACAACTCGAGCGAATGTCGAGCACAATACTCATCTTCGACACCATCGGACTCGCCTTGTTTGTCGTCATCGGAATACAGAAAACGCTGACATTCGACTACCCGATGTGGGTAGCCATCATAATGGGCACGCTGACAGGCGCTTTCGGCGGCGTTGTGCGCGACATATTGCTCAACGACGTGCCGCTGATTTTCCGCAAAGACATCTATGGCACGGCATGCATCGCCGGCGGAATTGTCTATTGGCTGATGATTGTCTGCGACGCAGAGCCGCTGCTGCAACAACTCTCGTGCGCATTCACCGTGATAATAATTCGGCTACTCGCCGTAAAATACAACTGGGCAATCCCGGTGCTAAGAAATAACGATTGACTATGAACGGAACCGGAACAATACAGACTCTAATCCAATTAGCAAAATACGGCATCATCGGCGTAAGCAACACGCTGATAACCCTCGTTGCCTTCTATCTGATAAACACCGTAGCCGGAGTGTCGGAAAACGTGGCAAACGTCGTGGGCTACATACTCGGCTTGATTAACAGTTTCGTGTGGAACCGCAATTGGGTGTTTAAGACCAAAAACGATTGGCGCCGCGAAGCCTTGCTCTTTGCCGTGGGCTTCGGCATCTGCTTCGCGCTGCAGTTTGCGCTCTTCTACTACCTGCTCCACTACACCGACATTGCCGACATGCAACTGTCGTGGCTGCCGATGAAAAAGACCGGCGAAAACGTGGCAATGTGCATCAGCATGGTAGTCTACACGCTCGCAAACTATTGCTACAATCGTTTCGTAACTTTCAAACAAAAGTAGTGGAATGAAAGTAAAGGCGGAATACTCACTTCTGGCAATCATTATCTTCGCTGCTGCGGTGATAATCTTCCCGTTTTTGGGCGAGAAGCCGCTACGTGCCGATGAGATTTCGCTGCTCGAGTTGGCTCGCCGGTTTATGACGTCGGGCATCTCGAACGTGTTCGACGGCAACGGCATCGACTTTCCGCGCAATTTTTACGCCTACCTGGTGTCGATAGCGCTCAACAACCTTGACGTGTCAGACGCCGTATGCGTCAGGCTACCGTCGGCGGTCACGATGGCGCTGCTCTCGATAGGCATGTACCAATTCCGCGGCTCGAACGAAAAAATGAGCAAAGCGTTCTTGGCATCGCTTCTGTTCTTGTCGTGCTACGCCGTGATGTCGCTGGCATTCCACGCCAACCCGGTGACCGTGACCGCACTGTCGTTCATCTTCTCGCTGTCGGCAATCTACCACTGGATAAAGCTGCCCACCCCGACAAAAGCGTATCTTGCCATAGCCACAACGGCATGTTCGGCAATCTTTATGGGACTCTTTGCGCCGATTATCGTGCTCGTTGCGGGCATAGCCTTTATGTTGGCACGCGGACAACGTAAAGTTGCGGAATTCCTAAAATTTGCGCTGATTCCGTGCGCGGCAATCGCACTCGCCTACGCCACGCTAATCTTCGTGACCAACGACCAACCGTCGGCGCACAACGTGCTCGGATTCGAGCAGATTACCGCATCAATTGCCGACTTCAACACCCTCGGCAACCTTTTCGGACAGATATTCCTTTCAATCTTCCCGTGGTCGATTCCCATAGGCATCGCCATCTTCTGGATTGCCGCCAACCCGTCGTGGATAAAAGACAAATTTTCGACACTGTCGCTGTTCAAGCAATTCGGCGTTGTGATTTTCATCATAGCAATGCCGTCGCTGGTGGCATTCAACCGACTGTCGGTCATCATGTTGCTCATGGCGGTCTACTTCAACATGCCGACAATCAGCAGTTTCTTGCTATCGCAAATCCACAACCACACGGTGACGTGGCGCATCACCGGACTGGTGTTTTCTGCCGTGATAACGGTAATTTTGTGCATCTACGCCGCAACGCTTTTGGGCGTGACAGCCGACTATTTCAGTTTCGAATTTGCAAGAGTGCAAACCTGGAGCGTTGGCAACATCGCCATCATCGCCGCCATCGTCGTATGTCTATACCACCTGTGGCGCAACCAGCGGTCGATAAAGTTCAACAATCGTTACCTCTACAATATCGTTGTGCTCTACCTGCTTGCGCAGATGCTTTACGTAGGATTTATTAACCCATACATGGAAATATGATAGAATTTCTCAACCAACACAACCTGCTCGGGTTGGCAATCGGACTATGCACGTTTTTGGTAATCGGCATCTTCCATCCGTTTGTAATCAAAGGCGAATACTATTTCGGCGTGAAAATATGGTGGGCGTTTTTGGTAGTCGGCATCGTGTGCTGCGTCTCAGCCGTGGCGGTAAGCAACATCTTTTGGTCGACAATCCTCGGCGTAGCGGGATTCTCATCGTTCTGGGGAATCGGCGAAGTGTTTGAGCAAAAGAAAAGAGTGGAAAAAGGCTGGTTTCCACGCAATCCCAAGCGCAAATATTAGTGCCGGTCATAGAAATCGAAAAGAGGCTGTCTAACAACCAAAGTTAGACAGTCTCTATTTTATACACAAAATCTGAAGATTTAGGCTGCAGTTGACACTATTGATATAAATTTTGGGTAAAAGCTTATATAAGGGCTCGTATAAAGTTGTTTCGCTGTTCCTGAAGACAAAAATTTGTCAAAAAAAGAGGATTTTGCCCAAGCTTGGGCAAGTTTCCTCAGATTATGGGCAAGCGCTTTCAGACCGAAGTCGATTTTCGCTCCGGTCAGTCCCTTGAGCCTGAGTCGTCTGAACCTGCCGCATTCCTTTATCT
>JAQXVL010000144.1 GCA_029224905.1 Bacteroidales bacterium
ATCAACCTCTCATACGACGAATTATTCAAACGATAAAATAATTATGGCAGAACAAAACAACAAACAAAACGACTCGAAACGGTCAATGCCACTCGGCAAAATCAACTATATAATAATGGCGGCAGCGTTGGCGTTAGTCATTGTCGGCTTCGTCATTACCGGCTCCGGCGAACCGTCGGCTGAACAGTTTAACCCCGACATATTCGGCACCGCGCGCATCGTAGTCGGCCCCACAATGGCTTTCCTTGGCTTTGTGGCAATGTTTTTCGGAATTATTTACAAGTCAAAGAAATAACCGATGGATATACTTAGTAGCATAATTATAGCAATCGTTGAAGGACTTACCGAATTTCTGCCGGTTTCTTCGACGGGACATATGATAATCACCGAGAAACTACTCGGTGTGCCCGCCGACGACTTTGTCAAAGCGTTTACCGTCATCATCCAATTCGGTGCCATACTGTCGGTCGTATGTCTCTATTGGCGACGCTTTTTCCGCCTAAATCACACGCCGGCGCCCGAAGGAGCATCGTCGTTGCGCAGATTCTTGCATAAATACGACTTCTACTGGAAGCTTCTTGTGGCATTCATTCCCGCAGCCGTAATCGGACTCGCTTTCGGTGACGTTGTTGACAGTTTGCTCGAAAACGTCGTAGTGGTGGCAGTAATGCTCATTCTCGGCGGAATCTTTATGCTTTTCTGCGACAAGATATTCAACCACGGCTCCGACGACACCGTGCTGACCGAGAAACGCGCTCTGCGTATCGGCTTGTTTCAGTGCATAGCCATGATACCCGGCGTGTCGCGCTCGATGGCAACGATAGTCGGCGGAATGTCGCAAAAATTGACCCGTCGCGCCGCTGCCGAATTCTCGTTCTTCCTCGCCGTGCCGACCATGCTTGCCGCAACCGGCTACGAGGTGCTCAAACTGTTCCTGAGCGATAAATCGGCAGCCCTGACCGGCAACGTCGGAACGCTCATCATCGGCAACGTCGTGGCATTCGTCGTTGCGCTGCTCGCTATCAAATTTTTTATCAACTTCGTAACAAAATACGGCTTCAAGGCATTCGGATGGTATCGAATCATCGTCGGTGGCGCAATCCTGATAATGCTCGCCTGCGGAGTCGATCTCGCAATAATTGACTGATGAAACAGGCTCTAAACCCCATTGAAGGCGAAATATTTCACGTCGACAAGCCGCTGCATTGGACCTCGTTCGATGTGGTCAAGCGCATTCGCGGCATCCTGACGCGTCGCACCGGGCGTAAGAAGCTCAAGGTGGGGCATGCCGGCACGCTCGACCCGCTTGCTACCGGCGTAATGACCATCGTCACCGGACGCAAGACCAAACTCATTGAGCAGCTGCAAGCCCAAACCAAAGAGTACGTAGCCGGCATCCGGTTGGGCGCTACGACCCCGTCGTTCGACCTCGAGACCGAAGTCGACGAGACCTACCCGTGGGAGCACATCAGCCGCGACGACGTCGAGAAAGCGTTGACCCGCTTTGTCGGCGAAATCAGCCAAGTGCCACCCGCTTTCAGCGCTTGCAAAATCGACGGCAAGCGCGCCTACAAGATGGCTCGCAAAGGCAAAGACGTCGAAATCAAGCCCAAAACCCTCGTAATCGACCAAATCGAACTCCTCGAGTGCAACCTCCCCGACATCGTCGTTCGCGTGGTTTGCTCTAAAGGAACATACATACGTGCACTGGCTCGCGACATCGGCGAAGCCCTCGCCTCCGGAGCACACCTGACCGCACTCCGCCGCACTCGCGTCGGCGACATCCACATCTCAGCCTGCGAATCGGTTGACGACATTACTAAACGATTAGAAACAGAACAGATTATAATTCCCGACGAACAATGAATTTATTGGACACGATGGGCAACCGCGAAATGAAACTTTCGCAATTCAAATTCAAACTGCCCGAAGAACTTATCGCACTTTACCCGACAGAAGAACGCGACGAAGCACGCTTGATGGTCGTTGACCGTAAAACCGGCAACATCGAGCATAAAGTGTTCCGCGACGTGGTCGACTACTTCAACGAAGGCGACCTCCTCGTGCTTAACGACACCAAAGTTTTCCCCGCCAAACTCTACGGCAAAAAAGATAAAACCGGTGCGCGTATAGAAGTGTCGTTGCTCCGCGAACTCAACGCAGAACATAAACTTTGGGACGTATTGGTCGAACCGGCACGCAAAATACGCATCGGCAACAAGCTCTATTTCGGCGACGACGATTCGATGATTGCCGAGGTTATCGACAACACCACCTCGCGCGGCAGAACGCTGCGTTTCCTCTACGACGGTCCGCACGACCAGTTTAAAGCCGACTTGTTCAAACTCGGTACAACCCTGTTCCCCGACTACTTCAAGCGCGAATCCGAGCCGGAAGACGCCGAGCGCTATCAATGTATCTTCGCCAAAAACGAAGGCGCCGTCATCGCCCCCGCGGCAGGTCTCCACTTCAGCCGCGAAATCCTCAAAATAATGGAAATCAAAGGCATCAACTACGACTTCCTTACCCTCCATTTCGGGCTTGGCAACTTCCGCGAAATCGACGTCGAAGACCTTACGAAACACCGTATGGACTCCGAGCAAATGGCAATCACGTCGCATCTGGTGCAAGCCGTCAATTCGGCAAAAGACGCAGGGCGTAACGTCTGCGCCGTCGGCACGTCGGTAATGCGCGCCATCTCGACCGCTGTCAGCATGAACGGACACATCAAAGAGTATGTCGGCTGGACCAATAAATTCATCTTCCCGCCCTACGAATTCTCCGTGTGCACATCGCTCATCAGCAACTTCCACCTGCCATATTCGACCATGTTGATGATGGTTTCCGCGTTCGGCGACTACGACATCGTCCGCAACGCATACGAAGTGGCTGTCAAAGAGAAATATCGCTTCGGCGTCTACGGCGACGCTATGCTCATCATCTAAGAGCAACCAAGCATCGCGCGGCGCTATGCAGTTGAACGAATTGACACGACTCGTCGTTTCGCAAGCAAAAGTCAAGCGAATCGCCGAACTACTCGCGGACGATGCAATCAAGACGATAGCCGTCGACGGACTTGTAGGCTCAGCAGCCGCAGTGCTCGTCGCACAGCTACCGCGGATTGCCGCGCCCTACATCGTCGTGCTCGACGACTTTGACCAAGCCGGATACTTCTACAACGACTTGCTGCAGATTGCCGGCGACAGCGCCGTACTGCTGTTTCCCTCGGGCTATAAGCGCGACATCCGCTACGGGCAGCCCGACCAGCCGCAGCAGATTCTTCGCGCCGAGGTGCTCAACCGTTGGCACGACTCGTCGTTGCGGTGGGTAGTGACCTATCCCGAAGCCCTCGCCGAGAAAGTTGCCTCGCCAAAACGGCTCAACGAGCAAACCATTCAATTCACCGTCAACGAATCCGCCGACCTAAACCTCGTCGAACAGCGTCTGCGCGAATACGGCTTCGAGCAAGTCGACTACGTCTACGAGCCCGGACAATTTGCCGTGCGCGGCTCAATTCTCGACATCTTTTCGTTCTCCAACGAAATGCCGTATCGCATCGACTTCTTCGGGAACGACATCGACAGCATACGCACCTTCGACATCGAATCGCAGCTCTCCGTAGAGCGCCTCGACAGCATTTGCGTGGTCAACAACCTCGGCGGCGAATCGGCTGACTCACTGTCGTTGCTCGACTTCGTTGAGCCCGAAACCGTCATTCTGGCTCATAATCCGCAGCATCTCGTCGGTCGTATCGAGCAAATCGCTACCGAGAAAATCTCGCAGAGCACGCTTATCTCCAACGACGGCGACGTTAACGCGATGCAAAATGTTGTCGACCCGGCGGCTTTCATCGTGTCGTTTGCCGCTCACCGTTGCGTGAACTTCGACGTCGCCAACGCCGGCACATTCGATGCTCGCCTTGCATTCGACACCACGCCGCAAGGAGTGCTCCACAAGAATTTCGAACTCATCAGCCGCATTTTTACCGACTATCGCGAAAAAGGCTACGAAATCTACATACTTTCCGACAGCGAACAGCAGACCGAGCGACTGCGCATCATCTTCGAAGACCGCGGCGACAATATCTCGTTCGTCCCCGTGCTGAAGACGCTCCACGAAGGTTTCGTCGACAACGAGCGCCGCGTCTGTGTGTTCACCGACCACCAAATCTTCGAGCGTTTCCATAAATACACCCTCAAGAGCGACCGCGTGCGCTCCGGCAAACTCGCCCTGTCGCTCAAAGAACTCTCGCAGATTGAGGTGGGCGACTACATCGTGCACGTCGACCACGGGGTCGGGCGCTTCGGCGGGCTTGTGCGTACCGCCGTCAACGGCAAGATGCAGGAAATGATTAAGTTGACTTACCTCAACGACGACAAAATCTTCGTCTCAATCCATTCTCTGCACAAACTCGCAAAATATCGCGGCAAAGAAGGCGTCGAGCCTCGTCTAAACAAACTCGGCAGCGGCGCCTGGAACAAAATCAAAGAACGCACCAAGTCGAAACTCAAAGACATTGCGCGCGACCTCATTCGCCTCTACGCCGCTCGCCGCAACGAGAAAGGCTTCGCGTTTTCGCCCGACGGGTTTATGCAACAGGAACTCGAGGCATCGTTTATCTACGAAGATACTCCCGACCAACTGCGTGCCACCAACGAGGTGAAAGCCGATATGCAGAGCGAGCGACCGATGGACCGACTGATTTGCGGCGACGTTGGCTTCGGCAAGACAGAGGTTGCCATCCGCGCAGCCTTCAAAGCCGCAACCGACAATAAGCAGACCGCCGTGCTCGTGCCTACCACCGTGCTCGCTTACCAGCATTTCCGCACCTTCTCGGAGCGTCTTGCCGACTTCCCCGTGCGCGTCGACTACCTCAGCCGTGCGCGTAAGCCCAAGGACGTCAAGCAGATTCTCGCCGACCTCGAAGCCGGCAAAATCGACATCATCATCGGCACGCATAAACTCGTCGGTAAGTCGGTAAAATTCAAAGACCTCGGGCTGCTCGTCATCGACGAAGAGCAGAAATTCGGCGTGGCGGTAAAAGAGAAACTCAAGCAGTTGAAAGTCAACGTCGACACCATCACCATGTCGGCAACGCCCATACCGCGCACCTTGCAGTTCTCGCTTATGTCGGCGCGCGACCTCAGCGTAATTTCGACGCCTCCGCCCAACCGCTATCCCATACAGACCAGCGTCACGCCAAGCGACGACGACATCATTCGCGAAGCCATCAACTTCGAACTCGCTCGCGGCGGACAGGTGTTCATCGTGTGCAACCGCATCGAGCAACTCCTTTCGATGGAAAAACGTGTTCGCAGCCTTGTTCCCGATGCGCGCACGGTGGTGGGTCACGGACAGATGGCGCCCGAATTGCTCGAAAACACCATCCTCGACTTTACCGCTCACAAGTACGACATCCTGCTGGCTACAACCATCATCGAATCGGGACTCGACATGCCCAACGTCAACACAATAATCGTGCAAAATGCGCAAAACTTCGGACTCAGCGAGCTGCATCAACTTCGCGGTCGTGTAGGGCGCAGCAATCGCAAGGCGTTCTGCTACCTGCTCATTCCGCCCGGCATCACGCTCACCGACGTGGCTCGCCGACGACTCAACGCCATCGAGAGCTTCTCCGACCTCGGTAGCGGCATTCATATTGCCATGCAAGACCTCGACATCCGCGGCGCAGGCAACCTCCTCGGCGCCGAGCAGAGCGGTTTTATTGCCGACTTGGGCTACGAAACCTACCAAAAGATTCTGCGCGAGGCGATGGTCGAACTCCGAACCGAAGAGTTTGCCGACACGTTTGCCGACCAACCAATCGTCGATGATTCGTTTACCAACGATTGTACCATCGATACCGACCTCGAAATACTCTTCCCGGCTACTTACGTTCCGCAGGAAAGCGAGCGAATTCTGCTCTATCAAGAACTCGACAACATGCAAGCGGCAGGCGATGTCGATGCCTTCTGCCGACGCCTTGAAGACCGTTTCGGCAAAATACCGCATCAGGCGATGGAACTCATTCTCATCGTCGCTCTACGTCGCGTTGCTAAAAAACTCGGTATCGAAAAAATCGTACTCAAGCAAGGTGTGATGATTTTGCATTTCGTCTCAGCCGACAATGTGGCTTACTATCAGTCGCCCGCTTTCGGCAAAATTATCAACTACTTGCAAAACCATCCACGGCGCTGTAAGTTGAAAGAAGTAGAGCGCAAGCGCTCTATGGTTCTGGCAAGTGTGCCATCAGTACACGATGCTCTCGACATCCTAACCTTGATTTTCAACGGTAAGGAAGCCGACAAAGCCTAACGCTTCAGCAATTTTCTCCGGAAACAAACCTAAACACCTGCCAATAGGGGGTGGCAACATTTTCATTCAGTTGTCGATTCAGTCGTTTCCTCTACGCTCGGGTCATGTCACGATTTCAAACTAAAATTGGCTATACACTTTGTGTAGCCAATCGTTGAAAGTATTGTAAAGTACGAAATAGAAAAACAAAACGCACGCAATCAATATTATTGCGTTCTTTGTCGTATTCTTCCGGTTCCTACGCCTTACTGCCTTCAACAAATGCAAAAATCGATTGGCAAAAACCCAGATTAGCGCTAATGTTAGAAATATTGCTCCAATACCTAACAATGTTTCTATCATAACTTTTCCCGGATTTTTAGAGCCAATGCAAAAATATATTTTAGTCGCCTTATTTGCAAGAATTATGCCTTGTTTTGTGTATCTTATTCAATAATTTAATAATGTTAACAAAATAGCCTTGCCGATGAGGTATAGAATAAGCCCGATAGATTTGGTCTACCGGGCTTATAGATTGCTTATAAGGGTACTTTACTTGATAACTTTGAACGTCTTGACCGAGCCGCCGGAAGCGCAAGTTGCGATGTAGACGCCTTTGGGGAGGTCGGCTATGTTGAGACGTGTTGTTGAGCGAGCCGATTTGGCGAGTGCACCGCTGAGCGAAACGACGTTGATGTCAGCCTCGCGCGAAGTGCAGATGCAGCCGCGGCTGAAGTATGCCGTCCACGGGTCGGTCGAGATGGCAACGCTGCCGCTCGACGCACTGTGGCGTAGCTGATAGGCGGCGAATCCGCTCGACGGAATGTAGAAGTAGATGTTGTGTGCCACGATGTTGCCGTTGAGGTCTTTCACCGGTTCGTTGTCGATAATTGCGTCGGCATAGTAGCTGTATGCGTCGCCGAGACCGCCTTCGGGTACTGTCCAGATTTTGTTCAGGTTTTTGATAGTGCTTGATGTAAACGACGTGGTCGATGCGATGACGAAGTCGTTCGGTCCGCCGTAGAATTCGCCTTCGTCGTCCATCCACACGGGATTGTTGGGGTAGACGAAGTAGTTGGTGCCGAGGAATGTGAACATCGTCAAGCCGTTGGCATATGTCGAAGTCGGCTTTGCCGAGGTGTTGTTGTTGAAGCTATCGCTAAGCGTCAATCGGCGACTGCTAAATGTATAGCGGCACGGGTCGATTGCCGACGAGTTTACGTAGACCGACGATGTGCTGACGGGATATGTGCGCACCGAGATGCCGAAGTTGCTTGTCGACGGGTAGAACGAATTTGCTGTTTGTGCGCTGGTCGACGTTGCTTTGCCGTTTGATACGGTCCAGCGAATTACGCGATTGCCGCCGGAAAGGGCTGCGAACACGTAGTAGGTGCCGGAGATGTTGCCGTAGATTGAGCAGTGGTCAACGCGGCCGCCGTTTGTGTAGGTCAGCGATGCCACGAGGGTTGCTTCGCCGGTGAGTTTGTCGATTTTGTGGATTGTTAATGGCTTGGTCGATAAGTCGTTGGTAAGGTTGCAGATGAGAAGATTTCCGGCGTTGTCTTTCAGCACGTCGTTGCAGGGATAGAGTGCGTATTGCACCGACGCGGGCAACTCGAGGCGACTCATAAACTCGCCGGTGAATGCGTTATAGCGGTCGATGTAGCAGTCAGTTTCCAGGGCGTTTGCAACGCGTCCGGAGATGTAGATAATGTTGTCGATTGCGCACATACCGCGGTTCAAGCCCCAGTCGGTTGCGGTCGGCAGGTTGTTGAAGTCGCTATCGATTGAGCGCATCCAGAGGTTTTCGAGCAGGATTTCGCCGTTGGGGTCGTAGGGTGCCGGGTCTTTCTTGACGAAATAGCCTGTTTCGCCCGATACGTCGAAGACAAACTGCCATGTGTCGGAATTCGAGTCGAGGCAAGCGGCTTTCTTCGTTACAACTCGCCAATAGTAGCTGCCGCGCGGAAGTTCGGTTTTTGCCATGGCGTATTCCATGTTCGAGCCGTTGGCGGTAAAGCCGGAGGTTATTGTTTTAACGACGTTGCTAAACGACGAGTTGGAGGCAATTTGCAGCGTGTAGCTGTCGACGTCGGCTGCGGTGAAGACAAACGAGAATGCGTCGTCGAGGGTCGTGCCGTTGGCGGGCGCAACGAGCGTAACGGCGGGTGCCGGGTCGCGGCGCGGTGTTGAGAACGTCCAAGCCGCGGTGGTTGTTGTCTTATAGCCGGTTTTTGCCGCTTTTATGCGCCAGTAGTAGGTCGAGTTGTATTGAAGGCTGCTCATGTTGATGCTTGCCGACGTTGCGGTGGTCGACTTTGTTGCAACGATGTCGGAGAACGACGAGTTGGTCGCTATTTCGAGCGAATATGATGCGCCGGCAACGCCTGTCCATGAGAACGCGACGGTCGATTGGTCGGCAACGGTTGAGCCGTTTGCAGGCGAATTGAGAGCGAGTCCGGTAATCGATTCATATTCAGCCGTGTTGAATGTTGCCACGTCCGAAGGCGTATCTTCTTTGCCCGATTGCGAGCAAACGACGCGCCAGTAGCAGGTCTGGCTTTCGCCGAGCGGCGACAGGTCGACCGAGGTGCTGTTGCCGGTGATTCCCGATTGGTCGATGACCAACGGACTCATGCTGCTCGATTTGCTGATTTGCAGGCGATAGGTAGCGCCGGTGGCTGCCGTCCACGAGAACGTTGCGGGCGACTTTACGGTAGCGCCGCCAATTGGCGCGGTGAGCGTAACTTTGTCGGCGGGCGATACGTTTTCGTTGCTGTAGCGCGGTGCGTATTCGTTGCCGAAGCGGTCGAGCGCACAGACTGCGTAGTAGTAGCCGCTGACTTTCTCTTCGGGAAGGTAGATGTAGTTGTTGTAGGTTATGTCGATGAGATATTTCGACTCGATTCCGTCGACTACCGTGCTCATAATGTTCGACTTCGAAACCGACGAAGGGATAGCATAGACGCTGTAGCGGTAGTTAGTGCCGATATTGTCCCAGAAGAGTCCGCCGTTGGAGTCGGGTGCGGTCGACAGGTTTGTTACTTTACCTGGGTCGGTGGCAGTTTTCCATGTCATGGCAGGCGGCAACGACTTCATTTGGTATTTGTTGGCTAAAAGCCAATCACCGAAGCCCGATGCGGTTTTTCCGCTCATGTATTGGAATGAATAGAACACACTTCCGGGAGCTGCGTTTTCTGTATAGTCGCGTGAGTATTGTAACTGTTTTCCAACATCTTGCCAGTTCGACTCGGTGTTCGACGACAAGAAAGATAGGCTATGGCTGGCAAAATGGTGACGACCGAATTGGTTGGCAACTTTTGACCACCATTTAGTCATCGGACCGAACGGGTTGGTTGAGTGGGTGGTAGTCCAGTAGAGTTGCGGCGATATGTAGTCGATTGTGCCGTCTTCGAGCCATTGTACGGGGTCGGAGAAAATGCTGTCGTATTGCCAGTCGGATGCCGAGCAGTAGTTCGAGAGCGGTTCTACGCCGTGCGAAGCAGCCACCGAACTGTCGGAGCATGCAGCGCCTGCAGGACCGATGCCGAAGCGTACCCACGGCTTAATCGATTGTATCATTGCATAGATGTCGGCAACTGTTATGTTGATATTGTTACGACGCCAGTTGGCGAATGTCATGCCCGAACCCGACGATTTCCAAAGATTGTAGTCTTCGGCTGAGCTTGTTGTCGGTATGCCGCTGGGATAGAAATAGTCGTCGAAGATGATTCCATCTACATCGTAGTTGGTTATGATGTCTTGGCAAACGTCAACAATACGTTTGCGTGCTTCCGGTATGCCCGGGTTGAGGATGGTTGTGGTTTTGCTTCCGTCATTGTAACTCAGTAGC
>JAQXVL010000145.1 GCA_029224905.1 Bacteroidales bacterium
TATCTTGTTGGGCAAGATGCCGCCTTTTACAATATTGTTTTCCAACCGAAGATTGCTATCGGTGATATGTACTTCTTTGAGTTTGCTCATAGTTGGTTTAATGTTAGTAGTTTAACAATTTGTTAATCATTTGGCGAACGCGTTCCGAGTGCGAGTCGCTGTTGGTGATATTTTCGGAGATTTCGCTCTGCACATACGAGCGCAACTGGCGGTCTTCATCGGCGGTCGGGCGCGGAAAGTTTTCGCCGGCAAGGCGGTCGCCGAGGCGTTGTGCGAGCGAGCCGTCGCTGTCGTAACTGCCGGGAAGGTGGCATGTGCGGTTGCGAACATTGCCTTCCGACTCGGTCTCGAAGATGCACACGGGCAGCAGATAGGCATCCTTCCCACTGCCTTCGGTAACTGCTTTTTGCATGGTCAGTTCGGTGCGGGCTTTTGCCATCAGGAAGTCGGTGGCGCGGGTCATGGCTTGCAGTGCGTGATTTTTTACCGTTGCGGCGGCTATCTGCGACTGCAGCGTGGCGCTTTCGGTGTTGGCTGTCACTGCTGTCTGGATCATGTCGGTATGGAGCATGCGGTCCGACTGGCGGTCGATGGTGTGTGCCATGCGGAACACGGGCTGGTCGAGTTGCTGTATGCGTGTTGCCAGTTCGTTGTTGAGGTCTTCGAAAATCTTTTGGTAGCGCGCCGAGGTGCGTGCATAGTTTTCTTGCATTACGCGTTGCTTTTCGCGAAGGGTGTCGGCTTGCTGACGCAGGAGCATCAATTTTGCGTTGATGGTTTGCTCGAGCATTGCTTTTTGCGTCGACAAGTCGGTGCGTACCGATTGGAAGAAGCCGTTGATGATTGTGTCGGAAACGCGGTTGGCGTTTTGCGCTATGTTGGCACATTGTGCGGCGTTCATTGCGCCGACGCTTGCGGTCAGCCCGTTGATTTGCCGATTACATTGCGCCACGGAGGCGTCGAATGGGTCGGTGTCGACGCGCACTTCGACGTTGACGGTTTCGTAGGCGGTTCCGCTGTAGCTCACCGAGCCGCCGTGCTCCGATGCCGGATAGCTCACCGAGCCGCTATAGTGGACGGCGATGGTCGTTGAATAGTTCCTTGAATAACTCATAATCGTGCTGTTTTAGATTGAGTTATAGTCGGTTTCAGCATAGAGCTTGCGAATCATCTCTTTTACGCGGTCGGAGGCTGTCGACGTGTCGACGAGTCGGTTGAATTCGCCCGACACATTGGCGTCTTTCGGTCGTTCTTGCCAGCCGAGGTCGGCTACGGCGCGCACGCTGTTGACAATGCTGTCGGCGCAGACTTGCGGCATCTCGCCGGCAGTGCGTATCTCCGTTCGCGTCAGCAGACTTGAGTCGGTTACGCTCTCGCTGATGATGACGGGCACGTAGCAGCCGCGGTCGTCGTTGCCTTCGGCGTTGGAGATGAGGATATGATTGGCGAGCACGCGCTGGTGCCCGATTTGCGACAAGAAGTCGGTCGATCGTTCGAGTGCCTCTTGAGCGTTATGCTTCATGTTCGACATCAAGATTTGCTGGCTGAGTGCAACGTCTTCGGTCTGCGACGTGGTCATCCACGACGACAAGGCATGCATACGGTTGGTCGACGTTGCCATATGTCGGTTGACGAGCGTAAACACGGGTTGGTCGAGTTGGCGGATGCGTTGCTCAAGTTCCTTGTTGATACTGGTAAAGATGCGCAGATAGCGTGCGGCGATGCGACCGTATTCGCGCTCCATATTGTTTTTGATGCCGAATAGCATTCGTTTTTGCTGACCGAGTTTGATGAGCAGGGCTTCGACGCGCGCTTGCTTTGACGCTATCTTTTGCGAAATCTGCGAACGCATCATCGTCAGAAAGCCGCGGTTGACGTTGGCGCAAACCTTGTTGGCGCCGGCATTCTCGGCGGCGATGACTGCCGACTGCATCGTCACTACCGCTGCCGTCGTCCCACTGACGTGACGCGAAACGCTCGACAATTCGTTCGCCATCGGATGGGTATCGACCGGACATGTTATATGTGTTGACATTGTCTGTAATCGTTTTGGTTAGCAAATGTTACTTCAATTTTTCTCCACATTCTTCGCAGAAGTTTGAATCTGCCGACACGGGAGCGCCGCACGACGGACAGTATGCCTCGTCGTCTTCCTCGTCTTCGAATTCTTCGTCTTCCTCGTCTTCAAATTCTTCGTCTTCGAATTCTTCATCTTCGAATTCTTCGTCGACTTCTTCTTCCGCTTCGTCGGCGGGCGCTTCTTCGTCAGGGATTTCTTCTTCGAGCTCCTCATCTTCTTCGGGAGCTGTTGCCTCGAGGGCGATGCGGCTCACTTCGTCGAGCGAATTAACGGCTATCGACGGCAGGTTGAGCGACAGATGCTCGAAGGTTACGCCTTCTACACTCGGCTCGGGAAGTAATACCGACTCCTTGGCGAGCAACGGGTTGGTTGTTGCCAACGGTCGGCGACGCTCGTCGAGGTCTTGCACTTCGTTGGCGGCAACTGCCATAGAGTTGGAGTAGCCGTCTTGCAGACGTGCGTCGAAAAACTCGACGTGACCGAACTTCTCCGCCTTGAGGGCAATGTCTTCTTGAAGGCGGTCCATATAGTCGGAAAAATCTTCTTGCGCCTTGCGATATTCCTGCGCCTGGAGTTCGAAAGCTGCAATCGTTTCGACTGAGTTGTCGCCTTTTTCAACGACGGTAGAGTCGAGCGTTGCGTCGGCTTGGCCCATGCTTTCGAGGGTCTTTTCGAGTTGTACGAGGGTGTTATAGGCTTCGACGTATTCGCTGAGCGTCTGCTGCATGTTGTTGATAATGTCGGCACTTTCGGCGTGGTTTGAGCGATAGAACGCATCGACGTCTTGATGCCACTTGTTGAGATAGCTCAACTTTTGGTCGTGGATTTGTCCGTAGACCTTTATACGCTCCACGCGGTTTTCTTGCATTAAGCGTTCTACCATCGGCGCCACGATTTCTTCGTAGATTTGATGTACGCCGAACGGCACGGGCGCATGGCTGTT
>JAQXVL010000146.1 GCA_029224905.1 Bacteroidales bacterium
TCCTATCTGCCGCAGATTGCCCAACGTATCGAGCAACGCTATGTCGGCTCGGTCTACCCCTCGACGGGATTTCTCGATGGCTCAGCCTACGCCGGACAGCCTTATACCGATGGCGTCGGTGGCGTCAATCAGATGAGCAGCGACGTGATGATTCCGGCATTCCTTGCCGCCTACACCGGCAAAGACCCCAACAAGGTTACGCTCTCGCCATTCCCCTCGCTGTCGAAGATTTTGCCTAACTGGCGCGTGACCTACGACGGCCTTATCAAAATCGGCAACCTCAAGAAGATTTTCAAGAGCTTGACGCTCTCGCACGCTTATCAATGTACTTACAGCGTCGGCTCGTTCAACTCCTACCTCAACTGGGTGTCGATTGGCGGCGACCTCGGCTTTACCCTCGACGAACTGACGCAGCGCCCCGTTCCGTCGTCGCCCTACAACATTTCGTCGGTGTCGATTACTGAAAAGTTCGCGCCGCTCGTCGGTCTTGCCGCTACGTTGCACAACAACTTGACGCTCAACGCCGAATATCGCGACAGCCGTACGCTGACGCTTAACTCCGACGCCGGACAACTCGTCGAAGCCAATCAGCGTGGCGTGACCGTCGGCGCAGGCTATAAGATTGCAAACTTCAACTCCGTGCTCAAAATCAAGGGCAAACAGCAAGGCGTAAGCAATGACCTGACGCTCAATTGCGACTTCTCGCTGCAAAACACCCAAGCGCTTATCCGTAAAATTCAGGAAGGTACAAGCCAAGCAACCAGCGGAACAAAGTCGATGACCATCAACTTTACCGCCAACTATGTGCTCAGCAAGCGCATAACCCTCTCGGCATACTTCGACCACCAAATCAACAAACCGTTGATTTCCTCATCGTCGTATCCGACCACCAACAGCAACTACGGCTTGTCGGTCAACGTCTCCCTCGCGAGGTAAGAGGCGCCGGGCAACCGCTTATCCGCCCTTTCTAATCTTCTTGTTCGTAGTAGTATGAATAGTCGATGCCTTTTTATTTCAACCGGTTAGTGGCACTAACCACTTCGTTGCCTTCCTTCTTGAGTTTCGTCTTCAGATACTTCCGGTAGTTGCGTGTTTTGGCATAGCCGTCTTGCTCGTTGAAGGCCAATGACGTCAAGCACAGAGAAATACCATCGGGCATTTTCTTCCGCCCAGACGGCGCGGACCTCGCGGTCGTTGTAGAATCGGATGGATATCTTCGGCTCTTTCATCGGTTTATAATGCGTTTGCGTTTGACTTGCAATCACTGCGAAGATACGAAATTTTTTGGAAATATATGTGTCAGTGTTTTTTAATTGATAAATTAGCCGATTTTTTTATTTGCTGTTAATTAAGTTTAAAAATTTATCTATTTAGACGTTTTTCGGTTGACAGATTGAATAAAATATGTAAATTTGTAAACCGAAACAATTTATGATAACACTATGAATGCTCTATTTTCGTCACGACTAAAGCAAGCTCGGATAATGCAAGGATTATCTATGGATGCTCTTTGCGAGAAAGCAGGTAATGCACTGAGTAAGCAGTCTATTTCAAAATACGAAACCGGAAAGATGATGCCCGATAGCAAGTCGCTGATAATCCTCGCAAACGCATTGGGTTTGAGTGTCGATTATTTTTTTCGACCTCTTGGTGTCGTTGTTGAGAGAGTTGAGTTTCGCAAGAAATCTAAATTGGGCAAAAAGCAGGAACTCGCCATTAAAGAGGTTGTAAAAGACAATTTGGAACGTTATTTTGAAATAGAATCATTTAATGACATCAAGTCGGAATTTAAGCCGATATGTCGAAATGTTTTGATACAAAGCGAAGATGACGTGTTCTCGTTTGTCACTCGCATAAAGAGTGAATGGAAATTGGGTGAGGATGGTATCAATAATCTTATTGAGATTCTTGAAGAAAACCAAATCAAAGTTATAGAAATAGATGCTCCGAATAGCTTTGACGGTTTAAGCGGTTATGTGAATGATAAAAACCCGTTTATTGTGCTTAATCGGAATTGTAATAGCGAACGTAAGCGTTTTACGGCTTTGCACGAATTGGGCCATTTGATATTGACGTTCGATAGTTCAATAGACCAACGAGGAGTTGAGCAGTTGTGTCATCTTTTTGCAAGCGAAATGTTAATTTCAAAAGATGTGTTCATTCAAAGAATCGGGCTGAATCGTAAAGACATTTCGTTGCAAGAGCTGCAAGACATTCAGATTCAATTCGGAATCTCGATTGATGCTTTGATGCATAAGGCTTGGGCACTAAACATAGTTACCGAAAGTCGCTATAAAACTTTTCATATAAAGAAGAATCGGAATCAACAATTCAAAGAAGAAGTTGACCGCAGTCGATATAAAACCGAGCAAACAAATCGATTTGTCAGATTGGTGTATAGGGCTTTGGCAAGTGAAATTATATCAATATCCAAAGCCGGTGTGTTGTTGAATGTGCCTGTGGGTGTTGTGCGTAACCAATTGAGTTTAGTGTAGAATGGAAATTGTAGTCAACGATACAAATATTTTCATTGACCTCTATTCCGTTGGGATGTTAGAGCAATTCTTTGATTTGTCGATAAAAGTGCACACCGTTGACTTTATTGTAAATGAAATTACCGATAATGACCAAATCAAAGCCATTCGCAAATATATTGATAATGGAAAACTTTATGTTCAATCGTTTGATGCAAAAGAATTGCTTGAAGTCTTGGAACTACACAATAATGCGGGAGGTAATGTCTCAATTCCGGATTGTGCAGTGTGGTATTATGCGAAGAAACACAATTATACGTTACTGACGGGCGATGGGCAACTCCGAAAGAAAGCCATTGAGTCGAGTGTTGATGTAAAAGGGATTATTTTTGTTTTCGACCGTTTAGTGGAAGAAAGAATCATTTCGTCTACCTATGCCGCGACTAAATTGCGAGAATTGTTAAAACAAAATTTGCGTTTGCCGAAAACTATAATAAAGGAACGCATCGAAAAGTGGAGTAGTTGATTGTTCTGATTTTAACAATTTAACAAATCCGTTGCACGCACTGCGATAATCTTTCTGTGCGACGAAATTTTTTGGGTATAATGAAAATATTTGCGAACTTTGCAAAGTGATGCTTTGGCAGTTGGCGATTTGCTGCTGATGCTTTTCAAAAACTACGGTCTCAATCAACGAACTATGGGTAAACCGAAACATATTAAACAACGTACGCCGAATGCTTACGACCGCTTTTGCGAGCGGTTGTCGGCTTTTTATGCCGCTCATCGTCGTGCGGTCGATATGACTGTGGTCGGTGTAATTTTCGTGGCGTTTTTTTGCATAAGGGCTGTGAATATCGACTTGCGCAAGCAACTGCATAGCGACGAGATTTTCTCGGTGTCGATTTCGACGTGCAACGACTACTACAACTCGCCGCTGCCCGACGGCGACTATTCGGGCGAGCAACTCAAGCAGTTGCTGGTTGCCGACGACTGCGGTGGCGTCGAGGGTGCTGCCGCCGACATCGCTCAACTGTGGGTAAACAACGGCGATGCGCCGCATGCGAGTCTCTATTATATGTTTCTGCGCCCGTTTTTGATTGGCTTCGACACGTTCGACGTTCATTCGCTGGCGTGGCGCGGCGGTGCGTTGAACTTGCTGTTTTTCAGCCTGTCGTTTTTCATGATGCTGAGGCTGCTCCGTCGCATTTATCCGAAGCGCTCGCTGCTTGTTTTTGTGGGTTTGGTGATGGCTTTCGGCAACTGGATGTCGATACGCAACACGTTGCTGATTCGCGAATATCAGATGGCTGAAACGGCGATAATTGCCGTAATGCTCATCGGCGTCGACCTTATTATACGTCTGCGAGAAGGCGAAGCCGTTGCGGTGCGTCGGCTCGTTGTCGGACTTGCGCTAACGATTGCCGCCGCCATTTCGTTGGGCTATTTCAACGCAATCTTTATCGTTGGATTCGGCGTCGTTGTGATGTGCGCTTGCGCAAAATATCGCCGTCGCGACCTCATCAAGTGGCTGCTGGTTTCAGCCGTCGGGTCGGTGGTCGTTGCGCTGATACTTTATCCCGGATTTTTCAACTTCTTGCTTCACGACAGCGTGCATAAGCAGCGCGCGTTTTCGAGCGTACGCAACATCGTCGGCAACGTGATGGTGCGCGATTTGTTGCTGAAGTTTTTTACCGTTCCGGGTGCGCTCATCGTGGCAGGTGCGTTTGTGGCGGCGCTGATAGGCAATCGTCGCCGCGAACTCTTCAAGTCGGGCAATTTCGCGTGGATTTCGGTTCTGGCGGTGGCGTGTATGTTTGTCATTCAGTATGCGTCGTTGCTTAAGATGCCGCGCTACTATTTTCCGCTGACGCCGGCGTTAGCGTTGCTCGTTCCGCACGTCATCGGATGTGTCGGCAAACAGGCTACCGGATTCTTTGAATTGCTCATCATCTTGTATTTCCCGGCGCTGACGATGCTCTATTCGGCGCGAAGCAACTACAACTGGCAGTCGCTGCGCAACGGGCTCGCTCAGTCGACGACGTTCAGCCAACTCAACCCGAACGAGGTTGTGCAATTGCTGCCGGGCATTACCGACACGGCGACTTATACGATTGCCGGCGACGGGTCGTTTACGCTCAAGCGAAACGAGGAAACCTTTGTCGTGTCGAAGCGCGCAATCGGTATCTGCAACGATTCAATTATGACGTATAAGCGGTTGATGTGGGGTCGACATATATTCCTCTATAAGTTTAACTATGTTTCTAAAACGGAGGAAAATGAGAATTTTTAGTTTTATAATGATATTAGCGGCGCTGGTAACTGTGTCGTGTAGCCGCAACGACAGTCGCCGATTTACGCTCGACGGACGCACCGTCAACGGACGTACGTCGCAGGTTGCATATCTTTATCGTTATCTGCCGGGCTACGGGAAAGTGCAGATGCTCGACAGTGCGGCAATCGAAGACGGTCGCTTCCGGTTCGAAGGTATATGCGATACGGAGCCGGTTGAGGCGTATGTGCGCTTTGGCGGCGACGATTTTATTGCCGCTTTTGTGCTCACGCCGGGACGTTTTGCGATGAATGCCGGGAAGAACGGCTACTACGTCAGCGGGAATTATGAGAGTACGCGCATCTCGCGGTTGGTTTGTCTGCAAAACGACGTGACGATACGGCGCGCGGCGTTGCGCAACGAATATTCGTCGGCGTTGGCAGATTCGACGCTCACGCGGGCAAAAAGCGATTCGCTGTTTGCCGCCTATCGAGGCTTGAGTCATCGATTGAGCGATGAGGCGTCGGCAGCAATTGCCGACAGCACGGCATCGGCGGCGTTCCGCTCGCTCGCACGTCGACTTTTCTACCACGCTACCGAAGTTGCAGCCACCGACACATTACGTTAGGATTCTAAATATTTCGGAATCTGAGTAATTGAAAGCGCGCAAATGGCAATCGAGCCGGCGAGCATGCCAATCATTTTGACAAATTCCGTTTTTGTGATGTCGAGAGTGAATAAGCGCGACATGTCGTTGCCCCAGGTGTAACACCACACGAACAGGCAAGCGGCGATGCAGAGCGTGTTGATGGCGATTGTTATCCAGTTATAACTTTTACGGCGTTCGGGCAAGCGGTTCATCACCTTACGCGTGAACCACGGATTCTCCGGTGCGGCGTCCTTGCCCGGTTGTAGAAATTCCGCAATTTGTCGGTCTGATATTTTGTTATCGGTCATTATCCTTTGTTTAAGAAGTTAGCTAATTTAATTTTGCCGCGTGAAATGCTCGATTTTACGGTTCCTTCGGGAAAACCGGTAATCTTGACGATGTCTTTGATAGGACGGTCTTCGATGAAGAACAGCACGATGCAAGAACGCTCGGTAGGGTTCAGGCTTTGCAGCGCGGTAGCTACGTCGAGTCGAGCGTCGGTAGCCGACGAGGGCAGCGTAGATGCCATGGTTTCGTCGACCTCGGTCTCGATTTTTTGCTTCCGCAGGTAGTCGTAAAACTCGTTGTAGGCAATCCGGTACAGCCATGTTTTGAACGAGGAATGCATCTTAAAACTGCGAATTGAGATGTAAGCCTTAATAAACGTTTCTTGCGCAAGGTCGTCGGCGAGGGCGAAGTTGCAACTCAGGTTGATGAAAAAACGCCGAATGTCCGACTGATATCGTTCTACGAGCTTGCCAAACGCGTCCCGATCGTCACCGAGAACGCATTTGGTAAGCAG
This sequence comes from Bacteroidales bacterium, assembly GCA_029224905.1. Taxonomy (GTDB): domain Bacteria; phylum Bacteroidota; class Bacteroidia; order Bacteroidales; family Muribaculaceae; genus Limisoma. The sequence goes on from JAQXVL010000146.1 coordinate 6,198, forward strand.
CCGTAGTTCGTCAATCTTCTGTTGCATCGTTTTCTATGGTTTCTTCGCTGTTGGATTTGCGTTGCTGTTTGCGGTATTCCAAGATACCTACAGTCAGGTTTCCGATACCGATTAGAGCGACCATCGAAACGAGTCCTGCCATTTCCGGGCTGCCGCAGATAGCGAAGAAAACGATGCCTGCCACGCCGACGGAGATGAGCACTATTGCTTTTCGGATTTGGGCTATCGGCGCTGATTCGTTTTTGGATTTCGATTTACCTTCGCTGAAAACGCTTTCGGGGATGTCGACGCCTTTTTCGATGGCTTTCTCGATGAGGCGATATTTCTCTTTACGCTTTTTTAAGTTGTAGTAGAACACCAACCAGATGATGACGCAAATAGCGGCGAAGGGGATAACGGTGCCGAAGGTTACGGCGGTGAGCGCTACGGCGTTTTCGCTCTTCGAAACTTCTTTGAGGCGTTCTATTTCGAGTCGCTCTTTCTCGAAGTCGTAAGCCGCTTGGTCCTCAGCCAACGTAGTGTCGTCGATGGAGTCGGTTTCGGTCACTGTGGTGTCGACAGCCTCTTTTGCCGGTTCTGTCGGGTTGATAGTCACTGTTTTCGGTGCGGCGAATAATGCACATTCGCTAAGTAGTGCCAGGGTGGCGATTGCGATGAATTTTTTCATTGTTTTATTCGTTTTTAATTTTGTTTTCTGTGCATTAGACGCACTTGAGTTGCTGAAAAGTTGCAAAGGATGAAAAATTTTTTTCAGTCGACTTTCAGCGGCGGGTTTATGAGGTAGATTTTGCCGTATGAGCGGGTAAACGATGTGTAGAGCCAACGGTAGAAATCGAGTTGATAGAACGCCTCTTCGGGGATGTATCCCATGTCGACAAACACGTTTTTCCACTGTCCGCCTTGTGCTTTGTGGCAAGTCACGGCGTAGGCGAATTTCACTTGTAAGGCGTTGAAGTAGGGGTCTTGCTTGATGGCTTTATAGCGTTCGCTCTTTCGCGGGATGTCGGCATAGTCGGCGAGCACGGCTTGGTAGAGTCGCTCTTGTTGGTCGCGGCTGAGAGCCGGCGACTCCGCATAGAGCGCGTCAAGGATGATTTTTGCGTCGATTTCGACGTCGTAGTCGGGAAATTCGAGCGTAGCGTCGCAGAAGCGGAATCCGTGCATCTTTTCGACGGCTCCGAGCGAGCGCACGATGGCAACGTCGCCGTTGGCAATGAAGTCCATGCGGTCGTTGTCGTCGCCTGCCCAGTGGTAGTTGTTTTTGGCAATCATGAGCATGTCGCCCACGTCGAGTTCGCACTCCATATCGAGCACTCGAGCGCGCACGCCTTGGTTGAAGAGCACGGCGTTTTTGTTAGAGCGGGTCACGATTATTGTCTCCTGTTCGCCGTCGCGGCTGTAGCAGTCGTCGATGAGTTCGGTGAGAAATTCGCCGGTGACGGCTTCGACGTCGTCGAACGCTTTTGCGTGAATCGTGGGCGGCACGAGGATGCCCGACGAGATGGTTTTGCGAATTTCGGTGGCGTTATATAGAATTCCCGAGTCTTCGCGTTGTCGCGCCACTTCGGTGAGGGTGTAGCAGTAGACGGTCAGGCTGTAGGCGTGGAGCACGTCGGGCGAGAGGGCAGGGCTGTCGCTGTAGCCCACCGGGGGAAGTTGGGCGACGTCGCCGAGGAGGATGAGGTGGCATGCCTCGCCGCTGTAGACGTAGGTGATGAGGTCGTCGAGGAGGCGTCCGGTGCCGAACACGGCGTTGTCGCCGGCGGTGTTGGAAATCATCGACGCTTCGTCGACGATAAAGAATGTGCCTTTGTGGTTGTTTTTCTTCAGCCCGAACGCCATCGCTTCGGGGTCGAAGCGCTTGCTTTGGTAGATGTGGTGATGGATTGTCGATGCCGCGTGTCCGGAATAGGTCGAAAAGACCTTTGCTGCACGGCCTGTCGGGGCAAGCAGCACGCAGCGTATGCCCATTTCGCCGAGCGCGCGCACCAGTGCGCTGGTCAGCGACGTTTTTCCCGTTCCGGCGTATCCGTTAAGCACGAATGCGGAGCGGTCGGCAGCATCGGCAACAAATTTGCCGAAGGCGGCGACGAGTTCCATCTGTTGCCGGTTGGGGTCGTAAGGCAGTTGACGCAGAATTTCTTCGCCGATGGCGGTTGCTATGGCTGAGTTGCTCATTTTTGGCACCTCCACATAGATTGATAGACCAAGCCGAAGATTCCGGCGCGAGCGCCTACGCGCGAAAATGCCGGGTTGTTGCGGCTTGGGCAAACGCGGTTGCTGAGAAAAATGTAGATTAACTCGTTTTTCGGGTCAACCCAAAATGCTGTGCCGGTAAAGCCCGTGTGTCCGACCACCGACGCGTCGGCTTCGGCACAAGTTGTGGAGTATTCCGGGTTGGGAATGTAAGGCTTGTCGAAACCGAGTCCGCGATGCGAATTTTTGCTTTGAGAGGTAACGAACGTGTTGACGGTACGGTCGGAGAGGATGTTGACGCCGCCGTATTTTCCGTGCTCGAGGAGCATACCGCAGTATTTAGCGAGGTCGGTTGCCGTGGCGAAGAGTCCGGCATTGCCTTGCACGCCTCCCGAAAAGGCAGCCGTTTCGTCGTGGACTGTGCCGTTGATAATACCGTCGCGAAAGTAGTTGTCCATCTCCGTACCGGCAATTTCCGTCGACGCAAAACGGCTAAGCGGTCGGTAGCAAATGCGGTGCGCGCCGAGCGGGCGAAAGATGTTGTCGGCAACGTATTGGTCGTGCGGCGTTTTCGTGACGTTTTCTTCGGCTTCCATCAACAGGCAGAAGTTTAGGCAACTGTAGACGTATTTTCGGTCTTTGCGGAGTGCGATGTTGTGGATGCGTTGCATGATGGAGTCGTAGGTGAGTCGCCCGACGAACAGATTTTTGCCGAGTTGGTAGTTGAAACGGTTCGTGCGAGTTGCCGAAGTTATGTCGCGACGAGGTTTAGCCGTAGCGTTGATGAATGCGCCGCCGGCTTGGAACGGGTATTTGTCCGACTTTTTGCCGACGGAGAGGCTGCCTTTGTAGGTCGCCGTGTCGGTCATTATTTTGTACATGTTCAGCGACGGCGGCATCCCTGTTTCGTGGTAGAGGTAGTTGCGTACGGGTTGGTCGCCTTTCGGCGTGCCTTTCAGGCTTTTGATATAAGAGCCGAGTGGAGCGTTGATGTCGAGCAGGTTGTCGTCGACGGCTTTCATAATGCCTGGGAGCGTACCCGCCGCTTTCGACACCGAAGCAAGGTCGAAGAGCGTATTCGATGTCACTTTTTGTCGCTTTGTGTTGTCGGTATAGCCGTAGTTGCGGTCGAAAACGATAACGCCGTTTTTCGCCACGAGCACTTGGCATCCCGTGTAGGCGCCTTGCGCCAAGCCTTCGCGGGCGAGTGAATCTGCTTGGAACACAAATCGACTGTCGAGTCCCACTTCTTCCGCCATGCCGTAGCCGAGGCGAGAGGGATGAAGAATGATTCCGTCGCCGCATTTCGCCACGCCGTTGATGGTTACCGGCACGCGTCCGCTAACTTCGCATCCGCCGAAAATCGCTTGTGCGGCGTATTCTTGCGCGTAGCGATGTTTCTCGTAGGCGAGCACGGCGGTGTGGCATTTCGAGATAGCCCATTTGTGCTTGCTCAGCGTGTACGGCTTGGTGAAAAACACCGGAATGACCTTTGCCGCACCGGCGGTTTGCACGATAGAACGAACGACGTCGGCAGCCCATGCTTCGTCGGTGTAGATGCCGACAATCACCGT
>JAQXVL010000147.1 GCA_029224905.1 Bacteroidales bacterium
GCCACGCGGCTGCCATCGGCGGCTTTTACCGTCAGGTCTTTCGGCACGACGGTAAATCCGCAACGCACTCCGGTAAAGCCCGCCGTCTTCGAATAACTGCGAAACTCTACGGCGCAACGGCGTGCTCCTTCGATTTCGTAGATGCTGTGCGGCACGTCGGGCTCGGTGATAAATGCTTCGTAAGCGGCATCAAAGAGCAAAAGCGTGTCGTTGGCAAGCGCATAGTCGACCCACTCGGCGAGTTGACGGCGAGTAAGCGTTGTGCCCATCGGGTTATTGGGATAGCAGAGGTAGACCACGTCGAGTCGGCGGTCAGGAATCTGCGGAGCAAAGCCGTTGTCGGCGGTGCAAGGCAGATAGCACACATCCGACCAATGCCCGTCGTCGGCAAGCGTTCCGGCGCGTCCGCCCATGACGTTCGAATCGATGTAGACCGGATAAATCGGGTCGGTTACGCCTACGGTGTTGGCTTGCGCAAGGATGTCGCCGAAGTTGCCCGTATCGCTCTTGGCTCCGTCGCTGACAAACACTTCCGACACGTCGATGCCGAGTCCGGCATAGTCGTTGTCGACGATGGCTTGACGCAGAAAGTCGTAGCCCTGCTCGGGTCCGTAGCCGTGGAAAGTGGCGGCGGAAGCCATCTCGTCGACTGCCTTATGCATCGCTTCGATGCACGCCGCCGGCAACGGGCGCGTTACGTCGCCGATGCCCAAGCGAATTAGGTTAACTCCCGGATGTGATGCCTTGAACGCCTCTACGCGGCGCGCTATTTCCGAGAAGAGATAACTTCCCGGCAATTTTAGAAAATTATCGTTGATAAATGCCATAAAAATTACTTTTGATAAGCGTCTTCGTGAACACCTGCAACGGCGCGGCCGCTCGGGTCGTTCAGGTTTTTGAACGATGCATCCCAGGCAAGTGCTTCGGCGGTCGAACATGCCACCGACGGTACCGACGGCACGCTACGCGCTGCGCTTGCGCTCGGGAAATATTCTTCGAAGATGCTGCGATAGTAGTATTCTTCTTTATTTTGTGGAGGATTGATGGGGAATCGCTCTGCAGCGTGAGCCATCTGCTCGTCGCTGACAGCTTCGGCGGTAATAGCCTTAAGTGTGTCAATCCAGCTATAGCCTACGCCGTCGGAGAATTGCTCCTTCTGGCGCCATGCCACGCTGTCGGGCAGCATGTCGGCAAAGGCTTCGCGCACGATGCGCTTCTCGATGGTCTTGCCCGGGCACATCTTCGCCTCCGGGTTGAGACGCATCGCCACGTCGAGAAATTCCTTGTCGAGGAACGGCACACGGCCCTCAACGCCCCACGCCGAAAGCGACTTGTTGGCGCGCAAACAGTCGTAGAGATGCAGTTTGGAGAGCTTGCGGACGGTTTCTTCGTGGAAGGCGCGTGCGTCGGGCGCTTTGTGGAAGTAGAGATAGCCGCCGAACACCTCGTCGGCACCTTCGCCGCTGAGCACCATCTTGATACCCATACTCTTGATGACGCGCGCAAGCAGATACATCGGCGTCGACGCGCGTACTGTCGTAACGTCGTAGGTTTCGATATAGTAAATCACGTCGCGAATGGCGTCAAGACCTTCCTGAATCGTATAGTTTATCTCGTGGTGAACGGTTCCTATGTGGTCGGCAACTTCTTTTGCTTTCGCCAAGTCGGGAGCACCTTTAAGTCCCACGGCGAACGAGTGAAGTTGCGGCCACCACGCATCCTGACGCGAATCGGTTTCGATACGCTTCGACGCAAACTTCTTGGCAATCGCCGAAATCACCGAACTGTCGAGACCGCCCGAAAGCAGCACACCGTAGGGCACGTCGCTCATCAGCTGACGACGAACGGCGTCTTCGAGCGCATCGTGGAGAGTTGCCACGTCGGCGGCATTGTCTTTCACAGCCTCGTAGTCCATCCAGTCGCGCTTATACCAACGCACCATCTTGCCCTCGCTGCCCAGGTAGTAATGCCCGGGCAAGAACGGCTCATACTCGTCGCAGAAGCCTTCGAGCGCCTTCAACTCGCTGGCGCAGTAGACGCGTCCCTCGCTGTCGCGACCGATATACAACGGAATGACGCCTATCGGGTCGCGTGCAATCAGGAAATCGTCGTTCTCCGCATCGTAGAGCGCAAAAGCGAAGATTCCGCTGATGTCTTCGAGAAACTTTACGCCCTTTTCGCGGTAAAGCGGCAGAATCACTTCGCA
>JAQXVL010000148.1 GCA_029224905.1 Bacteroidales bacterium
GCATTTGCAAAACGGTATAGCCCTTGCATGTCGCGACGGATGTCGATGTCGACGAAGCCGTACTCGAGGAGTAGCGCGCGCATTTCGTCGGGGAAGCGGCTGTTGATTTCGAAGTAGAGGCGGCCGCCGTCGGCGAGTGCATGGCGAGCGTATTCGGCTATGGCGCGATAGAATCGCAGCGGGTCGCTGTCGGGCACGAAAAGCGCCGAGTGTGGCTCGTAGTCGACCACGTTGGCTGCCATCGAGCGGAGTTCGCTATCGGCGATGTAGGGCGGATTGCTGACGATTATGTCGTAGCGGCAACCGTCGGGCTTAGCCGTGAGGATGTCGTCGCGGCGGAAGTCGACGCGCGCCCGCAGGCGAGACGCGTTGTCGCGAGCCACGCTAAGCGCCCGGTCGGAGATGTCGATGGCGTCGACCGTCGGAAATCGTAGCCCGAGCGCCAGCGAAACTGCGATGCAACCGCTACCGGTGCCGATGTCGAGTACGCGCAGGTCGCTGCCGCGATTTTTGTCGATAATCAAGTCGACGAGTTCTTCGGTTTCCGGTCGCGGAATCAGCGTCGACGCATCGACCGAGAATTCGTGGCCGTGAAACCACGCTTTGCCGAAAATGTATTGAATCGGGCGGTTTTCGCGGAGCAGGTCGACTACTTTTGCAGTTTTTGTTACGATAAAATCAGGTAATTCCGTATCTTTGTGGAGCAAAATGTCGACGGTTTCGTAGCCGAGGAGTTCGCGGAAGATGATTTTGATAAACCCTTCCACTTCGCCCGGCGGGTATTGGTCGCGCAGGCGTGTCCGCACGACGGCAATCATTTGACCTAATGTAATCGGCTCGTTCATATTGCAAATTTAAGAAAAATAATTGTCTTTTTGAGATGAATATCGACGAAAAATATATGGAGCGAGCGTTGCAGTTGGCAGCGCTGGGACGCGGGCGCGTGTCGCCCAATCCGATGGTCGGCGCGGTCGTAGTTGCGCGTGGACGCATCATCGGCGAAGGCTATCATCGGCGTTTCGGCGAGGCGCATGCCGAGGTCAACGCCATCGGTTCGGTGGCGGCAGCCGACGCGCCGTTGCTCGCCGAAAGCACTATCTACGTCACGCTCGAGCCGTGTGCCCACTACGGGAAAACGCCGCCGTGTGCGAAGTTGATAATCGACAAGCACATTCCGCGGGTCGTGGTCGGCTCGCCTGACCCGTTTCGCGAGGTTGCCGGGCGCGGAGTCGCCATGCTGCGAGCAGCGGGCGTGGAGGTTGTCGAAGGCGTATTGCGAGAGCGGTGCGACCGGCTGAACGTGCGTTTTCTGACAGCCCATACTCTCGGACGTCCGTACATTCTGCTGAAATGGGCGGAAAGCCTCGACGGTTATATCGATCGCCGTCGCAGTGCCGCGGAGCTTGCGGCACGACTGTCGACGCCTACCACGTCTACGCTTGTCCATCGACTGCGTAGCGAGTATGATGCCATCCTCGTGGGTGCGGCTACCGCGCGACTCGACAATCCGTCGCTGACCGTACGTCGCTGGTGCGGGCGCAATCCTCTGCGCGTCGTGCTTACGCGCCGTGGCTATACGCCGAGCGGCAATCTTGCCGACGATGCGGCGCCGACGATTGTCTACCAATCTATGTCGCTCGACGACGTGTGTTGCGACCTTTATCGCCACGGCGTGACGTCGCTGATGGTCGAAGGCGGCGCAGAGACTATCAACGCATTCGTCGAAGCCGGATTGTGGGACGAGGCGCGTGTCGAGCGTTCGAGCATCGTTCTCGGCGGTGGGGTAGTCGCCCCCAAGATGCCCGACGGTGAAATTTCGTGCTGTTTTGTCGACACAAATCGTATAATTCAAGTTAAAAAGAAATAAAAACAAGAATAATTGTTATATTGGTCTATTCTTAGGGAAAATTATTTTGACTAAAGTATTAATTTTACAGCCGGATTTGATTTTTGCCGCGGTTTTAGTTGTTTTAAGACAATAATTTTCAACCTTTGGCAAAATAATCTTACCTTTGCAACTTAAAATGAATAGAGAAACAATAATGAAAAGATTATTTCCAATATACGCAATCTTGACGGTTTTTGCCGTTTTGGCGGGTGTTTCGTGTAACAAGTCAGAGGACGACGACAACGAACCCTTTGTGATACCGACATCGACACTCGTTAAGGAGTTCGTTCTGCAAGAAAACGACTCCGTGCTTGTCGATTTGGATTCCGTATTTTTTACCGTCGACACTCGCGAAAAGTTGATATACAACGCCGATTCGCTTCCGAAAGGCACAAGGATTGACCGCCTGGTGGCAACAATCACCGTTACCGACTATGCAACGAAAAACATAACCATCTCGGGCGCGGAGACGATGCCCGACACCACGTTCGTTCATACTAACGCCGACACCGACACAATCGACTTTACCGGCGACGTTCGCCTGGAAGTTGTGGCAGCCGACGGCGAAACGAAAGCAACCTACATCGTGAAGGTCAATGTGCATAAGATGGACCCGGATTCGCTTTACTGGAACGCCCTTGCGCGTCGCCAATTGCCGGGACGATCTAACGAAATCCAAGAGCAGAAAACCGCACAAATGGGCGGCAAAACATTCTGCTTGTTGAGCGAACTCGGCGGCTACACCTTGTCGTCGACCGAAAACATCGGCGGCAATGCGTGGGAAAAACGCGTAGTGACTTTCGGCTTCGAGCCGATTGTCGAAACCTTTGCCGCTACCGACGGAGCACTCGCCATCGTGGGCGAAGCGTCGGGCAAGCGCACAATCTATTACTCTACCGACGAAGGCGCATCGTGGACCGACTCGGGTGTCGAAGCAACGCAAATCATCGGCGGCTACCTCGACCGCGTGGTCTATCTGTCGGTAAACAACGGCACATACTATACGGCAACGCTCGTTCCGGGCAGTGAGCCGACAAACGTCAACGAGGTGGAATCGGATTTCCCCGTTCGCGGATTCTCGCAAGCCGTATCGCTCACCAACGATTGGAGTTACGAGCCGAATATACTCATCGCCGGCGGTCGCGATGCCAAAGGCAAACTCACCGGAAGCGTTTGGGGCTTCGACGGTACGAATTGGGGCAAAGTGAGCCGAATAGAGTTTCCGCCGGTCTTCGGCACAACGCTGTTCCGCTACTACTATAATATGGGCGAATTCTACAACAAGGACCAATATCCCGTATGGTTCGCAATGGGCGGACTCGACAACGAAGAAAAGCCCACAAAAACCGTTTACATCTCGTACGACAACGGCGTGACGTGGAAGAAAGGCGACGACCTTGTGCAGTTGCCGTTCTACTTCCCCGACTTCTACGGCGCACAGGCATTCGTCGAAACGACTACGCTGACGCGCAGCGCCGGAGTGTGGACCGCAATGGAGTCGCGCAGGTTGCCGCGTTGGTGGCAGATTGCCGCGCCCGAAACACGCGCTTCCGAGCCGGTAACGTCGTGGGATTGCCCGTACATTTACGTGTTCGGCGGCAAGACCGTCAACGGCGGAACGCACAACAGCGTGTGGCGCGGCGTGCTCAACCGTCTATCGTTTAAGCCGATTATCTAAAGCCGATGAATCACCTACTGCGACATATCCGCACGTTGATGCTCGTTGTGGCTCTTGCTGCAACGGCATTCGGCGTCTATAGCCAAGACTATAAGTTGGAGGCAGGCGTCGGAGCGGGTATCAGCGGTTATCTCGGCGACGTCAACCAAAGCAACGTGCTTCGCCGTCCCGGCTACGCTGCCGAGGTGTCGATAAAATATCTCATCAACAAGCGCTTTGCCGCCAAGGCAGCCATCTCGACAGCCAAAATCAGCGGCAATTCGGAAGATTTCGACATGGTGTTCCCCGACGGAGCAACCTATCGGTTCGGGCATCCATACTACGACGTGTCGGCGGCGTTCGAGTTCAACTTTTTCAATTTCGGCATCGGGTCGCCTTATCAAAAACTGAAACGAATCACTCCCTATATCACCATCGGCATCGGCGCGGCATATGCGCCCGAAGCAAAGGCGTTTTCGCCGATGATACCCATCGGTGTGGGAGCAAAATATAAACTAAAGAGCAGGATAAACCTCGGCGTGGAAATGCGAGCAAAGATGATGCTCGGCGACAAAATCGACGGTCTGACAGACCTGCGCGGTATGAACAGTTCGTTTATGAAAAACACGGACTGGTGCCCGACGTTGATGTTCGGCATTTCGTACGAATTTAAAGAGGTTTGCAAGACCTGTCACTATGTAGAATGACGCAATGGACGAACAATTACAAAATATAATCAGTCAGATAGACAGCAGTCGGCTGCCGCAGCATGTTGCCGTGATAATGGACGGAAACGGGCGTTGGGCGAAGAGCCGCGGGCTCGACCGTTCGATGGGGCATGCCGAGGGCGTCAACGCCGTTCGACGCATCACCGAGATTGCGTCGGATTTGGGTATCCGCTACCTGACGCTCTACACGTTCTCGACGGAGAACTGGAATCGTCCGCAAGCCGAGGTCGACTCGCTGATGCATCTGATAGCCTACGCCATCGAGCAGCAGACGCCCGACTTGATAAAGAATAACGTTCGCCTGAACATCATCGGCGACCTTAGCCGCGTGCCCGAGTTTGCGCTCAGCCGCTTGCAGCACTGCATGGAGCAGACTGCATCCGACACCGGGCTGACAATGTCGCTGGCAATCAGCTATTCGGCGCGTGCCGAGATTGTCGACGCCGTGCGCCGCTTGGCTGCCGACGCGGCAAAAGGCGAGGTCAATGCCGCCGACATCGATGCCGACACTTTTGCGTCGCGACTCGCAACGGCGGGTATGCCCGACCCGGATTTGCTGATTCGCACAGGTGGCGAATGCCGAATATCGAACTACTTGCTATGGCAAATTGCCTATGCCGAACTATACTTCTCGCCGGTGCTTTGGCCCGACTTCACGAAAACCGATTTCTGCAACATTATCAAGCAGTATCAATCGCGCGAACGTCGTTTCGGCCTGACCGGTGACCAAATAAAAAACAAACAATGAACATCTTTGGAAGAATAAATATGAAAATCAGAGCACTTTCACTTGTGATAGCATTCTTGGCTTGCCTGTCGGCTTCGGCGGTCGAGCAAAACGATACTATTTACAACCCGAACATCGTTTTCTCGTCGATGCCTAAGGTCTACGAAATAGCGGGAATGCGCGTCTCCGGTCTGCAATACTACGAAGATTATATCGTGATAGGCTATAGCGGCTTGGCTGTGGGCGACAAAATAGAAATCCCCGGCGACGAAATCACCAACGCGGCGAAACGCTTTTGGAAACAAGGATTGTTCTCCAAGATTCAAATCAAGGTGGAGAAGATTTGCGGCGACAAGGCATGGCTCGTGTTCGACTTGCGCCAACAACCGCGAATTTCGCGCATCGAGTACAAAGGTGTGAAAAAAGGTGAGCGCGAAGAGCTCGAAAAACGTCTCGGCTTGGCTGCCGGCAACCAGATTACGCAAAACATCGTCAACCGCGGTGAGCAAATCGTGTCGGCGTTCTTCAAGCAAAAGGGCTTCAGCAATGTCGACGTCAAGATTCGCCAAACTCCCGACATTACCAAAGAAAACGAGATGATTGTGACTATCGACGTCGACAAAAACGAGAAAGTCAAGGTGCACAAAATCTATATCGAAGGCAATGAGGTGCTCAGCGACAATAAGATACAGCGAGCGATGAAGAAAACCAACGAGAAAAAACGCCTCGTCAACCTCTTCCGCCAAAAGAAATTCGTCGACACCGACTACGAAACCGATAAAGGTCTTATCATTAAGAAATACAACGAGTTAGGCTATCGCGATGCAAAAATAGTGAGCGACTCGGTGACAAACTATAACGACAAATACGTCGACGTGCACATCACCGTCGAAGAAGGTAAGAAATACTACATCAGCGATATTTCGTGGGCGGGCAACACAATCTATACGTCCGACTACCTCGACCTCGTGCTGGGTATGAAAGCCGGCGACGTCTACAACCAAACGCTTCTCAACAAGCGTACGATGGAAGACGACGACGCTGTGGCTAACCTCTACATGAACAAGGGCTACTTGTTCTTCCAACTCGTGCCGATTGAGTCGAAAATCGAAGGCGACTCGATTGCACTGGAAATGCGCATCATGGAAGGTCCGCAAGCGCGCATCAACAGCATCGTTATCAACGGTAACGATCGCCTGTATGAGAAGGTGATACGTCGCGAACTGCGTGTGCGTCCCGGCGAGTTGTTCTCGAAAGAAGCGCTGCAACGTTCGGCGCGCGAAATCGCGCAAACCGGTCACTTCGACCCCGAGTCGATGGACATTCGCCCCGAACCGAACCCCGACAATGGTACGGTCGACCTTATCTTCAACCTGACGTCGAAAAACAGCGACCAAGTCGAACTTTCGGCAGGTTGGGGTCAAACCGGTGTAATCGGTAAGGTGGCGCTCAAGTTTACCAACTTCTCGATAAAGAACCTGTTCAACCCGAGTTCGTACAAGGGCATCATCCCGCAGGGCGAAGGTCAGACGTTCTCAATCAGTGCACAGACCAACGCGAAGTACTACCAGGCTTACTCGATGTCGTTCCTCGACCCGTGGTTTGGCGGCAAGCGCCCGAATTCGCTCTCCGTATCGGCTTACTATTCGCGTCAGACCGGCGTCAACTCAAACTTCTACAACCGCAACTACATGACCAGCGGTATGTACTATAACGGCTTGGGCAGCTACCTCGGCTACAATTCAAACTACTACGACAACTACTATCAGAGCAGTATCGAGAACGCCTACGACAAGAACAAATTCTTGCAGATGGCAGGCGTAACCGTCGGCTTCGGTAAGCGTTTGAACTGGCCCGACAACTACTTCACCTTTATGGCGCAACTCTCGTACAACTGGTATCACCTCAAAAACTGGGAATACCTATATTATATGAACAACGGTACGTCGAACTCGTTCGTGCTCGGACTGAACCTGTCGCGCAACAGTATCGACAACCCGATTTACACTCGTAGCGGTAGCAGTTTCTCGGTCGACCTCGGTCTTACTCCTCCCGTGTCGCTCTTCTCCAACAAAAACTGGAAAGCGCTCTCCGAAGCCGGTACGCAAGAGGCGAAAGAGGAATTGTATAAGTGGATTGAATATTGGAAACTCAAATTCAAGGCGCGGACCTATACTCCGCTGTCGAATCCCGAAAGCAAATGGACACTCGTGTTGATGACGCGTGCCGACATCGGACTTCTCGGCAGTTATAACAAATATCTCAAGTCGCCGTTCGAGACCTTCTACGTCGGCGGTGACGGTATGTCGGGCAGCTACGGCTACGCTCAAGAGACCGTCGCCTTGCGCGGTTACGACAACGGTTCGTTCACACCGTGGACCAAGGACGGTTACGCCTACACGCGCTTCTGCATGGAGCTCCACTTCCCGTTCATGTTGCAGCCGAGCACCACAATCTACGGACTTGCGTTCGTCGAAGGCGGTAACGCATGGACCGACATTAAAGAATTCTCGCCGTTCAACCTCAAGCGTTCAGCCGGCGCCGGTGTGCGCATCTATCTGCCGATGGTCGGCATGATGGGTATCGACTGGGCTTACGGTTTCGACAAGGTGTTCGGTACGAAGGGCGGCAGCCACTTCCACTTCATCCTCGGTCAAGAATTCTAAGAAAATTTTAACCCCCATTTTAAACTTTGTGTGTTAAATATAGTCCAAACGTTAAACGAAAAATTTAAGAGACTATGAAAAAGATGCTTTTAGCGGCAATGATTGCCACCGTTTGCTCTTTAGGAGCATTCGCTCAGAAATATGCCTTAATCGACATGGAGTATGTGCTTAAAAACATTCCGCAATACGAAATGGCTAACGAACAGCTGAACCAGGTGTCGCTGCGTTGGCAGAAAGAGGTCGAAGCCAAGACCAAAGAGGCAGAAACGCTCTACAAGAACTACCAGAGCGATATGGTGTTTCTGACCGACGAACAAAAGAAGAAAAAAGAAGAAGAAATTGTTGCCAAAGAGAAAGAGGCAGCCGAACTTCAAGCGAAATATTTCGGACCGCAAGGCGAACTCTACAAGAAGCGTCAATCGCTGATAGAGCCCATCCAAGCCGACATCTACGAGGCTGTCAAGAAGGTGTCGGAAGAGCGTGGCTATCAGGTGATTTTCGACCGCGCATCGTCGGCAGGCATCATCTTTGCATCGCCCAAAATCGACGTCAGCAACGAAGTGCTCTCGAAACTCGGCTACTCCAAGTAGGTGTTGAACCCGACGCGTCGATAAAATTGCACGATTTGTTTGCCTATAAATTTGTAATGTATTATCTTTGCGTGGTCATTGAAAATACCAATCAGAAAAAAATTAAATAAAAAACGATATGCTTAAGAAATTGTTATTGGCTGTGTTAGTAGCAGCCCCTATGAGCCTCTTCGCTCAAAAAATCGCTTACGTCAACACTCAGGAAGTGTTCCAACTTATGCCCGACGTAAAAGAGGCAGACGCTAAACTTGCCGAAGTTTCGAAGAAATACGAAACAGAGTATAAGAGCCTCCAAGACGAGTTCAACAAGAAGATTCAAGAATTCCAAAATCTTGCACAAGACACTCCGGAATCAATCAAAGAGCGTCGTCAACAAGAGCTCCAAGAACTCAGCCAAAAGATTCAAAACTTTGAAGAAGTAGCCGGCAAGGACATCCAACGTCAACAACAGACGCTTCTTGCTCCGATACAAGAGAAAATTAAATCGGCAATTCAAGCTGTAGGTCAAGAAAATGCTTACACCATCATCCTCGACAGCAATCAACCGCTTTATACAGGTCCCGATGCTGTCAACGCAACGCCGCTCGTTAAGAAAAAACTCAATCTTAGCGATGCTCCCGCTGCAGCGCCTGCGAAATAAAGAAACTTTCATTTAGCTATAGTAGAAGAGAGCTTGCCGACATCCGGCGGGCTCTCTTTTTATGCTTGTAATTAAGAAAATCTGTTAAATTTACCTATAATGTTAAGATTTTCGGCAATTTGTTATAACTTTGGAGATATAAACGAATTTCTAACGATAAAAACGATAAAATTATGAGTGAAATGAATTTTTCCGCACATATTCCAACTAAGTTAATCTTTGGTGCCGGTCAGCTGGCAAAACTTTCAGAGAGCGCGCTGCCGGGGCGTAAAGCCTTGGTGGTAATTTCGGCGGGAACGTCGATGCGCAAATACGGTTATCTCGACCGCGTTGTCGGTCTGCTCGGTGAAGCCGGCGTGGAATCGGTGGTGTTCGACAAGATTTTGCCGAATCCGGTGAAAAGTCATGTGATGGAAGGCGCAGCCCTTTGCCGCGAAAACGGATGCGATTTCGTTGTAGGTCTCGGCGGTGGAAGTACTATCGACTCGGCGAAAACTATTGCCGTGATGGCAGTCAACGACGGCGACTTGTGGGACTACGTCGTAGGTGGCACCGGTGGTCGCAAGCCCATCCGCAAGGCTTTGCCGATTGTAGCCATTCCGACTACGGCTGGTACGGGAACGGAAATCGACCCATGGGCGGTTGTTACCAACGAAGATACGCAAGAGAAAGTGGGCATCGGCTGTCCGTCGACTTTCCCGGTGCTGTCGATTGTCGACCCGCAATTGATGCTTTCGTTGCCGCCGGCATTGACCGCTTATCAAGGTTTTGACGCGTTCTTCCACGCTGCCGAAGGCTACATTGCAGGCTGTGCATCGCCGATGAGCGACCTCTATGCGCTCGAGGCTGTTCGTTTGCTCTACAAATATCTGCCGGTGGCTGTTAAAGACGGTCGCAACTTGAAGGCTCGCACGAAAGTGGCATGGGCATCGACGCTCGCCGGTATGGTTGAGGCTACGTCGTCGTGCACGTCGGAGCACTCTCTCGAGCACGCAATGAGTGCGTTCTATCCCGAGTTGCCGCACGGCGCCGGACTGATTGCCATCAGCAAGGCTTACTTTACGACGTTCAAAAACGACCGCATGAAGCGCTATATGAAGATGTTCGAGACGATGACCGAGAAGAAAAGCGCTCGCCCGAGCGACTTCGTCGATGCTTTGGTGTACATGCAACAGGAATGCGGCGTCGACAATATCAAACTCAGCGACTACGGCATTTCGCCGGTCGACTTTCCGCGCTTTGCCGACAAGGCGTTCGACTCTATGGGCGGACTGTTCGACTTCGACCCGCGTCAACTCTCGACCGATGAAGTGGTGAAAATCTATGCCGATTCTTATAAATAGTCGGCTCGCTCGATATTAAACAATCCAACCCACGTAAATGAACAATAAGCCTTATTTCGGACTATGGATGCTACTCGCCACGGCGCTTGTCGTGTTTGTCGGCGTGTCGTTGGTTAGTCCGGTCAAAATATTCGGCGTAGAATTGCAGAAAGCCACCTTTGTCGATGTGTTGAGCGCACCGGCAGAGGTGCCGACTGCGCATAAGACTGCGCCGGCTACCGTGAAAAAACCGCAGAAGCATCAACGTGCGCAGCTCGACACGACATCGAAAACCATCCTGTTCATAGGCGATTCGATGCTCGAAGGTCTGTCGCCGCGCCTGGCAGCCTATACTCGCCATAACGGCCACACACTGTATACCGTGATTTGGTATAGCTCGACAACGGAGGTGTGGGGCAGTAGCGATAAGTTGAAGCATTACATCAATAAATATCATCCGGATTACGTGTTTGTGTGTCTCGGCGCAAACGAACTTTTCGTGCGCGACATCGCCACAAAACGAGCTCGCTATGTCGACAATATGCTTCGTCAAATCGGCACTATCCCGTACGTTTGGATAGGTCCTCCGAACTGGAAGAAAGACACCGGCATCAACCAACTGGTGGCATCGAAAACCAAGCCGGGCTGTTTCTTCTTGAGCGACGGTATGAAGTTTGAGCGCAGCAAAGACGGCGCGCACCCGACTCGCAAGTCGTCGGCACTGTGGATGGACAGCGTGGCGCGGTGGGTTGAGCTTCATAGCGCGCATCCGATACGCCTGAAAAAACCGGCGCGCGTCAATGCCAGGGCGAATCGTGTGGAAGTTTTGCAACCAAAAAGATAGTTATTAGCCTTAGAAACAGTCGTATATGGTGCCAATTGTCGACAACATACTGCAACAACTGTGCTACGACCCCGCCAATCCGATGTTGTTTTCGTGCGGGCTGTTTTGGGTGCTCTTTTTGGTGTTTTTGCCCATCTATGCGATGCTGAAGCGCAGGCGGCTGCAAATGATGATTTTCGTGCTTGCCTTCAGCCTCTATTTCTACTACAAATCGAGCGGCTGGTTCTTCTTGCTGCTTGTGTGCACATCGCTCTGCGATTGGCTGCTGTCGCGTGCCATTGCCTCGTCGGGCAATCGGCTGCGCCGCAAGTTGCTCGCCGCGCTGTCGATAGTCATTTCGCTGTCGGTGCTCGGCTACTTCAAGTATGCCAACTTCGTGCTGTGGAATTGGGCGGCAATCATCGGCGGCAATTTTCAGCCGCTCGACATAATCTTGCCCGTCGGCATTTCGTTCTATACGTTCCAGTCGATAAGCTACGTCGTCGACGTGTATAAGCGCCGAATCGAACCCACGCGGTCGTGGCTCGAGTATGCGTTCTATCTGTCGTTCTTTCCGCAACTTGTGGCGGGTCCGATTGTGCGCGCCGACCGCTTTCTGCCGCAGATGCGCGACAACCTACCGGCAACGCGCGAGATGGTCTATTCCGGGCTGTGGCTCGTCGTTGTCGGCATTGTGAAAAAAGCCATCATTGCCGACTATATTGCGCAATATAACGACCTAATTTTCGCCAATCCCGGCGGCTACGGCGGACTGGAAACGCTGATGGCGATTGCGGGCTATACGATGCAAATCTACTGCGACTTTTCGGGCTATAGCGATATGGCAATCGGCATTGCGCTGATACTCGGTTTTCGCCTGCCCGACAACTTCCGGCTGCCGTATCAGTCGAAAAATATCACCGAATTTTGGCGCCGCTGGCACATTTCGCTGTCGTCGTGGCTGCGCGACTACGTCTACATTCCGCTTGGCGGCAATCGTCGCGGGCGCCCGCGTACCTATATAAATAATCTTGCGACTATGCTCATCGGCGGACTCTGGCACGGTGCGGCGTGGAAGTTTGTGTTCTGGGGCGGAATGCACGGCGTCGGGCTGATGGTGCACAAGGCGTGCAAGCCGTGGCTCGACCGCACACCCGATGCGTGGTATGTTCGTGCGCTCAGTTGGCTCGTGACGATGATGTTCGTGTCGCTGCTGTGGGTGTTTTTCCGGGCGGATTCGTTCGGCGATGCGGCGACAATTATCACGCGTGCGTTTACCGACTTCGACCTGTCACATTTTGCGCCGTTTGTTGCCGAGCGAAGCGCATGGTGCGTTATGATGGTGATAATCATTGCACTTCATGCGATGCCGTTAGGGTGGCTCGACCGTGCTTCGCGGCTGTTTGTCGACTCGCCGTGGTGGGTGAAGTTGCTGATTTTCGACGTCGTAGTGCAACTCGTGCTGCAGTTTATGAGCGCCGAAGTCAAGCCGTTTATCTATTTCCAATTCTAACTCGGTTAAATTTTTGCGTGAAATAAATTCTGAGGAAAAATTTTGCGTAATTAGAAAAACTTCACTACCTTTGCAGTCGCATAAAAAGAGAGGGGGTTAACTACCTATCGCATAGAGAGTTTAAAACAACATACAGACCCAGTGCGGCGAGACCGCATCGACCGAAGCGACTGCGACGCACGCTCGGTCGATTATGCTTATGCAACTTTGCGTCGCTAATTTTTATAGAAATAACAAAAAACAAAATAAGAAAATGATCATCGTACAAGTTAAAGAAGGCGAAAATATTGAAAAAGCCCTCAAGAAATTCAAAAGAAAATTCGAAAAAACAGGTATTGTAAAAGAACTTCGTCGCCGTCAGGCATTCGAAAAACCGTCGGTTGCTAACCGCAAAAAAATGATGAAGGCAGTTTACGTACAACACCTCCGCACACAAGAAGATTAATTTTTCGACATTTTATTTGGATTTCTCGAAAAAGTTTTATATATTCGTGGTATCAAATCCATGAATATGAACGACGAGAAATATATAAGATACTTACGGTATGAGCTGAATTATTCGGTTCATACCGTTTTGTCTTATTCTAAGGATTTGTCGCAGTTTGCGCAATTTCTTGGCGTCGAAACGCTTGAGCCGAATCGAGTGACGGTTGGCGACGTACGCGCGTGGGTCTACAACCTGTCGAAAGACGGGATGGCAGTTCGGACGGTGCGTCGCAAGGTGCAGTCACTGCGAGCATATTTCCGCTACTTGCAGAAGGAAGGCGTAGTCGATGCGAATCCCGTCGACGATATTCCGATGGCGAAAGTGCCGCATCCGCTGCCGGTGTTTGTGCGCGAGAAGTCGATGGACGACGTGCTCGATGCTGACTACGACCACGCTGATTTTGCCGACGTGCGCAATCGCTTGATTGTCGAAATGCTCTACGAGACGGGCATCCGCCGCGCCGAGCTGATTACGTTGGAAGATGTCAACGTCGACAGTCGGGCGGGCGAGCTGAAGGTGCTTGGCAAGCGCAACAAGGAGCGCATCGTGCCCTTCGGCGAGCGGCTGAGCCGGTTGATTGAGACCTATCGAGCGCTGCGCAAGGAAGTCGGGCCGGAAACCGACCGCTTTTTCGTAACCGAGAAAGGTCGCCCCGTCTATCCGACGCTGGTCTACAACGTGGTGACCGAGGCGCTGTCGTCGGTGACGGCGTCGAAGCGCTCGCCGCACGTGCTGCGACATACGTTCGCCTCGGCGATGCTTAACCACGGCGCCGGCATTAATTCCGTTAAAGAATTGTTAGGACATGAGTCGCTTGCCGCTACGCAAGTCTACACTCATATAACCTATAGAGAGTTAAAACAAAACTACAAACACGCTCACCCAAGAGCACTAAAACAAGGAGGGTAATATGGAAGTTAAAATTAAAGCCATCCATTTCGACGCAACTGAAAAGTTGGAAGAGTTTATCAACAAGAAAGCGCAAAAGCTTGCGCGTCGTAACGAATCGATTGCCACTTTCGACGTGACGCTCAAAGTAGTGAAGCCCGAAACGGCGATGAACAAAGAGGCTGCCATCAAGCTGCTCGTACCCAATGCCGACGACTTGTTCGCATCGAAAGTTGCCGACACGTTTGAGGAAGCAGTCGACCTCGCTATCGACGCACTCGACCGTCAGCTGGTAAAAATCAAGGATAAAAAGAAATAAGTCTGCGTTTAAGTTTGCATAGAAAAGGCTTATAAGTTGTATTAGTTCAAGCCGCCGAACCACTTCGGCGGCTTTTTTATACCTTATTATATATAGAATCGTCTATCGAGCGGCGGAATTCGTTGGGGGCTGTGGGTGATCCGGAGTGGGATATAAATCGTAAAAATGAGGGGAATAAAGTGCTAAAAAAATAAAAAACGGCATTTTTTGAAAAAAAATAATATGAAATATTTGTGAGATAAAAATAAATGCGTAACTTTGCACTCGCTTTGGGTCTTATGTAAAGACTCGAGAGTAGCTAAAAGCCTCTTTAGCTCAGTTGGCCAGAGCACGTGATTTGTAATCTCGGGGTCGTTGGTTCGAATCCGACAAGAGGCTCAAAGCAGGGCGAATACCAGAGTGGCCAAATGGGGCAGACTGTAAATCTGCTGGCTTATGCCTTCGGTGGTTCGAATCCATCTTCGCCCACACTTGCCTATGTAGCTCAGGGGTAGAGCACTTCCTTGGTAAGGAAGAGGTCACGGGTTCAAATCCCGTCATCGGCTCAACGAAAAATAGGAAAAATATAAATCGATTTAGTTAAACACAAAACAAAAATAAAGTTATGGCAAAAGAGCATTTTGAGAGAACCAAACCGCATGTTAACATCGGTACAATTGGTCACGTTGACCACGGTAAAACTACTTTGACTGCAGCTATCACTAAGGTGTTGGCAGAAAAGGGTCTTTCTGAGTTGCGTTCATTCGACTCAATCGACAACGCACCGGAAGAAAAAGAGCGTGGTATCACAATCAACACTTCTCACGTAGAATATGAAACTGCAAATCGTCACTATGCGCACGTAGACTGCCCGGGACACGCCGACTATGTGAAGAACATGGTAACAGGTGCTGCTCAAATGGACGGTGCAATCATCGTAGTAGCTGCAACTGACGGTCCGATGCCTCAAACTCGTGAGCACATCCTTTTGGCTCGTCAAGTAAACGTTCCGCGTCTTGTTGTATTCTTGAACAAGTGTGACATGGTCGACGACGAAGAAATGTTCGAACTCGTTGAAATGGAAATGCGCGACCTTCTTAGCTCTTACGACTATGATGGCGACAACACTCCTATCATCCGTGGTTCTGCTCTCGGTGCCCTCAATGGCGAACCGAAATGGGAAGAGAAGGTAATGGAGCTTATGGAAGCTGTTGACACATGGATTCCGCTTCCTCCGCGCGACGTTGATAAACCTTTCTTGATGCCGGTAGAAGACGTGTTCTCTATCACTGGTCGTGGTACTGTGGCAACAGGTCGTATCGAAGCAGGTCGTGTTAAAGTTGGTGACGAAGTACAAATCCTCGGCCTTGGTGCAGACCGCAAGTCGGTTGTAACAGGTGTTGAGATGTTCCGCAAGATCCTCGACGAAGGTGAAGCAGGTGACAACGTAGGTCTTCTTCTCCGTGGTATCGACAAGAACGAAATCAAGCGTGGTATGGTAATCTGCCACCCGGGACAAGTTCAACCGCACGACGAATTCAAGGCTCAAGTATATATCTTGAAGAAAGAAGAAGGTGGTCGTCACACTCCGTTCCACAACCACTATCGTCCTCAATTCTACATCCGTACGCTTGACGTAACCGGTGAAATCACTCTTCCGGAAGGTGTAGAAATGGTAATGCCGGGTGACCACGTAACAATCCAAGTTAAGCTCATCACTCCGGTAGCATGCAACCAAGGTCTCCGTTTCGCAATCCGCGAAGGTGGTCGTACCGTAGGTTCAGGCCAAATCACTGAGATTATTGAATAATACTTCAGATAAAAGGGGTCGGAAACAACCGACCCCAATTATACGGGACTAGCTCAGTTGGTAGAGCACTGGTCTCCAAAACCAGGTGTCGGGAGTTCGAGCCTCTCGTCCCGTGCAAAAGAAATCAACGAAATGAAACTATTCAACAAAATATCTACGTATACACAAGAGGTCTATAACGAGCTCGTTAATAAGGTTTCTTGGCCGACGAGAAGTCAACTTGTCAGCAGCTCAGTCATAGTAATGGTTGCTTCCATCATTCTGTCACTGGTGATTTTTGCTGTTGACCAGGTAATAGACTTGGCAATGCACGGTATTTACAGCATCTAAACTGGTTCGTCATGGCTGAAGGTAAAAAGCAATGGTATGTGCTTCGCGCCATATCAGGGAAAGAGGCGAAGGTTAAAGAAATCCTTGACGCTCAAATTCGAAACACTTCGCTTGGCGACTCAGTATTTCAGGTTGTAATTCCGACAGAGACAGTCTATACAACGACAAAGGCGGGCAAAAAGGTGCAAAAAGAACGTACCTTGATGTCCGGTTATGTCTTTATCCAAGCAGACTTCAAAGGTGATTCGATGACGGTTGTTCAAACGACCACAAACGTAATCGACTTCCTTCGCGAACGCGGAGGCGAGAAGAAGCCTGTCACTCTGCGTCAAGCGGAGATAGATCAGCTTCTTGGCGTTGCGGACGAAAATCCGGTGGTTACAGAGCAATTCAACGTTGGAGAGGTTGTTAAGATTACCTACGGACCGTTTACTTCGATGAAGGGAACGATTGAGGAGGTTAACGCCGAAAAGCAACGCTTGAAAGTGAACGTCAGCATCTTCGGACGCGAAACGCCGGTCGAATTGGAGTATACGCAGGTAGACAGGAAACTGGATTAACGGTTACGAGTTACTAAGGTTTCCGCGATAATTAACTTATCAAAAATTAAAAACAATGGCAAAAGAACTTGCTGGACAGATCAAATTACAGATTAAAGGTGGTGCTGCAAATCCATCACCTCCAGTAGGACCTGCATTAGGTTCTAAGGGTATTAATATCATGGAGTTTTGTAAGCAATTCAATGCCCGGACTCAAGACAAGGCAGGAAAAGTGCTTCCTGTTGTAATTTCGTATTACACAGACAAGAGTTTCGACTTCATCGTAAAGACGCCGCCGGTAGCAGTACAGCTGCTTGAGGTATCGAAGCAAAAGTCGGGTTCTGCACAGCCTAACCGTAAGAAAGTTGCGGAAATCACTTGGGACCAGGTAAAAGCGATTGCAGAAGACAAAATGCCGGATTTGAACTGTTTTACTGTTGAATCGGCTATGCGCATGGTTGCCGGTACAGCAAGAAGCATGGGTATCACTGTTAAGGGTTCATTCCCTGAAAACAATTAAAAACTTCAATTGAAATGGGTAAACTTACAAAAAATCAAAAGTTGGCTTTAGAGAAGATTGAAGCTGGGAAGTTGTACACTCTTAAGGAAGCAGCAGAAAAGGTGAAAGAAATCACTTTCACAAAGTTCGATGCTTCATTTGATATCGATGTACGTCTTGGTATCGATCCTCGTAAAAATAACCAGATGGTTCGTGGTGTAGTATCACTTCCCCACGGAACAGGAAAACAGGTGCGAGTACTCGTTCTTTGTAACACCGATGAAGCAGCGAATGCGGCTAAGGAAGCAGGCGCTGACTATGTAGGTCTCGACGAGTATATCGAAAAGATCAAAGGCGGTTGGACAGATGTAGATGTAATCATCACTCAACCTGCTATCATGGGTAAGATTGGTGCGCTTGGTCGTATCCTCGGTCCGCGCGGCTTGATGCCGAACCCCAAGAGCGGTACTGTAACAATGGATGTGGCTAAAGCAGTAAAGGAAGTTAAGCAAGGTAAAATCGACTTCAAGGCTGACAAAACCGGTATTGTACACGCTTCGATAGGTAAAGTATCGTTTACTGCGGAGCAAATGGTCGACAATGCACGCGAGTTTATCAACACGTTGGTTAAGCTCAAACCGTCGGCAGCGAAGGGTACTTACATTAAGAGCATTTATCTTTCAAGCACTATGAGTCGCGGTCTTAAAATAGATGTTAAAACACTTGATGTTTAATCTTTAAAATTACGACAATCATGAAAAAGGAAGATAAAGCATTAGTGATTGAAAAAATCGCAAATACTCTTAAAGAATATAGTTGTTTCTATTTGACCGACACCACCGGTCTGAACGCAGAGCGCACAAGCGAGCTTCGCCGTGCATGCTTCAAGGCAGACGTTAAGATGGTAGTTGTCAAGAACACACTTCTTCACAAAGTGCTCGAAGCCGCAGATGCAGACTATTCAGAACTCTACCCGGCTTTGAAAGGTACCACCGCTTTGATGCTTTCTAACACAGGTAATGCACCTGCAAAGACCATTAAGGCGTTCCTTAAAAAAGACGACACCGTTCCGGCTCTCAAAGCTGCGTATGTTGAAGAAACCGTATATGTTGGTGCAGATCAACTCGATACCCTTGCGAACATCAAGAGCAAGAACGAGCTCATCGCCGACGTTGTGGCTCTCCTTCAATCTCCGGCGAAGAACGTTATCTCTGCTTTGCAGTCTTCAGGTAACAAGTTGCACGGTATCCTCGAAACCTTATCCAACAAATAATTCAAAATTAAAAACAATAAAAAAATCATACTACAATGGCAGATTTAAAATCTTTTGCAGAACAATTAGTTAACCTTTCAGTTAAGGAAGTGAACGAACTTGCTCAAATCCTGAAAGACGAATATGGTATCGAACCGGCTGCTGCTGCAGTTGCAGTTGCTGCTGCTCCCGGTGCAGGCGCTGCTGCTGCCGAAGAAAAGACTTCGTTCGATGTTGTTCTTAAGTCGGCCGGCGCAAGCAAGTTGGCTGTCGTAAAACTCGTTAAGGAACTCACAGGTCTTGGCTTGAAAGAGGCTAAAGAAATGGTAGACGGTGCTCCTTCTACTCTTAAAGAAGGTCTCGCTAAGGCTGACGCTGAGGGTCTTAAGAAACAACTCGAAGAGGCTGGCGCCGAAGTTGAACTTAAATAATATTGCCTGAGTTTCAGGTATTAGGTTAAGAATCCCCAAAAGTGTCGATTCTTAACCTTTTTGTGTTATTTTTCAATTTCGGGTTCAATTAATATAAATTTTATGCAAATTTCAACAGTAAAACCGCGCGTAAATTTCGCATCAGTCAAGAACCCGCTTCCTTTTCCGGATTTCCTCGAGGTGCAATTGAAGTCGTTTAGAGACTTTTTGCAGCTCGATACGCCTTTGGAAAAACGCAAAAACGAGGGTCTGTATAAAGTGTTCGCCGAAAATTTCCCTATTGCGGACACGCGTAACAACTTCGTTCTTGAGTTCTTGGACTATTACATCGACCCGCCGAGATATACCATCGACGAATGTCTCGAACGCGGGCTTACCTATAGCGTGCCTCTTAAGGCAAAACTCAAACTTTACTGCACTGATCCGGAACATGAGGATTTCGACACAGTGATTCAAGACGTTTATCTCGGTCCGATTCCCTATATGACCGAGAAGGGTACGTTCGTCATCAATGGTGCCGAACGCGTTGTTGTGTCGCAACTTCACCGTTCTCCGGGCGTTTTCTTCGGTCAGAGCACGCATACCAACGGTACCAAGCTCTACTCGGCGCGTATCATCCCGTTTAGAGGCTCTTGGATCGAGTTTGCTACCGACATCAACAATGTCATGTATGCTTACATCGACCGTAAAAAGAAATTACCTGTCACTACGCTTCTCCGTGCAATCGGTCTGGATAGCGACAAGGATATTATCGAAATTTTCGGCCTTGCTGAAGAAATTGAAGCTACCAAAGAGAACCTGCAGAAAGCCGTTGGGCGCAAGCTCGCTGCTCGTGTGCTCAAAACGTGGACAGAAGACTTTGTCGACGAAGACACCGGCGAGGTTACTACCATCGAGCGTAACGAAATCGTGTTCGACCGCGAGACTATCATCGAAGAAGACTATATCGACGATATCCTCGCTACCGGCGTGCCTACTGTGCTTCTCCACAAGGAAGACGCTAACGTCAGCGACTACACGATTATCTTCAACACTCTCCAAAAAGATACCAGCAACTCTGAAAAAGAGGCTATCACTTATATCTATCGTCAACTTCGTAACGCGGAGCCACCGGATGACGCGTCGGCTCGCGAGGTTATCACCAACCTCTTCTTCTCGGAGAAGCGCTACGACTTGGGCGACGTTGGTCGTTATCGTATCAACAAAAAGCTGTCGCTTAACGTGCCCGACGATGTCAAGGTGCTCACTCGCGAAGACATCATTGCCATCATCAAGTATCTCATCGAGCTTATCAACTCGAAGAGCGACGTCGACGATATCGACCACTTGAGCAACCGCCGTGTTCGCACGGTCGGCGAGCAGCTGTTCAACCAATTCGGTGTCGGACTTGCTCGTATGGCTCGTACAATCCGTGAGCGTATGAACGTGCGCGACAACGAAGTGTTCACTCCCATCGACCTTATCAATGCGAAGACCATTTCGTCGGTCATCAACACGTTCTTCGGCACTAACGCCTTGTCGCAGTTTATGGACCAAACCAACCCGCTTGCCGAAATCACGCACAAGCGCCGTATGTCAGCCCTTGGCCCCGGCGGTCTGTCGCGTGAGCGTGCCGGCTTTGAGGTCCGCGACGTGCACTACACTCACTATGGACGCCTTTGCCCGATTGAGACTCCTGAAGGTCCGAACATCGGTCTTATCTCCTCGCTTTGCGTCTATGCCAAGATTAACAATCTCGGTTTCATCGAGACTCCTTATAGACAAGTGGCTGACGGAAAAGTCGACCTCGACAATTCGCACATCACTTATCTCACTGCCGAAATCGAAGAGGGTAAGGTCATTGCCCAAGGTAATGCACCCCTTAACGACGACGGTACGTTTATCCGCAATCGCGTAAAGGCGCGCCTCGACGCCGACTTCCCCGTGGTAGCTCCCGGCGAAGTTGAGCTTATGGACGTGTCGCCTATGCAGATTGCCTCGATTGCGGCTTCTTTGATTCCGTTCCTCGAACACGACGACGCCAACCGTGCCCTCATGGGTTCGAACATGATGCGCCAGGCAGTGCCCTTGCTCCGCAGTGAGGCTCCTATCGTCGGTACAGGCATCGAGGCTCAACTCGCTCGCGACTCGCGTACGCAGATTATGGCGGAAGGCGCCGGCGTTGTCGAATTTGTCGACGCAAGCGTTATCCGTATCCGCTACGACCGCACCGAAGACGAGGAATTTGTTGCCTTCGAAGACGCTGTCAAAGAATATCATTTGCCCAAGTTCCGCAAAACGAACCAAAGCACAACCATCGACCTTCGCCCGATTTGCAAGAAAGGTCAGCGCGTAGAGACCGGCGATATCCTCACCGAGGGTTACGCTACCGAAAACGCCGAACTTGCCCTTGGTCGCAACCTTAAAGTGGCGTTCATGCCGTGGAAGGGTTACAACTACGAGGACGCTATCGTGCTTAACGAGCGTATGGTTCGCGAAGATATCCTTACGTCGGTTCACGTCGACGAGTATACCCTCGAGGTGCGCGAGACTAAGCGCGGTATGGAAGAGCTTACTTCTGACATTCCTAACGTCAGCGAAGAAGCTACGAAAGACCTCGACGAACGTGGTATTATCCGCGTGGGTGCACACGTTGTGCCGGGCGACATTCTTATCGGTAAAATCACGCCGAAGGGTGAGTCAGACCCCACTCCGGAAGAAAAACTCCTTCGCGCAATTTTCGGCGACAAGGCAGGCGACGTCAAAGACGCTTCGCTCAAGGCTTCGCCGTCGCTTAAGGGTGTGATTATCGGAACTAACTTGTTCCAACGCGCCGAAAAGAAGAAAGGTAAAGAGGCTAACGCTACGCTTGCTAAAATCGACGAAGAATACGAACTCCGCCAAATCGAGCTCAAGGCTAAACTTATCGACAAACTCGTTACGCTTACCTCCGGTAAAGTGTCGCAAGGCGTCAAAGACTTCCTCGGCACCGAAATCGTGCCTAAGGGCGTTAAGTTTACCAAGTCGGTACTTACGGGCATCGAAGAGTTCGACACCATCAACCTGAGCAAGTGGACGCAAGACGCTCACCGCAACGATATGATTCACGCAACGATAATCAACTACTTGCGTAAGTCGAAAGAAATCGAAGCAGAGCTTCGCCGTCGCAAATACGACTACACCATCGGCGACGAGCTTCCCTCGGGCATCATGAAGATGGCTAAGGTCTATGTTGCCAAGAAGCGTAAAATCGGCGTAGGCGACAAGATGGCGGGACGTCACGGTAACAAGGGTATTGTGTCGCGCGTCGTACGCCAAGAAGATATGCCGTTCCTTGCCGACGGTACGCCTGTCGACATCGTTCTTAACCCGCTTGGTGTGCCTTCGCGTATGAACCTCGGACAGATTTTCGAAACCGTTCTCGGTTGGGCAGGTCGCGTAATGGGCGAGAAATTCGCCACTCCGATTTTCGACGGCGCAAGCCTCGACGACCTCAACGAATGGACCGACAAGGCAGGACTTCCGCGCTACGGCAAGACCTACCTCTACGACGGCGGTACCGGCGAACGCTTCGACCAACCTGCAACAGTCGGTGTTATCTATATGCTCAAACTCGGCCACATGGTCGAAGACAAGATGCACGCCCGCAGCATTGGTCCGTACTCACTCATCACTCAGCAACCGCTCGGTGGTAAGGCTCAATTCGGTGGTCAGCGTTTCGGAGAAATGGAAGTTTGGGCGCTCGAAGCATTCGGCGCATCACACGTTCTCCAAGAGATACTTACCATCAAGAGTGACGACGTTGTCGGCCGTAGCAAAGCCTACGAGGCAATCGTCAAAGGCGAGCCTATGCCAACTCCGGGTATCCCCGAGTCGCTTAACGTGCTTCTGCACGAGCTTCGCGGCCTCGGACTGAGCATCAACTTAGAGTAATATATCATTATGTGGCGCTGCAACCGCGCCGCGCCACATAAACTCTTTATAACGCAATATCAAAATTATGGCATTTAATAAAGACAATAAAATAAAGAGTAACTTTTCGAAGATTACCATCGGAATCGCATCTCCCGAAGAAATCCTCGAGAAGTCGTACGGCGAGGTGCTCAAGCCTGAGACCATCAACTACCGCACCTACAAGCCCGAGCGCGATGGACTTTTCTGCGAGAAAATCTTCGGCCCGGTGAAGGACTATGAGTGCCACTGTGGTAAGTACAAACGTATTCGATACAAGGGCATCACTTGCGACCGATGCGGTGTTGAGGTAACCGAGAAGAAAGTTCGTCGCGAGCGCTCAGGACACATCTCTTTGGTTGTGCCCGTGGCTCACATTTGGTATTTCCGTTCGTTGCCCAACAAGATTGGCTACTTGCTCGGACTGCCTTCGAAGAAGCTTGATTCGGTTATCTACTACGAGCGTTATATCGTCATCCAACCGGGTGCCGCTGCCGAGATTGAAGGTCAGGAAGGCCTCCAACGCCTCGACTTGCTCACCGAGGACGAATATCTCGACATCATGGATAAACTCCCGCGCGAGAACGAGTTCCTCGACGACACCGACCCCAACAAGTTTATCTGCAAGATGGGTGCCGATGCTATCTACGACCTGCTTTGTCAACTCGACCTCGACTCGCTCTCGTACGAGTTGCGTCACCGCGCCGATACCGACTCTTCGCAACAACGCAAAACCGAGGCTCTCAAGCGCCTTCAAGTTGTTGAGTCGTTCCGCGCAAGCAAGGGCAAGAACCGTCCCGAATGGATGATTCTCAAGGTCATTCCGGTCATTCCGCCGGAATTGCGTCCGCTCGTGCCCCTCGATGGCGGCCGTTTCGCTACCAGCGACCTCAACGACCTCTATCGTCGCGTAATTATCCGCAACAACCGTCTCAAACGTCTTATCGAAATCAAGGCGCCCGAGGTGATTCTTCGCAACGAAAAGCGTATGCTTCAAGAAGCTGTCGACTCTTTGCTCGACAACTCGCGCAAGTCGAGCGTTGTTAAGTCGGACTCTAACCGCCCGCTTAAATCGCTCAGCGACAGCCTTAAAGGTAAGCAAGGTCGTTTCCGTCAGAACCTCCTCGGTAAACGTGTCGACTATTCGGCTCGTTCGGTTATCGTCGTTGGTCCGGAACTCAAGATGCACGAATGCGGTCTGCCGAAAAATATGGCAGCCGAACTCTATAAGCCGTTCGTAATCCGTAAACTCATCGAACGCGGTATCGTCAAAACCGTTAAATCGGCGAAGAAAATCGTCGACCGCAAAGATCCTATCGTATGGGATATCCTCGAATACGTAATGAAAGGACACCCCGTGCTGCTCAACCGTGCCCCGACACTTCACCGTCTCGGTATCCAGGCATTCCAGCCGCGAATGATTGAAGGTAAGGCTATCCAACTTCACCCGTTGGCATGTACCGCCTTCAACGCCGACTTCGACGGCGACCAGATGGCAGTCCACTTGCCGCTCGGCAACGAAGCCGTCCTCGAAGCACAAATCTTGATGCTCGGTGCGCACAACATCCTTAACCCCGCCAACGGTGCTCCTATCACCGTGCCGTCGCAAGACATGGTGCTCGGTCTGTACTACATTACCAAGCTCCGCGCCAACGACAAGGGTGAAGGCCTCGTGTTCTACGGTCCCGAAGAAGCCGAAATCGCCTACAACGAAGGCAAGTGCTCGATGCACGCAATCATTTCGGTGATTGTCGACGACGTCGACGAAAACGGCAACCACGTTAAGCGTATGGTCAAAGATACCTCCGTAGGTCGTATCCTCTTCAACCAATACGTTCCCGAAGAAATCGGCTACGTCAACAAGCTCATTTCGAAGAAATCGCTCCGCGACATTATCGGTGTGGTTATCAAGAAATGCGGTGTCGTTCGTTCGGCACAGTTCCTCGACGATATCAAAAACCTTGGTTACTACATGGCATTCCGCGGCGGTCTGTCGTTCAACCTCGGCGACGTGCTCGTTCCACCAGAAAAAGAGCAATTCGTCAAAGAAGGTTACGAACAAGTTGAAGAAGTGGTCAACAACTACAATATGGGTTTCATCACCAACAACGAGCGTTACAACCAAATCATCGATATTTGGACACACGTAAACTCGCGCTTGACCGACACGTTGATGAAAGAAATTTCGTCGGCAAACCAAGGCTTCAACCCGATTTACATGATGCTCGACTCCGGTGCCCGTGGTTCGAAAGACCAGATTCGTCAGCTCGCCGGTATGCGTGGTCTTATGGCTAAGCCGCAAAAGAGCGGTGCCGAAGGCGGTCAGATTATCGAAAACCCGATTTTGGCTAACTTTAAGGAAGGTCTGTCGGTGCTCGAATACTTTATCTCTACCCACGGTGCTCGTAAGGGTCTTGCCGACACCGCGCTTAAGACAGCCGACGCCGGTTATCTTACTCGCCGTCTTGTCGACGTGGCTCACGACGTCATCATTACTGAAGAAGACTGCGGCACGCTCCGCGGACTCGTTTGCACCGAGCTCAAAAACAACGAAGACGTTGTTGCAACCCTCGGCGAACGCATCCTCGGCCGTGTGTCGGTTCACGATATCGTCGACCCGCAAACAGGCGAAATCATCGTCGCTGCCGGCGAAGAAATCAACGACGCCGCTGCCGAACGTATCGAAAATTCGCCCATTGAATCGGTCGAAATCCGTTCAGTGCTCACTTGTGAGGCTAAACACGGCGTCTGCGCTAAGTGCTACGGTCGCAACCTCGCTACCCATCGTATGGTTCAGAAGGGTGAAGCTGTCGGCGTCATCGCCGCTCAGTCAATCGGTGAGCCGGGTACTCAGCTGACACTTCGTACGTTCCACGTCGGTGGTGTGGCTTCTAACATCGCAGCCGTTTCGTCGGTTACTTCAAAGTACGACGGTGTGCTCGAAATCGACGAACTTCGTACCGTCAATTGCGACGTCGAAGAAGGTCAGGAAGCTCCCAACTACGAAGTCGTAGTAGGTCGTTTGGCTGAAATGCGTATCATCGACCCCAACACCAAGATGGTGCTTACCAATACGAACATCCCGTACGGTTCGAAAATCTACTTCCATAACGGCGACACCGTTAAGAAAGGCGATGTAATCTGCGAATGGGACCCGTTCAATGCCGTTATCGTCAGCGAAGTTACCGGTACTGTTAAGTTTGAGAACGTCATCGAAGGCGTTACCTTCCGCACCGAGAACGACGAAACCTCCGGTCTGCACGAGAAGATTATCATCGAGTCGAAAGACCGTGCTAAAGTGCCAGAGGCTAAGATTGTCGACGCCAACGGTAATGTCCTCAAGACATACGCACTGCCTGTGGGCGCTCACCTTATGATTGAAGACGGTGACAAACTCAAAACCGGCGACGTGTTTATCAAAACACCGCGTGCCAGCGGTAACGCCGGCGACATCACCGGTGGTCTTCCTCGCGTTACCGAGCTCTTCGAGGCTCGCAACCCGTCGAACCCCGCCATCGTTTCAGAAATCGACGGTGAAGTTACCTTCGGCAAAGTTAAACGTGGTAATCGTGAAATCGTCGTTACCTCAAAAATCGGCGAAGTCAAGAAATATCTCGTGCCGCTTTCGAAGCAAATCCTCGTGCAAGAAAACGACTACGTACGCGCCGGAACGCCGCTTTCCGACGGTGCTGTTACCCCCAGCGACATCTTGTCGATTAAGGGTCCGACAGCCGTTCAGGAATACATCGTCAACGAAGTGCAAGACGTTTACCGTATGCAGGGCGTGAAAATCAACGACAAACACTTTGAAGTCATCGTTCGTCAAATGATGCGCAAGGTGACAATCCTCGACCCGGGCGACACTCGCTTCCTCGAGCAACAAGTCGTTGACAAACGCGACTTCCAAGACGAGAACGACCGCATCTGGGGTAAGAAAGTCGTTACCGACGCCGGCGACTCGCAGAACTTGCAACCCGGTCAGATTATTACCGCACGCAAGCTCCGCGACGAGAACTCCGCGCTCAAGCGCCGCGACCTCCGTCTCGTGCAAGTGCGCGACGCCGTGCCCGCAACCTCCGACCAAATGTTGCAAGGCATCACCCGCGCCGCTCTGCAAACGTCAAGCTTCATGTCGGCTGCTTCATTCCAGGAAACAACCAAGGTGCTCAACGAAGCCGCTATCAACGGTAAGGTTGACTACTTGGAGGGCATGAAGGAGAACGTCATCTGCGGTCACCTCATCCCGGCAGGTACCGGTCTGAAAGAGTACGGCTCGCTTATCGTGGGCAACCGCGACGAGCTCGAAGCACTCGACCGTGGCATCGACGCTCAACTCGAAGCCGAGGCTGAAGCCGACGCCGCTGCAATCCGCAGCGCCGAAGAACAGCTCAATTAAGCGTATATTACAACGACACTACATAGCAAAAGCGCCTCTGCAGAAATGTAGAGACGCTTTTCTTTTGCTTGAATTTTCGGATGTTTACAGCGTAATGACGCTACTCTGTGCTATTTGGTGCTAAGAGATGCCAAATCGGAAGCGGATAGCCCGGTGGTTTGCATAATTGTGTCGTCATCAAGACCTACAGCCTTCATCTTTTTAGCTATGGCGATTGCCGCTGATTTTTCACCCTCGGCACGACCCTCTTTGCGGCCTTTCTCCAAACCTTCCTTGATACCATCGCGCTTGGCAGTATCGAGACTGTTCTTGAGGTCGCGATATGCCTTGCGACTGTCTTCATATTCACGAAGTTCACGCGGGGTGAATGTGGCAATTTCCGCCTGTGTAAACAAGCGGTCGAACACCTTGTCGCGCAACGATTGCGGCTGACGGTCGAGTCGCGACAAGTTCTTCAACACATATAGCCACTTCTCAAATGTTGTGCTAAG
>JAQXVL010000149.1 GCA_029224905.1 Bacteroidales bacterium
ACTTGTTCACTTCTTCTTGATTTCCGGATT
Organism: Bacteroidales bacterium; assembly: GCA_029224905.1. GTDB lineage: Bacteria > Bacteroidota > Bacteroidia > Bacteroidales > Muribaculaceae > Limisoma. The sequence continues at coordinate 31 of JAQXVL010000149.1, forward strand.
CAAGTAGCGAACTAATTCGTGGCATCATAACAACAGTAAAAGCCGAATAAAGCGATATAATTACGGCTTGTATTTTTGTTGCCGTTGTGTAATATCCCACCTGGTCATCACCACAACACCATCCAAGAAAAAACACACTAAACGTTGTGTAAATTGAAGTAAGAATCAATTGCGAACCGAGGAAAGCCAAAGGTCGTAAGTATTGTTTTACTTCTCGAAATTTCTTAACCGCAAACGAAACAAATTTTCGTCGATAATTCCAATTAATAACGGCATTTGCAAAAATCATTCCGGAATAAATTATGAAATATACCGTGTAATCACTTTCTTTATGCACAAATATAAAAATGCAAGCGACATATAGCAGACGAACGAACAAAGTTCGCAGTGTTATAAATCTAAAATCTTCTACACCTTTAAACAACCATTCAACTGTGAAAATGTTGAATAGTATTTGACTTGCACCAATCCATAATAGTTCTTTATATGGAGCGAACTTGCTGACAGTAAGTACAGCTATACAATATGCAATAATAGCAACGATGGTTAACGCAAAATTGATGGTAAATAGCTTCGAGAATGTATCGTCAAGTTTTGTTCTATCACCGTTACATTTGGCTATTTCGCGTACGCCAAGTGTCGATATTCCGAGCATAGCGAATAACGTAAAATATTGGACTATACTCTGAACATAATTGCAAATACCGATATTGGTAACGCCAAGCACGCGTGCGACATAGGGATACGTTATAAATTGGAAAACGTATACACTTGTGCTTAGGATGCCACTATATAGTATGTTCTTTTTCAAGCCCATCTTTTCAATCTTTTATTCGCGAAACGGCGGAGGAAGGCTGTGAAGCCGGGGGCGAGGAGGGTGAAGGTTGTGAGTGAGGAGGCGGTGACGATGGCGGTGAAGGCGATGGCGTCGAATAGCCAGCCGAACCAGCTGTGATGCCAGCCGTAGCCGTCAAGGGTGCTGCCGATGAGCCTGCCGAGCGCAAAGGCTGCCGCTATGGGTATCGCTGCCGCAAGCAGGTTGCGCACAAAGAGTAGTGCATAGCGCCACACTCCGAGCCGAAATCCTCGGGTATACAGGAATATAGGTTTCCAAATATGTATTATAACTATCGTCGACACGATTGGACCCATCAGAACGCCGGGCAATCCCCAAAGCGAGCCGAATGTCATTGCCGAAACGATGAAGAGTATTGTCTCGGTGGCGGGTGCCCAAATGTCGTAGAACAGTCCGTAGCCGTTGATAAATTGGTCGGTTGTGCCACGCAACACGTTGAGGAAGAATTGCAGGCAGACGAGTGCCACTACCAAGTCGGGCAGCACGAGGCTATCGCCGAGCCAAAGTCGCACAAACGGCGAAATGAGCATGTAGATGCACGCCGTGAAGATGGCAGCTACGCAGAAGCGCATCGAAAAGAGTTCGCGGTAGAAACTTATGATTTTATCGCGATTGCCCTCCGAGATGAGGTTGCCCACGCCGGCGGTCGTGCTATCGAGGATGCCCGAGATGAACAAGCGCACGCGGTCGCTGATGAGCGTGTAGTTGCCGTAGATGCCCACAACGGGCAGCGAAACGTAGGCGTAGACGAGCATCGGCGTAATCTGAAACTGCACGAATGCCGCAATTTTGTGGACGAAAAGTTGCTTGATATATTTGCCGATTTCGGGATATTTCTTGAAAAGCGCCCTACCGAGCCGCACTTCTGCTGCAAGCCAGGGATAGGTCTTGGCGATTTTGCGGTTGAGGATGATTGAGTTGGCAATTCCGGCAAGAATTTCGATAGCGAAAAAGAGTATGAAATTCTTGAAATAGAGCGCCAAAGCCATCTGGGTTAGCACCTTTGCGCTCGTCGTGAGCTGGAAGTAGCCGGTCACGACGTAGTTGCGTTGGTCGGCGGCAAGGAGCGTGATTTTGTAGTTGACGAAGTAGCCGAGCAGCGAGGCTGCAAGGAAGGCGTAGAAGCCGAAATATATGACGGGCAGCGAGAACGGCGTGTCGGCAAAAATGAGCGGCAAGAAAGCCGAGAGGAGGACGCCGGCGCCGAGGATAACGAATCCGATGCAGCGATAGAGGAAGCCGAAAACGGAGATAATCTCGTTGATACGGCTGCGGTCGCCGTCGAATAGCGGCTTGTAGAGCACGTAAGCGATGGCGGTCGACACGCCGAGTTCGGCGAGGTTGAGAAATCCGAGCAAGCTCTGCAGCGCGCCGGTCAACCCGACGAAATCGATGCCGAGTCGGTCGATGAACACTTTGCGCGTAAAGAATGCCACCGCGAGTGCTACGAAATAGCACGCCGTGTTGACCTTAGCGTTAAGGAGGCTTTTTTGTGTGCGCGATTCGGCAGCCATAGAGGATTAACGGTTGCCGTACATTTCGTCGTAATATTTCAGGTAGTCGCCCGAGGTAACGCGGTCGACCCACTCTTCGTTGTCGAGATACCAACGCACAGTGCGTTCGATGCCCTCCTCGAACTGCAGACTTGGCTCCCACCCGAGTTCGCGTTGGAGCTTACGGCTGTCGATGGCGTAGCGCAGGTCGTGGCCCTTACGGTCGGTAACGTAGGTAATGAGGTCGAGCGACGCGCCTTCGGGGTTGCCGAGGAGTCGGTCGACGGTTTTGATGAGCACTTTGACGATGTCGATGTTTTTCCACTCGTTGAAACCGCCGATGTTATACGTGTCGGCAACCTTTCCGCGGTGGAATATGACATCGATAGCGCGAGCGTGGTCTTCAACGTATAGCCAGTCGCGCACGTTCTCGCCACGGCCGTATACGGGGAGCGGCTTGCGATGGCGAATGTTGTTTATAAAGAGCGGAATAAGCTTCTCGGGGAACTGATACGGACCGTAGTTGTTCGAGCAGTTTGTCACGATAGTGGGCATGCCGTAAGTGTCGTGGAAAGCGCGGACAAAGTGGTCGGACGACGCCTTCGAAGCGGAATACGGGCTGTGTGGGTTATATTTTGTTGTCTCGAGAAAGAACTCGGAGCCGTAAGCGTGATGATGTTGCGACGAAGCGGCGGTGGTGAAAGGCGATTCGATACCCTCGGGGTCGGTCATTTCGAGCGCGCCGTAGACCTCGTCGGTCGAGATGTGGTAGAAAAGTTTGCCGTCGTAGCCTTCGGGCAACGATTCCCAGTAGGCTTTTGCAGCTTGGAGCAACGAGAGGGTTCCCATGACGTTAGTCATAGCAAACGCAAACGGGTCGCGAATCGAGCGGTCGACGTGGCTTTCGGCGGCGAGATGAATAATGCCGTCGACGTTGTATTTGCGTATAATCGCCGAAACCGCCTCGAAGTCGCAAATGTCAGCGCGTTCGAACGAGTAATTGGGTGCAGATTCGATATCCTTGAGATTTTCGAGGTTGCCGCAATAAGTGAGTTTATCGAGGTTTATGATGTGATAGTCGGGATATTTGTTGACGAAAAGTCGAACAACGTGCGAACCGATAAACCCGGCCCCACCGGTGATAATGATGCTGCGTTTTGCCATTATTGTTGAGATTGTAAGTTTTTAATGCATAGTTTGAGCGAGTCGGTCCAGTACGGGACGTCGACGCCGAAGACGGTCTTGATTTTCGTCTTGTCGAGCACGGAATAGCTCGGGCGAACCACTCGGCTTGGAAATTCGTCGCTATGGCAAGGACTAATGTTGCAAGCGGTGTGCCCGGCATATTCGGCAATCATTTTCGTGAAGTCGAACCACGAGCAAACGCCCTCGTTCGAGAAATGGTAGATGCCGTCGTTGCCGACGTATTTGCGATACTCCACGATGTCGAATATCGCGCGTGCCAGGTCGAGCGCATAAGTCGGCGAGCCGACTTGGTCGAACACGACGTTGAGACTCGGGCGTTCTTCCGTGAGCGCAAGCATTGTTTTGACGAAGTTTTTGCCGAATTCGCTGTAAAGCCACGCCGTGCGGATGATGATGTGTCGGCAGCCGACGCGCGCGATGGCTTGCTCGCCGTGAAGTTTCGTCAAGCCGTATACGCCGGTAGGATTCGCCGGCAGATCTTCGCGGCAGGGCGTGTTGTTGTTGGCACCGCCGAAAACGTAGTCGGTCGACACGTGGATTAGCACGCCGTCGACAGCCTTCATTGCGGTGGCAAGGTTTTCGACAGCCTTAGCGTTGAGCGTTTCGGCAAACTCGGCGTCGTCTTCCGCCTTGTCGACGTTAGTGTAAGCAGCACAATTGATAATCGCGCCGATATTGTTACTGCGAACAGCCTCGGCGACAGCCGCCGCGTCGGTAATGTCGAGTTCGGCGACATCGGTAAATATGTAATTGTCGGCGGAATTCGCCGCCACGATACGCATTTCGTTGCCAAGTTGTCCGTTGGCTCCGGTTACGAGAATATTCATAATGTTACGTTTTTGAAAGTTGTGCAAAACGCTGCTTAATGCCGCATTTTGCCCGGTCGTACAGGTTTGCCGCCAAGATAGGCAAAGCAAGACCTACTATAGTATATAATATCCAAAAATACTCATTGTTGTCGGCAATTATCGGGAAATCCGCAAGGCGTCTTATCGGGAGATCGTGGACGGCGATTTTGAGCAAGTCGACCGTTCGGAATGCGAAGAACTGCAGCAAAAGTATCGGCATTGCAAACTTCCCGATGTAAGAAAGCGCCGAGAGCGCCTTGCCGCGAAGCAATTGGCAGAAATAGATAGCGGCAAACGACACCAGCATCGATGCCCCGAAATATTTGGGCAGATTCCACCACGTTGTGTTGAAATTATCTTCATAATCCCAAATAGCCCAACACGACAACGCGATGAGCGCAGCCACCGTAAACCAATTGCTCAATATGCGCCAGTTAGTGCGAGCGAAGACGTATCCGCAAAGGTAGATAGCGGTGGCGAGCAGTGTTTTGGGATAGAGTGTCTCGATTTGCGCGAGATATGGTATGTTGTAGAAATTTGCAGCCACAATCAGAACAAACAGAGCCACCGTAAGCATCACGGCAGGATGGTAGGCGTCGCCGAGCAGCCACTGCGACAGTTTGATAGCCACGAAAGCGAAAATCGTAGCGTAGAGCAGCTCTTTGAGAAACCAAAAGCAACCGAGCAGGTTGTCGCGCTCTTGCATCGTAAGAACGCTGAAAACCCGCTGCCGGATTTGCTCGGCAGAGTAGTGGTCGGAATATAAATGAATGTTGGCTAACATATTATGGCTGAACAAACAAATCAGCATAAATAACACATAAGGTATCCAAAGTCGGCGAAAACGACGTGCGATGAACCGTCCGGGATGTTGCAGGTGTTCGTCTTTGAGGAACATCCCCGAAATAATGAAAAGAGCACCCACCGGCAGAAACAGAATGACGTGTTGCAGCAATTGCGGCGGCACTGAATGAAATACCACGATAGCAATTGCGCAAAAGCCTTTAGCAGCAGAAATATGTGGGTCGAATCCCGCACGCTCCATTCCGACTATTTATATAAATCCTGCGAGAAGTCGAAATCGAGAGGAGAATCCGCCAATTTTGCGCGAACCAAGTCTTTCTCCGAAAGGATTGCTTTGTCGAGAGGAATTTTCCAATCGATGCCAAGAGAATCATCAATAAGTTGGATGCCTCCTTCGCTTTGCGGAGCATAAAATTCGTCACATTTATATTGAAAAACAGCCACGTCGGAAAGCACGGCAAAGCCATGTGCAAAGCCCTTGGGAATAAAGAACTGCAGATGATTGTCCTCCGAAAGTTCGACAGCCACATGGCGACCGAAAGTCGGCGAACCGGCACGGATGTCGACGGCAACGTCAAGCACGCGACCTTTGACGCATCGCACAAGTTTGCTCTGCGTATATGGCATTTTCTGATAATGAAGTCCACGCATTACGCCGTAGGACGACATCGACTCATTGTCTTGCACGAAATGAATGGGACGAACTTTTTCGTCGAATTCGCGCTGTGAGAACGATTCAAAGAAGTAGCCTCGCGCATCAGTGAAGATACGCGGCTTTATGATGACTACGCCCTCTATTTCAGTATTTATTATATCCATTAATCCAAGTTATTCTTTCCGGTATGCTCCAGTTCGTTAATCACTTTGAGCAAGTATTTACCATATTGATTTTTAATCATCGGTTGAGCCAGTGCTCGCATCTTGTCTTTGGTAATCCAGCCTTTGCGATAAGCAATGCCCTCCAGACATGCGATTTTCAAGCCTTGACGCTTTTCGATGACTTCCACAAAGATAGAAGCCTCGGCGAGCGAATCGTGCGTGCCCGTATCGAGCCAAGCGAAGCCGCGTCCGAGAGTGGAAACGAGCAACTGCTTATCGTCGAGAAATTGCTTATTGACCGAGGTGATTTCCAACTCGCCGCGAGCCGACGGCTTTATATTTTTTGCCACGTCGACCACTTTGTTGGGATAGAAGTACAACCCGACAACAGCGTAGTTCGACTTGGGATGCTCCGGTTTTTCTTCGATAGAAAGGCAGTTGCCATTGTCGTCGAATTCAGCTACGCCATAGCGCTCGGGATCGTCGACCCAATAGCCGAAAACAGTAGCTTTATTGTTCTGCTCGGCATCGACAACCGCTTGACGAAGAATGTTGCTAAAGCCTACGCCGTGGAAAATGTTGTCGCCAAGCACCAGGCAAGCAGCATCGTCGCCGATAAATTCTTCGCCGATGATGAAAGCTTGAGCCAAGCCGTCGGGCGATGGCTGCACGGCATATTCAAAGCGCACACCGTAGTCGCTACCGTCGCCAAGTAGTCGCTTGAACCCGGGCAAATCGTCCGGCGTCGAAATAATCAAAATATCGCGTATACCGGCAAGCATCAACACCGAAATCGGATAATAAACCATCGGCTTATCGTAGATGGGTAGCAACTGCTTGCTGACGCCTTTAGTTATAGGATAAAGACGCGTGCCGGAACCACCTGCCAAAACAATACCTTTCATATCTTACTTTTCGTTATAATCGTAACCATATCCATAACCGTAGTTATAGCCGTAACGATAGCTATAGCCATACTTGCCTGTATGTGCTTGATACGTGCCGTTGAGCACCAAGCCAAGGTTGCGGTATTTCTTATCGGTATAGAGTTTTTCAATAGTCGGGAGCATAGAGCGCTCGAGCAATTCCGCACGAACGACGAAAAGCGTATTGTCGACAAAACGATTGATGATTTGCGAATCGGCGACGATTTCGATAGGCGGACAGTCGATAAACACATAGTCGTATTCTTGACGTACTCGCTTCATAAGTTCCTCGAAACGACTGTCGAAGAGCAGTTCCGTCGGATTTGGCGGAATCTTGCCAACGGGAATGACATCAAGATTCGGATTTTGCACTCCGCGCATAATTATTTCGTCGTACGACAATTTGCCAATCAGATAGCCGGATATACCTCTTTCGGGCGCGTCGAATACCTTGCTCAAACTTGCTTTTCGCATATCCAAGTCAATCGCCAGCACACGTTTACCTTTGATGGCAAGCGACATAGCGATATTCGACGAGATAAATGTTTTGCCGCTTCCCGGATTTGCAGAAGTCAGCATAACGACCTTTGCGCCGTCCGACTCGGCAACCATAAATTCGAGGTTGGTACGCACAACGCGGAATGCCTCGTTGATGACATTTCTGTTCTTCTCTTTGACAACGATACCGACATTCGGGGTTTCTCCTTTGTGCCGTAAGCCAAAGAATGAAGGAAGGCGGAAACGACTGCGCTTTTTGAAAGCCATCGGAATCTCGCCGACAAAAGGAATTGTAAGGCTTTCGAGGTCGGCACGTCCGCGAACTTTATCATTCATATTTTCGATGATAAAGAGCACCAACAACGGAATAAATAATCCTAAAACGATAGCAATCATATAGATGTTTCTGCGCACCGGAGTTGTCGGTGTCGAACTGCCGAAGGGTTGCATAATGACGCGCGTCTTGTTCGAACTATAGGCTTGCGAAAGCTCGTTCTCTTCGCGTTTCTGCAGGAGGAACAAATAGAGCGACTCTTTGACCTTTTGTTGACGTTCGACAGATAGAAGATGCTTTGCCTGTTCGGGATTTGCCGCGATTTTCTTTGTAGTCTCACGCTGGCTGCGCTCAAAACTTGCAATCTGAGTCTTCAGCGAAACGATATAATTGCTCAACGATTGAGAAATGGCAGCACGCATCGACGACAATTGATTGTCCATATCGGCGGCTACAGGATTCTTCTCGCTACTGTTGGCAACCAAGCTGTTGCGTTGCAACAACAACGTGTTGTACGAATTGATTTGGCTCTCAACCGCCTGATTATTTACGCCGGCATTTGCCGGTAAGAGTTGCTTGTTGTCGGTATGGCTGTTTACGAAACCTGCCACATATTGAGCAATCGAAAGTTGAGTGTTGAGCGTCAGTAATTGAGCGTCGTTTTGACTCGATTGACTCATATAAAGTCCGGATGCCGCTTGTACGTCGGGAAGAAGTTGCGAACTCTTGTACGATGAAATATTCTCATCAACATTTCCCAATTCTTTTTCAATTACGGCAAGACGGTCGTTGATAAACGCCGAAGTGCTTACCGCAACTTGATTCTTATCTTCAATCCATTTTTCATTATACACTTGAATCAAAGTGTTCATAATATCGACGGCACGTTCCGGGCAAGTGTCATGATAGGTCATTTTGACAACCGCCGACATATCATCGTTAAGTTCTACCGAAAGACCGCCAAGGAGCCCCACTCCGGCATTGTAAATGCTCGTTTTGCCTACTAAAATCGGCTCTTGATCTTCTGCTGTAAAAGCGGCGGTCGGGGTTACAATCACCTTGCCGATAGGCGTTTGAGTGGCAACGCCGAGCGTGGTTTTAATAGTCTTTTCGTAAACATCTTCGTCCTTGTAGAACGCAGAGAGTTCAACGTCTTTAGCACTAAGGATTTTGACAGTCAGTCCTGCGCCGACCTCGTCGGGAATGTCGACCAACGAAACGCTGACAGGCAACGATTTGCCATAAAGCGGACGGTTGTAGAAACGACCTTCAACCGTGTAACTCATGTTTAGTTGCAAGCGTTTGGCAACGTCAATCATCAGCGACGGCGACTGCAAAGCCACCATTTCGTTGAACACGTTGGTGCGTTGATTTGCCAAACCCATCGTCGCAAACGATGTGCTGATTTCCGCCGAGAGATTCGACTCGCCGCTATACTCATCTTTAAATAGCAAGGTTGCAACACGCGTGTAGACGGGCGGCGTTTTCATGATGTATAAACAAGCCAATCCTAATGCTATAATCATCGATATTATGAACCAATACCACTTCGAGAGGCATAGGTAGAACAAATCTTGAATACGCATAAATTCGCCCAATTGGGACGACTGTTTGGTAGTATTTTGTTTGTTTTCCATAATAGTATACTATTTAAATATGAGGACGGCAATGGTTGTTAAAAGCGATGCTAAAGACATCCATAACGAGATGTTTCTCACGTTGTTGCCGTTGACTGTCGATTGACGCGCTTTCATTGAATTAGGCTCGACGTAGACCACGTCATTTTGTTGCAAGTAGAATACCGGCGATTCGTAGACACCTTGACCATTTGTTAAGTCAATCGAATAAACGCGATGGACACTACCCTCGTCGCGAATCACCTTGATATTGTCGCGGCGACCTTGGATGGTCAAATCGCCGGCAAGACTCAGTGCATCAAGAATAGTGATGCGGTCGCGTTCTATCGGGTAACGGCCGGGCGTTTTTACTTCGCCGAATACCGATACGCCAAGGTTGAGATACTCGACAGTAACGACAGGGTCTTTCACAAAATTCTTGCTGACCAGTTCCGACTTAATCATCTCAGAAATCTGCGTTCTGGTCTTGCCGAGAACATTAAGAGAGCCCAACACCGGGAAATCGATAGTCCCGAGTGCACTGACCGTGTAGCCCAAAACGACTTTATTCGACGACATATTTGTCTCCGACAAGTTGAAAAGTTTTACGAGCACATCGTCCTTACTGCTTACACGTATATAAAATTTGTCGCCAGGCTGTGCAACAACCTCCGACGACATTTGTAATTTCTTTATCTCTTGTCCAGGTTGCAAATCTTGAAAATAGTTCACTTGCTTCTCAACTGCGCACGAAAATGCGACAGTGCTAAGAAGCGAGATAATCAATAGTCTTATAATTTTCATCTCGGTCTAATTTTGTGAAGTTTTTCTTTTGAGTATAAATTTAGAAATGAGAATATTGGCAACGGTATAGATTAACACATCTGCCACCAAAAGTATGTTAATGTTTACATATGAATCCAAAGCAATATTGCTCAAAGTGAGCAGCAACGAGAACGACACAATCGAAATCAGAGCCGAATGCTGACTCATACCTGCTGCCAAAAGCTTGTGGTGAATGTGATTCTTGTCGGGCAAGAACAGATTCGTATGATTGCGCAGCCGGAGCAAGACGACCCTAAAAACATCAAAACTCGGCACTATAAGCGGAGTAAATGCCACCAATGCTGAATTGATTTCCATTTCGACAAGACCTTCGTCAGCCGACATCAGTCGCAGCGTCATTGCACTGAGAATAATACCGATTGTCAGCGAACCGGTGTCGCCCATAAAGATTTTCTTACGCTTCTTGACGTTCCCAAAGACATTAAAATAGAAGAACGGCAAAAGCACGCCGAATGCAGAAAATGCTATTAGGGCAAAGATATAATCGTCAACAGTCAAAAAGACAAATCCATAGACGAACAAAGCGACAGCCGATAGTCCGGAAGCCAAGCCGTCGATTCCGTCAATTAGGTTTATTGCATTGATGAAAAAGACAACCATCAACACCGTCAATGGATAGCCTACAAATGCCGGTATTTGCCCGATTCCCAACAGTCCGTGGAAGTCGAACAGCCACAGACCGGAAGCAACAAACGAAATGCCGCAAACGATTTGCACGATAAACTTGGCACGATATCTTACACCGATTAAGTCGTCGGCGATGCCTACAAGATAGAGCAGTATGCACGAGCAGATAAACAGAGCCACTTGTATCGAGTCTTGCCCCGATACGGGGAAGATTTGCACATCGTCGAGCAACATATTGAGAGCGATGATAAACATCACCGAAAACAAAATCACAGGGCCGAAGGCAATTCCTCCAAGACGCGGCACCGTGCTCGAATGAATCTTTCTCTCATCCGGCATATCGAACAATTTCTTACGAAAAGATATCAACAATATCTGTGGTATTAGAATGCCGGCAAGCAAGCAACTCAACAAAACTGCTCCGACACAATAATATATGTATTCACTATCCATTAGCATTTAAGTTTTAATGTCGTAATAGAACCTCTGCATTTCTCGTCAGCACATATTTTAGGGACACCGATTGCCACTTAAAACACAAGCAATCAGCTAATTACCAAAAATTGTGTATATTTTACAACACAAAATGAATTATCAGTTCTATTAACGCAGGTCGTTAATAATGCACAAAGTTACAAAATAAACTTTACATATCCATCACTTTTGGCGAAAAATCTACGAGAGTTTCCCACGAAAGGGTCGCAAGTTGTTATCAATTATCTATATTTCTTTCAACATTCCCAACTCTTTTGCGAAGTATCTTTTGAACTCACCCTCAAAATTCGGGGTTAGCACATTTTTACCCATCGCCTCTCTAATCTCCCGCATCGTCCAGAAACGGCCTCCGTCGAGTTCCGCAGCAGATGGATTTACCTCACCATCGTAGGTTGTTCGGTTTACATACACAAGTTCACGCTCTCGCCGACTTTCAAACACATACTTGTCAACAAGAACAGGGACGAAGTCTGTAATACCAAGTTCTTCACGCACTTCGCGTCGCAGAGCCACATCCGGTGTTTCACC
>JAQXVL010000150.1 GCA_029224905.1 Bacteroidales bacterium
ATATTGTCGTGAATTCCGCGCTTGAAGTTGCCGTCGCTGTTGGTTATCACTGAGGCATAACTTGTTTCGCTGCCGGCTGCCGGAATTGTAAGCACGACGCCAATGGGCAGGCATTTGTCGATAGTTGTGCGAATGCCCATATAATAATCCCAGACGTTGCCTTCGTTGCTTGCCGCCACGCCTATAGCTTTCGCCGTGTCGATAACGCTTCCGCCACCTACGGCGAGTACGAAATTAATGCCTTGGCTTCGGCAGATTCGGGCGCCTTCTTCGACCTTGTCGAGCAGTGGATTGGGCTGAACGCCCCACAGTTCGCAATAATCGATGCCGGCGTTGCGGAGCGATTCGACGACTTGGTCGTAGACGCCATTACGCTTAATGGAACCGCCTCCGGCTACCAATAGCACTTTGACGGCTCCATATCGTTTTGCCTCTTCTCCGACTTTGGCTATCACGCCTTTGCCGAAAATTATTTTGGCGGGATTTTCGTATTCGAAATTAATCATAATTAATAATAGAAAAACGTCGGTTCGACTTTATTCGAAGTCGACGTCATTGTAGCTCGCATCGAGCTCGTCTTCGTTGAACTCGTCGGAGCCGTAAAAGTCTTCGCCCAGATCTTCAATCCCCACGGCTGTTGCGCCCTTAACCGATGCCGTGTCGAACGTGTCGAGGTCAAGAATTTGTTTGGGGGCTTTGCCCGACTTGCGTGTGCAAAGCGGCTGGCTCAAATGTTTCGACGGTATCAACTCTTTCATCTCCATAAAGAATCCGCGATTGGAGAGGATGTCGAATTCGAACATCAGTTTTTGTCCTTCGTCTTCGATAAGGTCCGACAAACGAGTCTCGTCCATTAGCCAAATGTCTTGGTCGCTGTCGCTTCCCATGTCTACGAGCGTAACTTCTTTGTCTTTGTTCCAATCCTCATCGCAGATTATGAAAGAATCCACTTGGTCTTTCGTATAGCCTGCCGCTTCGAGAATTGCGTTGCGTAGATTGAAAAATGTATCATCAGCATCCGCTTCAATCTCTAATTTGAAGCGACTTTCTTCATCTGATATTAAGCGAAATTTGTATATCATAATTGTTTTATTGGTTTTGTGGTTATATCTTCTGCGAAGTTACAAATAATAGTGATAACAAAAAGCGTTTTGCGCAGAAATTTTCGCTAAAAAATCACGGTTCGATGATGTTGTGGGAGTAAATTGCCGAAATTCCGTCGAGATATGCCTCGAATTCGTATTTGCAGAAGTCGCCGACGTTGTTTAAGTCGCCGGTTTCGTAGAAATTGCGAGCGCGGCAAGCACCTCCGCAAATGTATTTGATTGCGCAGTCTTTGCATTTCGGAATGTCGTCGACGGTGGTCGACCGAATTTGTTTCATCGTTTGGGAGCGGTTGTAGATACTTTCGACCGATTCTGTCTTGACGTTTCCGCAAAGAAACTGTGTGTCGTGCAGCAGTTGGCAGGGATAGACGTCGCCGTTTGGGGCTATGCTGAATTCGCCGTCGGCAATGGCACATTTCAGGCACGGCGACTGTTTTGCCGCATTCAGCGACGATTCGCAGTAGCCGAGCGGATTGACGCCGGCAGCACGTTTGAGCACGCTATAGTATTCTTCGCCGGTTATCGATAGCTCGGCATTTGCCTTGTCCGACACGGGAAAGAGCGGCGCAAAATTCAAACGGCTTCCGTAGCGTTTTGCCATGGGCTCGACTTGGTCGAGATTAAGACGAGTGACGGTCATCGAAAGTGTATAGTCGATGCCGAATCGGTCGAGTAGGGCGACCGCTCGGACGACTTGTTCGTAGTTGTCGCCGCGAGTTCTGCCGTGCGATTCGCTGTCCGTGCCGTCGATGCTGATTGTAACAAGGTCGATAAGGCCTTTTAGCCGTTTGCACAAATCTTCGGTAAAGAGTGTGCCGTTGCTCAGTAGCATTATGTTGTTGCCGCGTTGCTTAATCATTTCGGCAATTTCGAGCATATTGCGATTAAGTAGCGGTTCGCCTCCGGTCAGTGTAAAGCCGACGTTGGGATTGATTTGGCAAATCTGCTCAATCACGTTTTGATAATCGTCGAGGGTCATCAGCGACTCGCCGGACTCTTTACGTTCGGCGGCATAGCAATATTTGCAATGCAGGTTGCAATGATTGGTCAACGACAAATGGACATTCGCGAGCGGCATGCGATGATGTTCGCATTTGTTTCGAGTCCGGAAAAGCGGCGATTGCGCAACACGGTCGACGAATTGCCGAATAGCGTTGCGATGCTGTTCGCCGATTGCCTGCGTGGCAAACGCGATGATTTCTTCGTTAGAACTTTCACCGTCGAAAAGGGTGAGAATCAGGTCGCCGATGTCGTTGGTGACAATCCATGCCGGGACGTCGGGGTTGATGACGACAACCTTGCCGTTGCGGTGAAATCGTTGCAGCGTGGCAGGGGATTTAAGAAAATCCATCACTAATTACCCGAGCAATCGTACGACGAACCGCATTTACCACCACCGCCGGCGCATTCATAAGATGAGCCACATTTGCCTTTGCCGTTGGCACCTTGTCCGCCGCAGTCGTACGACGAACCGCATTTTCCGCCACCGCCTGCACATTCATACGACGAGCCACATTTGCCCGAGCCGCCGGAGCCTTGTCCGGCACATTCGTACGATGAGCCGCATCTGCCGCCACCGCCGGAGCATTCATATGCCGAACCGCATTTGCCGGAGCCGCCCGAACCTTGTCCCGAGCAACTATACGACGAGCCGCATCTGCCGCCACCACCGGCGCATTCATACGATGAACCGCATTTGCCTTTTCCGCCGGCGCCTTGCCCGGTACAGCTATACGACGAGCCACACTTGCCGCCGCCACCTGCACATTCGTACGATGAGCCACATTTGCCTTTGCCGCCCGAGCCTTGCCCGGTGCAACTATACGACGAGCCGCATTTGCCGCTGCCTCCCGTACAACTATATGATGAACCGCATTTGCCGTCTGCTGTTGCTCCCGCAATGCCGCTACCTTCCGTGAACAATGCCGGGGCAATAAGTCCGGCACCTATTACCATCGATAATTTCTTCAAAAATTCCCTTCTTGTTAAATCTTTCTTGTCTTTCATGACTTTACGAATTCGTTTTCACAAAGGTATAAACAGATATGAAGAAAAGCAAATCGTAGCACGACTAATTCTTTCCAATAGCAGAAATTAAATCGGCTACAATAAAAGTGCTGCCACCTATATAAATAAAGTCGCTGTTGCAACTGTCGGCTTTTGCTTGCCGATAGGCTTGCTCGACGGTGGCAAAAACCTCTCCTTCGATGCCGTTTTGTCGGGCTATTTGCTGCAATGTCGTTGCCTCCATAGCGCGTTTTACACCTGCTTGAGTGAAATAGAATACCGCATCTTTTGGCAACAAAGGCATAATGTGGGCTACGTCTTTGTCGCTAACAAAACCGATGACAATACGGAGCGTTTTGTAGCTTTCGCGAGCCAATTGTCGTGAGATGTATTCAAATCCGCCGATGTTATGCCCGGTGTCGCAGAATGTGCGCGGGCGGTCGCCGATTTTCATCCAGCGTCCCATCAGTCCTGTCAATTCGCACACGTCGGCAAACCCTTTGGCTACGCTTTCGTTAGATATGCAAAGTCCTAACTCGTTGAGCACTTTGACGGTAACAAGCACGGTGTTGGCATTCTTCAACTGACATTCGCCGCTAAGTTCGTCGACAATTTGCCCGAACGAATATGTATCGATGACCCATCGGTCGTTGACGCGTCGAGCGTCGAATATCTCGTTGTTAAGTTCCGCAAAAATGCCTGACGTATCGACTTCCGCTATTTTTTGACGAAACACCTGCGCTGTCTCAGGTGTGGTTTCGCCGATGACGACGGGCGCTGCGGGCTTAATTATGCCGGCTTTTTCTTTGGCGATTTGAGCGAGCGAATCGCCGAGCAGGGCGGTGTGGTCGAGCGAAATATTAGTGATAACCGATGCAATGGGTTCGATTATGTTTGTGCTGTCGAGGCGTCCGCCCAAGCCTGTTTCGATGACGGCAAAATCTACGTTGCTCTTTTTAAAATAGGTGAACGCCATAATTGTTGTCAACTCGAAAAATGAAGGTTTCCGTCCGGAGTAGTCTGACCGGAGAAACGTGTCGACAAACTCGGTTACAAATTCTTCGCTTATCATTTTTCCGTCGACCCGGATGCGCTCGCGAAAGTCGACCAAATGAGGCGACGTATAGAGTCCGACGCGGTAGCCTTCGCTTTGGAGAATGGCAGCCAGCAGGTGTGCCGTAGAGCCTTTACCGTTGGTCCCGGCAATGTGGATTGCGTTGAGCGATTTGTGCGGGTTACCGAATAGCTTGGAAAGTTCGAGAGTGGTTTCCAACCCCGGTTTATATGCTTGTGCGCCAACATGTTGGAACACAAGAGTTTTGTTGTATAGATAGTCTAATGCTGATTTGTAGTCCATGCTGTTAGTAAATAAGATAACCTGCGATGGCGGCAAGCGTAACAATTAGAATAGGATGAAGCTTATAAAAATATGCCAAAATAAAAGCGACAACGCAAATGGTGATGCTCGACCACAGTTCTTGGAAATTTTCGCCGTTCATGAGCAATAATGCAGCCGAGCCGATAAGCCCGACAACAACGGGACGAAGTCCTGCGAAAATACCTTTAATAATAGCGCTGTCTTTATGGCGTTGGATGAATCTGCTCGTAAAAAGCACCAAGAAAAAAGAGGGTAGAACCACCGCCATAGTGGCTATTATTGCTCCTAATACGGTGTTTCCGGTTGCCGTATAGCCGATATATGTAGCCGAATTGATACCAATCGGACCGGGTGTCATTTGCGAAATTGCGACGATGTCGGTAAACATTTGTTCGGTAATCCATCCGGGACCCATAATCTCGTGGCGAATGAGCGACAACATTGCATATCCTCCGCCGAAACCGAAGATGCTAATCTTGAAATATGCCCAAATAAGTTGCAGGTAGATGTTCATTGCTTGTCCTCCTTCTTTATTTGTTTAATGTTGCGTCCGTAAATCAGGTAGCCTGCCAAGCCGCCTAAAACGATGAAAAATATCGGACTTGAGATGATAGGAAAGTCAGCCCAAATCAAGATGGAAATCGCTAACGGAATTATGAAGTTCTTTCGATTGATTTTTGCAGATTTGGCAGTGGTGAAAACCGGAGAGAGAATAAGTGCCACCACGGCAGGACGGATTCCCATAAAGATTCTTGTCAAGGTTTCGCTGCCTTTGATGGTCTCGGGCGTGAGAAACATTGCTATGGCAAGAATTATGAGAAACGAGGGTAGGATAGTGCCCAACGCTGCCATTACACTTCCGCTAAGTTTTGTCAGTTTATAACCGACGCCGATAGCCATATTTACCGACATAATTCCCGGCAGAGATTGTGCAATGGCTAATTGGTCGATAAATTCTTCTTTAGTCAACCATTTGTGCGTATCGACGATATCCTTTTCGATAAGCGCAATCATAGCCCAACCTCCGCCAAACGTAAAAGCACCTATCTTGAAGAACGAGTAGAATAATTGTAAATTTAATCGGTTCATCAATTCCAAAGTTTTTGCAAAATTACGCTATTTAGATAGATTGGCAAAGTGGAAATGTAGAAAATGTGACTCGCAGAATAAGATAGTGCCGCTGTGCGATTTGTGTCATAATTGTATAAAAAAGTTTTGTCGGGCGATTTAAAAGACGTAATTTTGTGGCAGATAAACGACTATGTTAATGACTTAACTTAGGTTTAAATACTAAAAAATGTCTATGAAGAAGATAATCACATACCTATTACTGACCGTCTTATGGATG
>JAQXVL010000151.1 GCA_029224905.1 Bacteroidales bacterium
CGATGCTGTCTACTCTTTACAGAAAAACCGTAACCCGTTTATCGACTATCCGGAACTCGCCGACTATATCTGGGGCGGCAAAACGTCGATAGGGTGGACTCCCGGTGGCGTCGTTTCTCCTAAATTGATATATCCCGCCGACGGCGCGACGTTGGATATGGGTGTCACGCTCGTAAGCACTCCGCTCAAATATACGGTAACCGTTAAAGGCACAAGCCTCACCAAAGACCTCACCGTTACGCTCTCTGGCACCGGCATGTCGACTACAACGACTACTGTTAAAGCCGCTGACGCAAATTCAGCCAACGGTGCGAGCGTGGTTGTGACATTTACGTCGGCAACAGAAACGTCGGCAACCGGAACGATTAAGGTGTCGAGCAGCGAGGTGTCGGCAACGGCAACGCTCAAGGCACAAGCCATCAGTGCAGTTCCCGCGTTGGCTGCTACCAATGTTACGTTTGAGTCGTTTAACGCCAACTGGCAAGACGTATTGGCTGACGGTTCGACTTACCAACTTTATGTCTACGACTCCGCAATGCATACCCTCGCCGGCTATCCGGTAAATGTTGCCGCTTCGTTGCAAACATATAAGGTAACCGACCTGAACGCAAACACGAAATACTTCTACAACCTGAAGAAAGGCTCGAGCACATCGAACACAATCGAAGTTACGACAGCCGACTATCCGCGCTCAATCAGCGCTTCGTTCGACGGCGAACTCTTCTTCAAGGTTCGTCCGAACACCGATGCTGAGCCTATCGCAGTCGACATCGTTACCGAATATATCGACGAGGATGTGACCGTTACCATTACTTCGCCGTTCCAAATCAGTACCGACAAGGCAAACTGGCAGACGTCGTTGACAGTCGACAAGACCGGCGAACGCATCTACGTTAGAATCCCGGCAAGTCCGTTAGGCGAATACACCGGCACACTCAGCGGCTCAACTCCGACAGTTGCGGGCTTCGACGCCGACGTTACGGCGTCGGTATGCGACATAGCATCGTTCTTCGAAGACTTCGAGCAACCGAACACCGGATTGTCGAGCTACAACGCTTCGGGCAACGAATATAAAGGCTTGGCATGCAAGTGGTATGTCAAAGGTGCAAGCATCTTCCCGGGCGACAGCAACGACCGTAAAAACGGCGAGCAATCAATCCGCTCGTACTTCGGCAAAGTTTCGTCGGGCAATCCTTCGTTGCTGGAAATGCGCGAAGACAAGGTGGGCGGCATCGGCTCAGTTACGTTTAAGGCAGGTCTTTACGGCGGCGACGGCGCTTCGGAACTTACGCTCTATACGTCGACCGACGGCGGTGCTACTTGGACCAAGGCGAAAGATTTCACCATCTCCGATACCTATTTGGCAGAGTATGTCGCTTCGGTAAGCATTAAAGGCAATGCCCGCATCAAGTTCGAGCATACATCGGGCAAGCGTTGCAACATCGACGACGTGACGATTTCCGACTATGCCGCACCTTCGGGCGCAGTCGACCAAACGCTTGGCGAACAATGGGATGCATTTGCTCGCAACGGCAAAATTGTTGTCGAACTGCAACATCCGGCGACGGTTACCATCTATACGCTCGATGCACGCAAGGTGTTCGAGAAAACGTTGACGAGCGGTAAGGAAATCGAGATGCCGCGCGGTGTCTACATCGTGGTTTGCGGCGACGACAACCGAAAAGTGATTGTAAAATAACATAACCAAACAGTAGAAGTGGGAGCAAGCGTGTTCCCACTTCTTTTCTAACGAAAATGGCAAAAAAACGAAATCCGAGTTTCGAAATCTTGCGAGTGCTCGCCATGTTTCTCATCGTGGTGTGGCACTTTATGATACACGGCGTCGGGCTTAAGCAAGTCGGCGTAACCGATACGCCCGCGGGGTTGTTCAACTTTTGTGCGATGGAGTATATCGGTTGCTTGGCAAAGGTGTCGACCAACTGCTACATACTCATCACCGGCTATTTTATGATAAATTCGGTGCATCGTTGGCGTAAACTCGCAAAAGTGTGGTTGCCCGTGTTTTTCTATTCGTTTTTTATCTGCCTAATCCTCCTCGCGTGCGGAAAAATCACCGGATGGGACAAGTTGTGGCATTCGGCACTTCCGTTGTGGTTCGACCGCTATTGGTTTGCCACGAAATATGTTGCGCTGTTTGCGTTGGCGCCCTTCTTGAGCGTTGTGGCAAAAGGCATCAGCCGCAGCCGCTATCTCTGCTTGTTGGGCATTCTGCTGGTGATTAACCTCGACTTCCTGCTCGGCAAGACTTTCAGCTCGAACAATTCGCTGCTGTGGTTCATCTTCCTCTTCTTTATGGGCGGCTACATACGCTTGCACGGCAATTTCTCCGGACGCAACCGGTACGGCAAACTCTATTTCGCCATGGCGGCAATCATCGCGGCAACGACGGTGGCGACGACATTTGCGCACTACAGCGTATGGTTTGCGCCGATTTCCGTGCACTATCACAACAACAACGGCATTGCCTTCCTCAGTGCGCTCTTCCTCTTCCTGTGGACAGCCAAACTGAAGGTCGGCGAGAACGTCGTTACGCGTTTCATTATGCGCATAGCGCCGTTGACGTTCGGCGTCTATCTGATTCACGACAACGAATACATCCGCCGGATTATTTGGAACGAGCTATTCGATGCCAAGGCGCACGTCACGGGGTGGGAGTTCGTGCCCTATCTGATTGGCGTCGTATTGGCAATCTACGCCGTGTGTACGCTCATCGACTACTGCCGCGAGCGCCTGTTCGGTCTGCTGCGCGTCAACGAGCGCATCGATAGCATTGCCGATAAGGTTAACAGCATTGATTTCAGACACATCCTAAAAAATAAACGAATATGATTACTAACGAAAGAGACGTACGTCATCAACTTGTCATAGAAGCGGCTCATCGCATGATGACCGCCGCACGCACTGCGCCGAAAGCCAAGGGCTGCGACATCCTTGAGATTGCGCTCGTCGACGGTCGTGACGACCTTCAAGCCATTGCCGACCAAATGCATCGCGAATATGAAGCAAACGGAATGAAGTTTCTGCTGCGCGACGCCGACAACATTCTCCAAGGCGAGGCGTTGCTGCTCATCGGCACTCGTCGCCAACCGCAAGGCTTGAACTGCGGCTACTGCGGCAAGCCGACCTGTGCACAAAATCCGGCGCCTGCGCCTTGCGCATTCAACAGCATCGACGTGGGTATCGCTGTCGGCTCGGCATGCGCTATGGCGGCTGATATGAGAGTGGATACGCGCGTTATGTTTTCGGCGGGACATGCGGCGCAAGCGTTGGGATTGTTGCCCGACTGCAACCAAACGCTGGCGATTGCAATCGCCGGAGCGTCGAAAAATCCGTTCTTCGACCGCAAGCCGAAAGAACCGCAGCAGTAGGGCGCTCTTAGCCGAACAGTTTGGCTAATTCGTCCTTCGAAATACTATGAATAATCGTTTTGCCGTCGGGCGTGTAACGTTGCTCGGCGCAGGCGAATAGTTTGCTTGTGATGTCGGTCATTTCAGCCTGCGAGAGGCGTTGACCGGACGACACGGCGGCTGCGCGTGCCGACGACAGGCAGATGATTTCGCGAATGCGTGTGCCGACGTCTTTGCCGCCGGTCTCGACGCTGTCGACCACGCTATGGATAAATTCTTTGATGTTCATCCCCTTCAGAGCCGCCGGAATGCTATTGACGGTCCACGACCCTGAGCCTAGGAACGACACGTCGAAGCCGCATTCTTCCAGTTGCGGCTGTAGTTCGTTGAAGATTACAGTTTGCGCCGGAGTGAGTTCGACGATGTCGGGGAAGAGCACGCGCTGCGACTCGCTGTTGCCGGTCTGTTCCGCCATCAGTCGGTCGAAGAGTATGCGAATGTGAGCGCGGTGCTGGTCGATGACGAGCAAGCCTAATTGATGTGGCGTGACGATATATTTGTCGGCAAATTGGAAACACGGCATTGCCGGTTGGTCGGCTTCGTCGTTGAACAGGCTGCTTGTTATCGTTTCGGTCGGCAGCGGACGTCCTTCGATGGTCTGCATCAGGGGGTCGTTGCGTTTGCTTTCAAAGCTCGAGTAGAGTTCGTCCCAGTTTTGCAGCGAAGCGTCGTCGGCGCCGAAGCGCGACTTTGTGTAGCCTGCCGATTCCTGTCGATAGTTGCTGCGCGGCTGTTGCGTTGCGCCGGTGTGGCTGTCGGAGTTGAACGGGTTGAAGTCGGGGTTGATGTCGATTGGCGGCGGCACGTTGCCCGTGTGGTTGCTAATTGCGTCGGTATCGTCGATTTGGAACATTCCTTCGGTGTCGAAGTCGATCGACGGCACGGCGCTGAATTTGCCCAGAGCCTCTTTGACGGCAGCGAACAGTATTTGCCAAATCGCTTGCTCGTTTTCGAACTTTATCTCGTTTTTTGTCGGATGGATGTTGATGTCGATAGTCGACGGGTCGACCGAGAAGTTGACGAAATAGTTAGGCTGCGAGTCGGCGGGAATGAGTTGGTCGTAGCAGTTTAGAATCGCCTTGTGGAAGTATGGATGCTTCATGTGGCGGCCGTTGACGAAGAAATACTGCAAAGCGCCGCGACGGCGAGCGTTCTCCGGACGTCCGACGAATCCCGAAATCGTAACGATTGACGTGCTCGTTTCGATGGTTATGAGTTGTTGCTCGATAGAGCGCGAGAAGAGCGCGGCAATGCGTTTCTTCAGCGAATCGCCCGGCATGAGCTTGTACATCACGTTGTCGTCGTTGGTGAGCGAGAACTCGGTGGTGTGGTTGACCAGGGCGAGGCGCTCGAATTCGCGGACGATGTTGCTCAGTTCCACTTGTTTGCTTTTGAGGAACTTACGGCGAGCCGGCACGTTGAAGAAGATGTTTTTAATCATGAAGTTGCTGCCTTCGGCGCAGAGGTCAGCCTCTTGGGTTTCGCAGCGAGAAGCGCTGATGCATAGGCGTGTGCCGATTTCGGCGCCGCGACGGCGAGTGCGGAGTTCGACCTGAGCGATTGCGGCAATCGAGGCAAGTGCTTCGCCGCGGAATCCCATAGTGTGGAGCGCAAAGAGGTCGTCTGCCGACTGGATTTTCGACGTCGAATGGCGCTCGAAAGCGAGTCGTGCGTCGGTGTCGGACATTCCCGAGCCATTGTCGATAACCTGGATAAGGGCGCGACCGCCGTCTTTGAGGATTATTTGTATAGAGGTGGCACCCGCGTCGATTGCGTTTTCGACGAGTTCTTTGATTACCGAAGCCGGGCGTTGGATAACTTCGCCGGCTGCTATTTGGTTTGCCACCGAGTCGGGCAGTAGTCTGATGATGTCTGGCATAGTTAGTTGTCTCCTTCTTCGCGGATACGACGTGCCGGGGCTATCGATTCCGGCGAATTTATGTATTCGTCCATAGCCTTGGGCGTGTCAAAGATGTCGTATTTGTCTTTGGGCCGAATGTCGTCATGCCATTGGAATCCTTTGAGGTAGTATTGCGACTTTTTCGACAGATAGATTGGCGTAACTTTTCCGGTGACGTCGGGCCAAAGCCGCAGTCGGTCCATCTTTTGCTCTTTGAGGTCGACGGTCAGGAAACTGCCTTCGGCGTTGACGAGTTTGTTGTAGGTCGAGTCGTTTTCCATCGGCAAGAGAATGGCTTGGACGTTGCCGCTCACTTCCAATCGACGCATCTCTTGGTTTTCGAAGTAGGCGGTCATTTCTTTGCCGTAGAGTTGGTTGTAGAATTCGTCGGCGACGTGCTCGGCGAGCATTCCGTATTCAGGCAGGTAAGCCACGTCGACTGTGCTGTCGTTGAAGTGCACTTGGATAACGTTGCCCGACACTTGCTTTTCTTCGTTCCAGAGAATGGGGTGGCGGTGCATCCAGAGCATCGAGTCGCGCTCGACGAATGTCATCGAGTCGCAGAGCCCTTGCACGTCGACGCGATAGAAACGCACTTTCGGGTGAGCGCACATTACTCGCGACGAGTCTTCGAGCAGGTATGAGCGAATGGTGTCGCCGTGGAGAAAGAGCGTGTCTTTCTTGGAGTATTCCATCGCCAGGGCGCGTTTCGTGGCGAAGGTGCTGCCGGTCACTTCGTTGTAGTAGCCGTAGCCGCCGCTGATGGTGCTACATTTCGCCGAGTCGACGAGCACCATGTTGCCAAACACTTCGCCGAAGCCGGTTGCGCGGTTGTAGAAGATGGTGTCACCGGTGAGTTTCTGATTGTCTTTGCTGACAACGATTGAGCGGTTGTAGAGCACGGCGCGGTCGGCTTGGGTGTCGTACCAGCCTTTGTCGGTATAGACCACGCTGCTATCCGATACGATTGTCGTATAGCCAACGATGTCGGCAACGTGGGTGTCGGTGTTGTAGAAGAGCGTGTCGGTGCGGAGCACGAATTTCTCGTTGGTCATTTCCACGTCGAAAAGAAACTCGGTGTCCTTCGTGTCGGGCGCATATTGTCCGTAGACGGAGGTCAGTTCGTTCTTGTCGTCGACGATTTTGCCGCCTTCGAAGTAGTAGCCGATGTTGGCGAGCATGTCGTAGTCGAGGCTGTCGGTGAAGAGCGTCACGTTGCGGTTTTCCATTCTGACGTTGTCGCGCAGGCGTGCCAGGTCTTGCTCGCCGTCGTAGTAGAGTCGGTCGGCGTAGACAAACAGCGTGTCGCCTTGCTCCATCTTGACGTTGCCGAATGCCCAGAGCGAGTTGCGTTGGTCGAAATAGTATGCGCTGTCGCAGTACATAAACATGCCGCCTTTGCGGAATTTGACATTGCCGCTAAGTGTTTGATATTCAGTGCTGATGTTCGGGTCCATGTAGAGTCGGTCGCAGTATTCGAGGAAGACGCGGCCTTTCTTGTAGCGGTCGGCTGTCGGGATGGTCGGCTTAATCTTGCTCTGCTTGGGTTTGGAGTTTTTGTCGGACTTTTTGCCGGACTTGTCCGACGTTGTGCCGGCTTTCATACCGGCTTTTTTGTCGACGGCAGCCGATTTTTTCTGCTCGGTCAAGGTTTTCTGCTTGTGCTCGACCTTGGCTTGAGCCCACATGGCGTCGCCGACGATGATGTTAATCATAAAAATTGCCAAAAGGCATAAAGCTCCGTTAAGAACCTTATGCCCTCCTGTATTTTTAGGATTGCGTTTGCTCATAATCGTTATTTTATCCAGCCTTTGTGTTCGAATTCGCAGTTGCGCCAGCCTTCTTCGATGTAGGTGTAGGTGTCGTTGATTTTCTTGGCGAGCCAGTCGCGCAAGATTTTGTCTTTCGCCGACGCTTCATACATTTTCTTAATCACTTCGTAGTCGTCGCGGAGGTTTGCTTTATGTCCTTCGATGCGGTTGCGGAGCTTTACGATAGCGACGATTTCGCGGTTGGTCGACGGGTCAATCATCATAAATGCGTTCGAGATTTCGCCGGGTTGGAGTTTGTCGACTTCTTTGGCAATCTCTTGCGGCAGTTGCGACATTTCGAACTTTGGAGTGAGCGATTGCGGGTTAATCATGAGGCCTTGGTTGTTGCGGGTGTCCTTGTCTTGCGAAACGTAGGGCGCGGCGTCTTCGAAGGTGAATTTCTTGTCGAGGATGTCGGCGCGAAGCGAGTCGAGGCGCATGATGCCGTCGGTCAACTCTTTGTCGCTGATGCGCGGCTTGAGCAGGATGTGGCGCGTGTTGATTTTGTCGCCGCGTTTCTCAATGAGTTGGATGATGTGGTATCCGGCTTCGGTTTCGACGATTTTAGAAGCCTTCTTCGGGTCGGTGAGGTTGAATGCCACCGAGGCGTATTCTTGGAGGAGTTCCGTGCGACCTTTAAAGCCGATTTCGCCGCCACGGGCTGCCGAGCCGTCTTGCGAATAGAGGATGGCGAGCGTCGAAAACTCGGTTTCGCCGGTGTTGACGCGGCGTGCATAGTCGCGCAGACGCGACTTTACCTCGTCGATTTCCTGCTGCGGAATGGTCGGCTTGATGCTGATGACCTGCACTTCGACTTGCATGGGAATGAAGGGCACGCTGTCTTTCGACAGACTGTCGAAATATTTGCGCACGTCGGCGGGTGTGGCTTTGACGTCTTTGGTGAGCTCTTGCTGTACGCGTTGGATGGTGTACTGATTTTTCATCAACTCAGTGAGCTGCTCGCGCATTTCGGGAATCGATTTGCGGAAATATTCTTCGACTTTTTCTTTCGAACCGAGGTTTTCGATGAACAGGTTGATGCGGGCATTTACGTCGGGCAACACTTGCGACTCTTCGACCTCGACCGTGTCGATAACGGCTTGGTGAAGGTAGAGCTTTTCGATAGCCAAGCGTTCGGGGATGACGCAATACGGATTGCCTTCGATGTTAGTGCCCTCGTATTGAGCTTGAGAGTATTGTTCTTCGATTTGCGACTTGTAGATAGGCTCATCGCCGACCACCCAAGCCACCTCTTCGGCGATGTTGTTTTGGGCGATACAGTAGATGCCTGCGCAGGCGAGTGCCACTAATGTTAAATATTTCGATTTCATTCGATTTTGTTGTTTCTTCGCTGATGTTGAAAAAGTTCTACAAAGGTGCACAATTTTTCCCGTTTATACAAGAGTATTTTGGCTGAAAGGGCTATTCTTTAGATAGTTTATGATTTTTTGCGCCGACATAGAGATTATTTTAACCTACATTATTCAAACAATTTCTACAGCAAGGGCTAACTGATAACACCTTAGCGTAATGCTCGTTATTCTTTTTAATTTGAGGTGTTTGTCGAGTTAGCCTGCCGGCGCGGAGCACGTTCAGTTTGCGAGCAGGATTATTGCAAAGACTCTATTGTCGCGATGATTTGTGTTGACATGAACGCAATATGAAACACTTAATATATAATCTGTTGTTAATCAGACGTGTTGTCTATGAAATGGCTACGTATTCCAGTGTTTGCTTGTTGAGTTTTGACATGAAATGATATGAAATTATCCCCATGAAGGTATATATGCGATATCGCGACGATTGGTTCCGGCGGGAGTGCCTACTTTGATAAGACCACGTTCAAGAGTCTCCTTTATAACGCCTGAAATAGCGGTGTAATTCTTGTCGTCAACTCCCATTCGCTGACGGAATGATTTTCAGACTGTTTCATAATGCAAAGTTACGAAATTTTTGTGAGTTATTTCATAAGTGTTTAAATGTAACCTTCCGAACAGCATGTCTCGTATGGTTACGATTAGAAATAACAAAGGGCGTCCTTGATTTTTTCGGAACGCCCTTTCAGTCTTTTCTAATTTGCGATGAATCCGCCTAAATTGAGTTGCAACGCGTTGTTGCTGCTATAGACTCTTGCAAATTGCTTGATAAATTCAATTGTGGTTCGACGGGGACGGCTTTCGACGGCTGTTTCCTCCGCCTTCAAAATCGGAGTATTGGTTTTATCCATAGGCAACTTCTTTTGTTTGTTCGTTTGATATTAAAACGCACAAACGCGAAGTTTATTGTATTAGCCGGATAAAAATTTTACTTCGATTCGGCGTGCACTTACATCGTGAGCACGATGTGGTTTTCTTCGGCGATTTTGCGAAGATTCATCAGCGCGTAACGCATTCTGCCGAGAGCCGTATTGATGCTCACACCGGTCGCTTCGGCGATTTCTTTGAAGCTCATGTTGAGGTAATATCTCATCTCGAGCACTTGTTTCTGCACGTCGGGGAGCGACAAGACGAGTTGCTTGACATCGCAAAGGATTTGCTCGCGGACGATATTGTCTTCGATAGTAGCCTCGCTAAGGTCTTTGCGGTTGAGGATGTTCAAGTCTTCGTTGTCGCACGACAGTTGCGTGACAGCGCCGGCTTGGCGGAAATGGTCGATAGCGAGGTTGTGGGCGATGCGCGTCAGCCAGCAGTTGAATTTGCCGGTTTCGGTGTATCGACCTTCCTTGATGGTGACGATAGCTTTGACAAAAGTTTCTTGAAACAAGTCGTTTGCCAAGTCGCGGTCTTTTACAATGTTTTGTATGTAAGAATAGATGCGGTTTTGATACCTTTCGAGCAGAACGTCGAAGGCGTCATTATTGCCGTCAGCATACAGTCGCACCAAAATGTCGTCTGTAAAAACTTTTAAATCTTCCATTAAAAAACTATTATTGATAGCGTAATGTAGATTCGATAGGCAATAATTTTTAGAGTTATACGTTTAATTGTTTTTGATATTTTCGGCAAAACTAAGCCTTTTTTATTTAATAGAAAAATTTTTCAGCAAAAAAATTGCAAAAAAACATTTTCGCCGGGTGGAAACGAGACAGAATGCAGACTGCGAAGATGAAAATAAAGGAAAAATTTCGCCGTTATTTTAGAGTCTGTTTTTGCTCGCGTTTTTTAGAAATGCCGTTGAACCTTACTTGAAGATTGATTTTCAAGAAATAGTTGCCATTTTCCTTATAAAGCCAACCAAACAAAAAAGGCTTGTTCGGCTTGTCTTTATTCGGTACGACTCTAACGTGTCCGGGATTTTTCTCGTCCTCACCTGTGGCAGGTTGCTCGAGACGAGTTGCATTGAGCAAATACTGGCGGAAGCGATTAAGCTCGTAAATGTGGTAACAAACAATGTCGCCATTCTTTTTGACGACAATTTGACCTCCGTCGGCGTCATAGAATCCGTTCCACGGCGTCTCGGGCGTCATGCCCATTGCTGCATCTTGCAAAAAACGTGCAATTTTAACTTCGTAGACCGGGCTATTTTCAGAGATGCGATATCCCAAAGGATTTTGAGTATTTAGTTCTTCGATGATTTTCGCCCACGACGATAGTCGTTTTGAGTATTTTACCAACAAAGCGTTAGCAAGAATTACAGGCAATTCGCCGTCGATTGTTCTAAGATTTTGCGTAAGGCAGTCGGATTGAATGCTATCAAAAGAAATAGTTCCGCCAAGTTCTTTGATTTTAGCCAAACGAGCAGCAATCTTACTCGGCTTACCGTTGTAGGTTTCAGCGTTAAATTTGTCGCAATCCACATTTACACCTTCGGGAAAATCAATTTTGTAAATGAAATTAGTCTCGGGTCGCGAATTGTGCAATGAAGATTGCTTTCCGATGACAGAGTTAAAGTCTTCAACGGATAATGGAATATAACGCTTTTGACCAAAGTCTTTTTTTGAAGATATTTTTTGCCCTTGCATAAAAGTTGTGTGTGGTAATATGGAGAAATCTCGCTCATTATTTACCCCTTACAACTTCTGGGGCGGTGGAAGATGCGTTGGTAGTAATTGTCGACAGATTCATCTAAGAGTTCGGCGTCGATTTCGATTTGTGCGGTTTGCCATCGCTCAGGCGTTTCGCCGAACAACGCTTTTACTCTCTCCAATTTTTCTTCGTCGGCTTCTCCTGCCAAGCAGCAATCTATATCGTCGCTATATGCAACCTCGTCACAATTATAGTCGGGATGCCACTTTGTAATAAACGTCCATTTGTCGTCGATTAGGCGAAGTTCGTCGACGATAAATTTACGATTGACATCCTCAAGAATAGTGTAAACGGTATCACCATCGTTCTCTTTCGCACTATTAATGGTTACAATTTCTCCTGTCGCTAATACAATTGCTTTGTCTCCACACATAATTATATTGTTGTTAGGTATTTGTTATGATGAATTTCGAGAAACTCTCTTTTGGGGAAGAATTTGTCGGGTAGATGAATTTTTGTGCCGTTCAGTTGCTCGAGGTACGACATCGAGGCTTGACAGTCGATGCTTTGCATCAGTTTGTCGGAAACTACAATTTCGTAGTCGGGAGTTACTGAAATAAGCAATTTATCGTAAGCCTTGTGGAAGAACGGGTTGAGGCACAGCCCGTTTCTTGGATTTGTGCGGTTGTTCTCGTCGTCTGCCCAATCTACAATATGGCAAGCCTCCAGCAATTCTGCTTTCGTCACGCCCGAGATGCAGCAACGTATGTTGTAGGAACTTAGTACGGCGATTCGGAAGTAGTTTTGATTAACTCGTTGGCGGATTACTGTTTCTCGCTCTTTGCCTTGAGGTAAGTTTTCTAACGAAATTCCTGACGTTTCTTCGATGCTCTTGCCTTGATAGTCCGCAATGAGTCGTTCGCTCTCGTAAGCGAGTCGCTCGGGATTTCCGTAAAACTCGTCCCAAACGGCTTGCTCAAGTTTTGCGCCATGCACGAGCCCGGTGATTCCTTGTCGTTTTAAGTCGGGATCGAGGCGTCCGATGTTGCCGATTTTCATATTTAGCGCACTTGGCGAACGCCCGATGATTTGGGCATACTTAATCACCAACGGGTGCGCCTTGCTGCATTGATTGAACGGAATCTTGCAGTAGGCGTTAAATGCGATAATCGTTTCTTCTCGAGTCCACTTTTCCATATTGATTCTTCGTTGGCGTTGTGTTGCAAAGATAATGTCTGCTATGGGTAAGGAATGTGTACTTCGGTGTTATTATTTCTTAAAATTTGTGGTCTTTTTTGCTGAATTGGGCGGGGTTATTTCAGCAGGTAGCGGAAGAATGTTTCGTCGGAGTCGGGGAAGAGTTGCTCTAAGTGTGCGCGGAGGCGTTGGTACGACTCGGCGGGTGTTCGCTCGGTGGTGCAGGCTTCGACGCCGAAGAGTCGTTCGGGGCGTGTGTGGAGCGACCAGCCCCAGCCGTAGCGTTTGCCTTTCTTGTCGACGGGATAGACGAAATCTTCGGTCACGATGCGGCAGCCCATGTTGAGTCGGGTGATGTATTTGTCGAATTTGCTTCGGAGTTTTGGCGTGTCGAAACCGCAAATTGCGCGCAGTTCGCGGGTGATTAGGCTGCCTTCGCGGTCGAGTGTTTCGAGAATCATTGCTTCGACGGAGTCGGGCTCCGGCTCGGGCATCACGGAGCGGCGGTAGTTGCAAAAATCCGGCCAAAGTTGCTGAGTGATGAAAGTTGCTTTGCCGTTGATAAACCCTCCGTAGGCGCAACCGGTTTGCTTAATGATGTCGCCTTTCCAGTCCCAAAGGGGCCAACCGGTGCCGCCATCGACAGGCTCTTGGTAGTCGCAAACGGGGTCGACGGCTTCTTGTGCCGACCAGTCGAGTCCCATCTTGAGCAGCGGAAGTATGCCGACTTCGTTGATGAAGTCGACGAGTTCGGCGCAGCTGAGCAGTGGGCGTTCGGGGAGTGGCTTCATTGGGGTGGGTTTATTCGTAGATTGTTGCAACAATTCGGCGAGGACCGCCGTAGTCGCGGAATTCGCAGAGGTAAATGCCTTGCCATGTGCCGAGGTTGAGCCTGCCGTCGGTGATTGGAATGGTCAGCGACACGCCGAAGAGCGATGCTTTGGCGTGCGCCGGCATGTCGTCGAGACCTTCGAGTGTATGGTCGTAGTATGGCTCGCCTTCGGCAACGAGACGGTCCATGATTTTGGCGAGGTCGGAGCGCACGTCGGGGTCGGCGTTTTCATTGATGCTCAGTGCGCAGGAGGTGTGCTTTACGAAGATGTTGAGCATACCCGTGTGGGGCAACGGCTTTGGCAGATGCGACATGATTTCGGCGGTAACGAGGTGGCATCCGCGCGGCTTCGGCGTGAGTGTGAATTGCTTTTGTTGAATCATAATTACATAATGCTAAGCAGTTCTAACTCGAAAATCAGCGTAGAGCCGCCGGGGATGCCGGGAATCGACTTGCTGCCGTAAGCCATTTCGGCGGGGATGTAGATTTCCCATTTGTCGCCCACCGACATCTGTTGGAGGGCGATAGCCCAGCCGACGATGAGGTCGCGCATGCGAATTGCGAGCGGTGCGCCGCCGCGGCTGGAGTCGAACTTGCGTCCGTTGATGGTCCAGCCGGTGTAGTGTGCAGTGATGACGCTGCGCATGTCGGGATGCTTGCCGCCGCGGCCTTTGTGCAACTGCTTGTAGTAGATGCCTTTAGGCAATGGCTCAACGCCGGGCTCGAGTGCTTTGTCGCGGAGCCATTGTCGGTTGGCTTCGACGTATTCTTTCTTACTCATTAGCGTTTCTTTTTCGACTTCTTTTTGGAAGTTTCTTTCTTTGCCGACTTTGTTTTAGTCGATTTTTTCTTCTTTTTGGGCTTTGGTTCGTCGACAACTTCGCCGTTACGGTTGATGATAGGTCGCGACATGGTGTCGGCGCTTGAGCCGGCGAGGGCGAAGTCGAGTTGCTTCTTGGCAAGGTCGGCGCGCGCCACGCGGATTGTGAGTTTGTCGCCGAGTTGATAGACGCGACGTTTGCGTCGTCCGACGAGGCAGTAGTTCTTTTCGTCGAATTCGTAGTAGTCGTCGTCGAGGTCGCGGATAGGCACCATGCCTTCGCATTTGTTTTCGTCGATTTCGACGTAC
>JAQXVL010000152.1 GCA_029224905.1 Bacteroidales bacterium
CTAACTGCCAACACCTTAGCGCAATGCTCGCTCTTCCTCTTTAAAGGTAGGATTTACTACATTCTGCATCGTCATCGCTGTGCTCACGCTAATGCATTGCCATTTAGCCCTTTCGTGACGGAACAGTATGAATAATGCAGGCTAAAAAAAGTCGCGACGGCGAAATCAATTCGGCGTCGCGACCAAAGATATTAAATTAAACCAACCGTAAATGGTCAAAATTGAGGTGACCGAAATCGGTCAACATTGTTCTAACCGAAATCGGTTAGAAGAGAACGCTTGCGCCGGCAGCGGCGTTGAGGTATACGTAGACCGAGCTGATGATACCTGCAACGAGGATACCTGCAACGCAGATGAGCAATCCTGCACGTTCGCTCCAGTGCGACTTGAAAGCAGCAATGGGGGCGTCGTTGGTGTTGATGAACATCGCCTTGACAACGAGCAGATAGTAGTAGAGCGACACGATAGTGTTGATAAGTGCGATGAGCACGAGCACATACATTGCCACACTACCCTCTTGGAGCGCTGCCGAGAAGATGAAGAACTTGCTGAAGAATCCTGCGAACGGAGGAATACCACCGAGCGAGAACATTGCAAGCATCATTGCAAACGAGAGGCGCGGATTTGTCTTATAGAGACCGTTGTAGTCGCTGATAAGGAGTTTGCCTGAAGCGTTTTCGACGGCTTGGATAACGCCGAATGCCGCGAGGTTGGAGAAGATGTAGACGAGCACGTAGTAAGAGAGTGCCGCAACGCCAACGGGGGCATTAGCCACAACGCCGAGCATGATGTAGCCGGCTTGCGAAATCGACGAGAAGGCGAGGAATCGCTTGAGGTTGTTTTGACGAATTGCAAAGAGGTTACCGATGGTAATCGTGAGGATAATCAGCGCGTAGAGCATCCATTCCCAAACTTGGCTGTAGACAGTGCCGAAAGCCTGAGTGAGGATGATGAAAGCGGCGAAAGTAGCAGCACCTTTCGACACAACCGAGAGATAGGAAGTGACGGAAGTGGGGGCACCTTCGTAGACGTCGGCAGTCCAGAGGTGGAAAGGCACCATAGAGATTTTGAAGCCGATACCTGCGATGACGAAAGCGAGGGCAACGTAGAGGAGCGCCGAGCCTTCGGCAGCCACGATGCGAGTAGCGATGTCGCCGAAGTAGAGCGAGCCGCAGACGCCGTAGACGAACGAAAGGCCGAGCATATAGATTGCCGACGAGAAGACAGCCGTAAAGAGGTATTTAACGGCAGCTTCGTGGCTCTCGTAGCGGTTTTTCTCGAAAGCGACGAGCGCAGCCAATGGGAGCGAAGCAGTTTCGAGACCGATGATAAACACGAGGAAATGGCGTGCTGAAACCATCAGATACATACCGAAAAGCGTGAGCATGAGAAGCTCGATGAATTCGCCGCGGCGGATGGCTTGTTGCTCGCTGTCGTTCCACTTGATGGACTGAAGCAGGACGAGGAAAAGTCCTATGTTAAGGATGTTTTTAATGCACATAACAATCGACGAGGTGACAAACATGCCACCGAAAGCCGCTTCTTGACCGGCGTGCATAGGCAGGAAGAAACTGCCGATGGTGAAAGCGCCAAACAGAGCGGTGGCGAAGACCGTCAACTTGTTTTGTGCGCCTTTGGGCAAGAACGTATCGAACAGGAAAACTAATAGAAATACGATTAGCAATCCTATTTCCTGGTGCATTACCAAAAATTCAGAATAGTTCATAATTTCAAATCAATTTAAGAGTTCGTTACTGTTATTGCAAATAAGCTTGAATATGTTCAACAATTGGTCCGAAGCTGTCGCGGAGGATACCGTTAGCGAGGTCGGGGAAGCAGCCGATAACCGCGATGGCGAGCATCAAAGAAACGGTGCTGAAGCGCTCATACCAGTGAGCATCGTCGAGCGAGCGATGGTGCTCGTTCTGAACGGGGCCGAAGAGGAGCTTGCCGACAACGCGGAGGATGTAGACCGCGGTGATGACAATCGAAGTAGTAGTAACGATTGCGAAAGCGTGGCGGAAGAGGTTACCGTCGCCGAGCACGGCGTTGTAGATGTCGGAAGTTTCGAACGAGCCGAGGAAGATAGTCATTTCGGCAACGAAACCGCTAAGACCCGGCAAGCCGAGCGAAGCAAGACCGGCGATGATGTAGCCTACCGAAAGGAAAGGCATGATTTGCATCAATCCGCCCATTTCGCGGACGTCACGAGTGTGCGTACGGCCGTAAATCATACCGATGAGGGCGAAGAAGAGCGCAGTCATCAAGCCGTGAGAGAGCATCTGCATAACGGCACCGCTCATAGCTGTTTGGTTCATCATCAAGATTGCGAAGAGCACCAGACCGCAGTGGCTAACCGAAGAGTAAGCGTTGATGTATTTGAGGTCGGTCTTTACGCAAGCGGCGAAAGCACCGTAGACAACGCTGATACCGGTAAGAATCATGAAAATCCAGCCGAGTTGGAGGGCAGCTTGAGGCATCAAGTAGATAGCCACACGGAAGCAGCCGTAACCACCGAGCTTCATGAGCACACCTGCGTGGAGCATCGACACGGCGGTAGGCGCAGAAGCGTGACCGTCGGGCGACCATGTGTGGAACGGGAACATAGCACCGAGAACGCCGAAGCCGACGAAAGCGCAAACGAACAAGGCATTCTGCCAAGCTGCGTCGACGCCCGAACCTTGGACGATTTCGACGATGTTCATCGTCTCGCCGGCATGATAGTAGATGCCGAGGATGCTGATGAGCAAGAAAGCCGAACCACCCATAAGCATGAGCGTAAGCTTCATAGCCGCGTAGTTTTTGTTGCCGCTACCCCAAACGCCGATGAGCAGATACATCGGGATAAGAGCCACCTCGTAGAACATGAACATCGTGAACAAGTCAATCGAGATGAAGAACCCGAATACGCCCGTCGAGAGGAGTATAAACCAGAGGAAGTATTCTTTAGTGAGCGGTTCAATCTTCCAGGAAGCGAAAGTGCCTGTAAAGACGATTATAGCCGAGAGAAGAATCATAAGCACCGAGATGCCGTCGACACCGACAGCGAGGTGAATGTTCAGCGGCTCAAACCACATATAAGAATCGGTGAAAAGCATAAGTTCGTCGGGGTTGGCAGCGCGCTCGCCGACAAATGCGTAGCAGAGATAAAGAGCCGCAATGAGCAAGAGCGAAGCCCCGGAAGCTGCCACCGCACGGACCTGATTAACGGTCTTGGTGAGGAAAAGCGCACCAAGCGTGAGTACAGGAATAATTACAAAAAGGAAAAGTATATTAAACATAACTTAAAATTTTCCGTAAGTGTATCAAATTAGTACTAAGAAAGTAGCAGTGGCAAGCACAAGCGCTCCGATGAGGTAAATCCAAACGTACATCTGGATAGAGCCCGATTGGAGTTTGCGGATAGAGTATGCTGCCGAATTAGCCATACGAGCCAGCAGGTTCATAAAGCCATCGACGCAGACGTGGTCGAACCAAGCGATGCTTTTGCAGATAATGCCGAAGATAATCTTGTGGGTAACGAATTGGTAGACTTCGTCCATATAGAAACGGCGATAAGCAGCCTTGTGAAGACCTTTTACAGCGTCGGCAATGCGGTCGGGCACGGGATTTTCCTTGCGATAGAGCACTGTAGCGATGACGATGCCGACAACGGCGATAGCGATGCTTGCACCGGCAACGGTCCAGTTCATTTCAGTGTGGTGAGTTGCACCGTCGAAGGTAACGAAGTTGCTGAACGGAATAAAACCTGCAACGCACGAAACCACGGCGAGGAGTACCAACGGAAGAGTCATTACCCATTCGCAGTCGTGAGGAGTGTGGTGCGAGTAGTCGGGCTTGTTCCACCAGAAGATACGGTAGTAGAGGCGGAACATATAGAAAGCCGTCAGACCTGCAACAGCCGACATCCAAACGCCCCAAAGCGGACTTTGCAAGTAGCAAGCCACGAGGATTTCGTCCTTACTGAAGAATCCGGCGAAAGGCGGAATACCTGCAATGGCGAGGCAAGCGATGAGGAATGTGATGTGGGTGATGGGCATATACTTTTTGAGGTTACCCATAGCGTCCATCTCGTTAGAGTGAACCATGTGGATGATAGCACCTGCGCAAAGGAAGAGCAAGCCCTTGAACATTGCGTGAGTGAAGAGGTGGAACATGGAAGCCATGTAGCCTACGCCTTCGTGCAATTCGGGGCGTGCCACACCGAGAGCGGTGAACATGAACGCAATCTGCGAGATAGTCGAGAAAGCGAGCACGCGCTTGATGTCGGTCTGCGCGCAAGCCACAACAGCGGCGTAGAGTGCAGTGACGGCACCGGTGATGGTTATGAGTTCGAGCACTTCGGGAGTGAAGAGATACATCGGGAACATACGAGCCACCAAATAGACACCGGCAACGACCATCGTAGCGGCGTGGATGAGCGCCGAAACGGGTGTCGGGCCTTCCATAGCGTCGGGGAGCCAGATGTGTAAGGGGAACATAGCCGACTTACCTGCGCCACCTATGAAGATGAGCGCCAAAGCCCACGAAGCAGCCGAGCAACCTAAGAAAGTAACGCCGGCAGCGCTTGCAACGATGCTACCCGGGTTTTTCATCAGTTCAACGAAGTCGAACGTACCGCAGTAGTATGCAAGGAGCATAATACCGATAAGGAAGCCGAGGTCGGCGAAACGCGTAACGATGAATGCTTTCTTCGAAGCCGAAACGGCAGCGGGTTTTTCGTAGTAGAAACCGATGAGGAGATACGACGAAACGCCGACCATCTCGAAGAAGATGAACATTTGGAAGATGTTTGTAGCCACAACGAGACCGAGCATAGAGAACGTAAAGAGCGAGAGGAACGCGTAGTAGCGTTGGAAGCCCTTTTCGCCGTGCATGTATCCGAGGCTATAGAGGTGGACCATCAAAGAGATTGTAGTGATGACGATAAGCATCATCGCGGCAATCGGGTCGATGAATATACCGAGGTCGACGGTAAGCCCGTCGCCGAGGGTCAACCAAGTGTAGTTGAGCACGTTGACGGGTTGGCGAACGCCATCGACAACGTACTGCGGGTCAAAGAAATAAGTAAGCGCTACGGCATAGGCAATCACCGTAGTGACGAGCATTGCGCAAGTTCCGATAACGCCGGAAACAAACTTGGGCAATTTGATGCCGACGAGTCCCAAGAAAAGGAACATGAACAGCGGCAAGAGTATTGTGACGACAGAATACGATAATTCCATAAGCCTTAAAATTTCAATTTGTTAAGATTCTCGATATCAACGTTTTTCACTTCGCGGAATATATTGATAATGATAGCGATAGCGAGCGCCGTTTCGGCAGCGGCTATAGCGATAGCGAAAAGCGTGAAAAACATACCCTCCATTTGTCCCGGGAAGAGGAAACGGTTGAAGACAACGAAGTTGATGTCGACCGAGTTGAGCATCAATTCGAGGGAGATGAGGATAGCGATAAGATTTTTGCGAGTAATGAACCCGTAGACACCGCAGCCGAACATAATCAGGCTGGGGATAATGTAATATAATACAGTAGAATCCATAGTCGATTATCTTTTACGGGCAATAACGATGCCACCGATTATACAAGCCAGCAAGAGGACGCTGACCGCCTCAAAAGGCAATAAATACTCAAACTTTTCCGTACCGAGCAGTGCGTGACCGATAGCGTTCATATCGACGCGAAGAGGCATGAGGTTTGAAGCTTTGTCGGCGAAGAAAGCCACGAGGGCGTAGACCGACACAGCCACACCTGCAACTGCTGCTGTAAGACCGAGCCACCGTTTTTTCGACACAAGGGGTTCGGCATTGCTACCCGGTTTGCTTGTCAACAAAATCGAGAATACGAAGAGCACCAGGATACCGCCTGCGTAGACAGCCAGCTGCACTGCTCCGAGGAACTCGTAGCCTAACGAGAAGTAGAGCGCGGCAGTGCCGATGAGCGCAAACAGCAGATAGGTTGCTGCACGTAAGATTTTGCGAGAAGTAACCGACAGAATCGAGAATACGACGATTGCAAGCACAATAACGGCGTACACGATAAAATTACTTACTACATTCATATATACTTATTTTAATTATTTTCAAAATTAGGTTCTCCCGGCGAAATTATTTAGCGTCGTCGGCAGGAGCTGCGGGTGCAGGAGCCGGCGCGGGTTCGGGTTCGGGGAGATAGTTAAGTTGCTTGACAAGTTTCGAGCGGGTATAGACCGCGTGTTCGAAATCGTTGACGAATCGCAAAGCGCCGTGGGGGCACGACGATTCGCACATTTGGCAGAACGTACAACTGCCGAGGTCGTAGATGTACTTGTCGAGTTTACGTTTTTTCTTACCGTCCGGCATTTCGACCATCTTGGTAATGACCTGAATCGTACCGTTAGGGCAGCTCATTTGGCAAAGACCGCAACCGATGCATTTATGGTTGCCGTTTTCGTCATAAATCAGCTCCAACGTGCCGCGAAAGCGCTCACCGATGTTGAGGTTGTCGCGATTGTCAGGATATTCTTCCGTGACTTTTTTGGTAAAAAGTTCCTTACCGGTGACACCCATTCCTTTGAGGAGGCTTGTGACACCTTGTCCAATTCCGGAGAAGTATTCTTTTACACTACTCATATATAGTTATCCAACTAAATGAAATACCGGCTTAAACAATTAATTATTAACAAGCACTTGGAAGGGGTCCGGTATGTTAACCCCTTCCTTGTGCATAAACTATTACTTATCAACCTGCCCGCCGAGGATGTCGAGGAGTTCGGTTGTGATGCTCTGCTGACGCAGTTTGTTGAATTCGAGTTTGAGCGATTCGAGCAATTTGCCGGCGTTGTCGTTGGCGGCTTGCATAGCCATGACGCGTGCAGCCTGTTCGCTGGCGGCATTTTGCATGAACGACTCTTGCATGACCGAGATGATGTAGAGAGGCAAAATCGTGTTGTAGATTTTGTTCGGGTCGGGTTCGAAAAGGTAAGGCTTGTTAGCGTTTTCGGGCGTTCCGAACGACTCGGCGGAGACGGGCAGGAGCACCTTGTTTTCGATGCGCTGACGTCCGGCGGAGAAGTAGTGCATGTCGAGCACTTCGACGCGGTCGAGCTCGCGAGCGAGGAAACGGTCGCGCAGGTGAGCAGTGAATTCGCGCACTTGAGCGGCATCGGCTTTAGCGCCGATGGGACGGCATTCGACGTCGATGCCCGGAGCGGCGATTTTGCTCACGGCTTTAACCATTTTCTTACCAATCGGATAGACCACAACGGAGACATCTTCGCGGTCGGCGCGCAGCTGG
The DNA here is from genome assembly GCA_029224905.1 of Bacteroidales bacterium. GTDB lineage: Bacteria > Bacteroidota > Bacteroidia > Bacteroidales > Muribaculaceae > Limisoma. Next base: position 7,276 of record JAQXVL010000152.1, read on the forward strand.
TTGATGCGAGCGAGCAAGTCTTTGAAGATGTTGATGTTGTAGGCACCGCAGAGACCGTCGTCGGAGCCGATAACGACAATGGCGACTTTCTCTACATTTCTCACATCTGTCAACTCCGAGGTATATTCGGCATCGGTTGCCACGAGATTGCCCATAATAGTTTGCAACTGCGTGCGGAATGGGACGAGTTTCGCCAGAGCCAATTCCGCTTTGTGCATCTTGGCTGACGAAATCATCTTCATGGCGCCGGTGATTTTCTCCGACGACGCCACGGAACCGATTCTGCCTTTTAATTCACGTAATGTTGACATATCTTATTGTGTAGTTTAGTTCTCAAATTTAGCAGTAACTTCGAGAGCGGCTGCTGTGATTTTGTCGGCGATTTCGTCGGTCATGATGCCCTGACGGAGCTGCGCAAGCACGTCGTCTTTGTGGCGAGCTTGGAGCAAGTCGAGCAGCGAGCGTTCGAAGTCGGCAACTTGATCCATGGGGACGTTAGCCATCAAGCCTTTAGTACCGCAGAAGATAGCCGCGATTTGTTGTTCGACGGGCATCGGGCGGTATTGAGGTTGGATGAGCAATCGTTCGTTTTTGCGACCTTTATCGATGGTACGCGCGGTTACGGGGTCGATGTCGCCGCCGAATTTGGTGAACGACTCGAGTTCGCGGAACTGAGCTTGGTCGATTTTGAGCGTACCTGCGATTTTCTTCATCGCCTTCACCTGAGCATTACCACCGACACGCGATACGGAGATACCCACGTTGATAGCGGGACGAATACCGCGGTTGAACAAGGCGGTTTCGAGGAATATCTGACCGTCGGTAATCGAGATAACGTTGGTCGGGATATAAGCCGAAACGTCGCCGGCTTGGGTTTCGATGATAGGAAGCGCGGTAAGCGAGCCGCCGCCTTTGACGATGGGCTTGAGCGCCTCGGGGAGGTCGTTCATGTTGCGAGCCACGTCGTCGTTGTCGATAATCTTCGCAGCACGCTCGAGCAAACGAGAGTGGAGGTAGAAGATGTCGCCGGGGTATGCCTCACGACCGGAAGGACGCTTAAGGATAAGCGAAATTTCGCGGTAGGCAACGGCTTGTTTCGACAAGTCGTCGTAGACGATAAGGGCGTCGCGACCGCTGTCGCGGAAGTATTCACCGATGGCAGCACCTGCGAAAGGCGAATAGTAGCGCATGGCGGCAGAGTCGCTTGCCGAAGCGGCAACGACAACGGTGTAGTCCATAGCGCCGTATTTGCGGAGGGTGTTGACGAGCGCTGCAATCGATGATGCTTTCTGACCGATAGCGACGTAGATGCAATATACGGGTTTACCTTCTTCGAAGTTTTTACGCTGGTTGATGATGGTGTCGACGGCGATAGCAGTTTTACCGATTTGGCGGTCGCCGATGATAAGTTCGCGCTGTCCGCGGCCGATAGGAATCATCGAGTCGACAGCCTTCAGACCGGTCTGAAGCGGTTGCTTCACGGGCTGACGGAAGATAACGCCAGGGGCTTTACGGTCGAGGGGCAAGCGGAAACGTTCGCCTTCGATAGGGCCGTTGCCGTCGATGGGTTCTCCGAGGACGTTGATAACGCGACCGAGGAGGCCTTCGCCGACGGGAATCGAAGCGATTTCGCCTGTGCGGCGGACGGTCATACCTTCGGTTACGTCGTTGACTTTATCGAGGAGGATGACACCCACATTGCTTTCTTCGAGGTTCATAGCCACGCCGGTAGCGCCGTTGCCGAACTCGACGAGTTCGTTAGCCTCGACGTTTTCGAGCCCGTAGACGTGAGCCACGCCGTCGCCAACGTTAAGGACAGTGCCCACTTCCTGGAAAGAAGCCTTGGCATTGAGCCCCTCGAGTTGTTGTTTCAGAATGTCGGATATCTCACTTGGGTCAATCATTTCTTATTTTTTACTTATGAGTTTTAAACGCAAATCACGTAGTTCGCTGCTCAAGGAAGCGTCGAGGAGTTTAGAGTCGATACGGATAGTAAACCCGCCGATAAGTTCGGGGTCGACGTCGACACGATACTCGATAGTTTTTCCGTCGAGGCAGGATTTAAGAAAAGCCTTGATTTTGTCGAAGGCTTGAGCCGGGAGAGGCGCCGCAGAGGT
>JAQXVL010000153.1 GCA_029224905.1 Bacteroidales bacterium
TGTTCCGTTACGAAAGGGCTAAATGGCAATGCATTAGCGTGAGCACAGCGATGACGATGCAGAATGTAGTAAATCCTACCTTCAAAGAGGAAGAGCGAGCATTGCGCTAAGGCGTTGTCAGTTAGTCCTTGCAGTAGGAATAGTATGAATAATGCAGGCTACTGATTAGATTAGCAAAAAGGATGCAGTCGGACAACGGTCTGCACCCTTTTTCCGTTTTCGCTTTGTTGGAATTCGATTTTTGATTACTTTTGCAAAAAATCATTAGAAAAATGGAAAAACAAGAACTAAAAATAGAACTTACGCCCGAAATGGCATCGGGCAAGTATGCCAACCTCGCCGTTATTTCGCACTCGGTCAACGAATTTTTCCTCGACTTCATCAGCGTAGTGCCCAACGCTCCGCAAGCACGCGTACAGAGTCGAATCATCATGACCCCCGAAAACGCAAAAACGCTGCTCTCTGCGTTGCACGACAACGTATATAAATATGAGCAAAACTTTGGTACAATCGTGCCCAAAGGCAAAGGCAACCCCGGCAACGGAACTCCTTTTGCTCCCATGGGCGGAGGAAAGGCTTAACGCTATGCAACATTCTTTATTTTTATACAATTCGCTGACGCGGCAGAAAGAACTCTTCCGTCCGCTTCACGAAGGTCGCGTGGGCATGTATGTCTGCGGCCCGACCGTCTACGGCGACGCTCACCTCGGGCACGCCCGCCCTGCCGTGACTTTCGACGTGCTCTATCGCTATCTCCGTCACATCGGCTACACCGTCAGATATGTCCGCAACATCACCGACGTCGGACACCTCGAGCACGATAGCGACGACGGCGAAGACAAAATCGCTAAAAAAGCGCGCATCGAGCAACTCGAGCCGATGGAAGTGGTGCAACACTATCTGAACAGTTACCATAAAAATATGGAAGCGCTCAACGTGTTGCCGCCAAGCATCGAGCCCCACGCATCAGGACACATCATCGAGCAAATCGAATATATCAAGAAAATCCTCGAAGCCGGATACGCCTACGTTTCGGAAGGTTCGGTCTACTTCGACGTGCTCAAATATAACCGCGACTTCAACTACGGCAAACTCTCGGGCCGCAACGTCGAAGAACTTCTCTCGACAACGCGCGAACTCGACGGGCAGACCGAAAAGCATAACGCTTGCGACTTCGCCCTCTGGAAGAAAGCCGCACCCGAACACATCATGCACTGGCCCTCGCCCTGGAGCGAAGGATTCCCCGGCTGGCACCTCGAATGCTCGACGATGGGCGAAAAATATCTCGGCGAGACGTTCGACATCCACGGCGGCGGTATGGACCTCAAATTCCCCCACCACGAATGCGAAATCGCTCAATCGGTGGCGCATAACGGACACGAAGCCGTCCGCTACTGGATGCACAACAATATGATAACCATCAACGGTCAAAAGATGGGCAAATCGTTGGGCAACTTCATCACGCTCGACGAGTTCTTCAGCGGCAGCCACAAGTTGCTCGCACAAGCCTATACGCCGATGACCATCCGCTTCTTCGTGCTGCAAGCGCACTACCGCGGCACCGTCGACTTCTCTAACGAAGCCCTCCAAGCCGCCGAAAAAGCGCTCGACCGTATGCTCGAAGGCTACCGCCGTCTGCTCGCACTCAGCCCTGCCGACGCATCTACGGTCGACGTAAGCAACTACCGCACGCGCTGCTACGAGGCGATGGACGACGACCTCAACACCCCGACGGTCATCTCGACGCTCTTCGACGCTTGCAAGGTTATCAACTCGGCTAACGACGGTAAAGTTTCGCTTACCGCCGAACAAATCGACGAACTTAAAGACCTATATCAGACTTTCCTCATCGACATCCTCGGCATCAAAACCGACATCGTCGAAGGCTCTAACGCAAATGCGCTCGAGCCGTTTGAGAAAGCCGTCGACCTACTCCTTCAAATCAGAAACGATGCAAAAGCGAAAAAAGATTGGGCTACTTCCGACCTTATTCGCGACAAAATAAAAGAAATCGGTTTCGATGTGAAAGATACTAAAGACGGTTACGAATGGTCGTTAAAAAAATAACCGAACACTGCAAATAGGTGTAAATTTAGTTTAAAAACGATACTAAGTTGCATTTTTTTGGAAAAAAGTTTGGTTATGAAATATTTTCGATTTACCTTTGTAAACAAGAAGAAAGATAAGAACAAAAATTTACACTTCAACCTTAATCATTTAGTCTAAATTTCCCTACGTCGTTGACAGAAAAGAAGTATGTGAATATCGAATGGATGGATGACGACACAACAAAGGCTCAACCCGCCTTTGTATGAGAGCGGACCCGCAAGAATCCGCTCTCTTTTTTTATCTAATTTTCATCAAATCCCGCGCGAAACTGCCGCCGCAATCGCGTTTATCGAAAAATATTTCGTAACTTTGTAAATCGGTGCGTTAGAATGGTCAAGATGCAAGGCGCCGAGGTTGAGGGCGAAGGGAGTGTACTTAAAGTACATGACCGAGCCCGAATACGATGGCAACGCTGCAGATTGACTATTCTGACGCACCGGCACTGACGTTTAACCCTTTGATTTTTAGACATCTTATGTTTTCAGGAATTGTTGAAACAGCAGCCGAAGTCGTCGGATTACGTTCCGAAGCCGGCAACTTACATATCACAATGCGATGCCCCTTTGCCGACGAGTTGACAATCGACCAATCGGTCGCTCACAACGGCGTGTGCCTCACCGTGGTCGACCTCCCCGGCGACGGTACTTTCACCGTTACCGCCATTCAAGAAACCCTCGACCGCAGTAATCTCGGGCTGCTCAAGGTAGGCGACCTCGTCAACCTCGAGCGCAGCATGCTCCTCAACGGTCGCCTCGACGGACACATCGTGCAAGGTCACGTCGACCAAACCGCCGTATGCTCGGCTGTCGACTCGGTCGACGGTAGCACTTACTTCACGTTCTCTTACGACGCGCCCACCGAAATGGCGCGCAAGGGGTACGTTACCGTCGAAAAAGGCTCGGTGACGGTCAACGGCGTCTCGCTCACCGTCTGCAACTCGCAGCCCAACAGTTTCCAAGTGGCGATTATTCCCTACACGTTCGAGCACACAAACTTCTGCAAAATCGGCGTCGGAACCGTTGTCAACATCGAATTCGACATCATCGGCAAATACCTTAGCCGACTGATGGAATTTGCAAAATAGCCGGACTATGAACGATTTTCTCGAACTGGCAGCGCATCGGCAAAGCGACCGAGGCTACCTCGACAAACCCGTCGAGCCCGAAAAAATCGCCAAAATCGTCGAAGCCGCACGACTTGCTCCTTCGGCTTGCAACTCGCAACCGTGGCACATGATTGTGGTCGACGAACCGACGAAATGCGCCGAACTCGCCGACGCTCTGCAGTCGGTCGGAATGAACAAATTCGCCTCGCAAGCGCCATGCCACATCGTCGTCGTCATGGAGCAGCCGAACTTCACGGCGCGCCTTGGCGGATGGATTAAAAACAAGCATTTTCCGCTAATCGACTGCGGCATCTTGGCTGCGCACATCACTCTCGCCGCCGCCGACCTCGGGCTCGGCTCCTGCGTGCTCGGCTGGTTCGACGAGTCGAAAGTGCGCCGACTGTTGGGCATTCCGCGCTCGCGACGCGTGCTGCTCGACATCGCCATCGGCTATTCGTCGCAACCGCACCGCGACAAAATACGCAAACCCGTCGACGAAATCTCGTCGCACAACAAGTATTAGTATGAACGTTCGTCCTTGGATTGAGGCTATGCGACTGCGCACTCTGCCGGTGTCGACCGCCGGAGTGCTCGTGGCTTGCGCCTACGCCCTCGCTCACGGCTGCTTCCGACCGGGTGTCGCCGCACTGTGCCTCGTTTTCGCCATTCTTGCGCAAATCACATCAAACTTCGCCAACGAATACTACGACTGGGCGAACGGCAGCGACCGCCCCGGCCGCGAAGGTTTTCGCCGCGGAGTGACCGAAGGCGACATCTCGCCGAAAGCCATGCGCCGTGCCACGTTTGCCACTCTCGCAACAGCCTGCGCCGTGGGTTGCTGCCTGATTCCCTTCGGCGGCTGGAAACTCGTGCCAATAGGCATCGCCATCGCCGTCTTTGCCATCGCCTACAGCGCCGGACCGTATCCGCTGTCGCGCCACGGACTGGGCGACGTTGCCGTGCTCGCTTTCTTCGGCGTCGTGCCCGTCACACTCACCTACTACCTCCAAGCGGGTACGATTGACGCTTACGTCGTTGCCGGCTCGGTTGGAATCGGATTGATCGGCGTCAACGTGCTGATTGTCAACAACTACCGCGACGTCGACGACGACCGCGCCGCCGGAAAACGCACCACGGTAGTTATCTTCGGACGCCGCACCGCCGCCGTGGCTTATCTCATCTTCGGACTCGCCGGAGCCGTGCTCACAATGGGTATTTGGGGGCTGCGCAACGTCTACATTCTCGCGCCGATTATCTATCTGGGACTACACTATTCAACCTGGCGACGCATCCTTGCCTCAAGCGGCGCCGCGCTCAACCCGCTGCTCGGCGCTACGGCACGCAACATGCTCATCTACGCCGCGCTGCTTATAATTATCGGTATTATCTGCTGAATTTCGAGTGCAACCACCGACGAACCACGTCGTAGTTGTGTCGTATCGTCGTCGACCACGACACCGGATTGAGGTGTCCCTGCATCGGGTCGGCGAAGGCTTGCAGCGCCGTCGGCTCGCCGTGCTGATCGGGATAGAGCAGAAGCAGACTCGTGTTGGAGAAATAGCGCGTTAGCAGTCCCGGCAGGTTTTCGAACGACTTGTCGTACGAAATCGAGCCGCGACGCGCCGTCACGACAACCAACAGATGGTCGTAGTTGACCGCCGCCGACAGCATCAACAGGTCGTCCCACGACTCCATCACTTGCAGCGTCACCTTGTCTTTTATCGGACGACTGTACGTTATGCGGCGTATATATTCGAGCGTGCGACTGTTCGAGTGGAAGTAGATGCGGCAGCCCATAGCGCTCGCCATCTTCGTCAGGTGGTCGACCCATTTGGTAAATCCCGCCTCATATTCGGCTTTCGGGGGAACGGCTACGACGATGCGTCGAATCGTGTTGAACGGCATCAGCATCTTCACCACCATCACCTCGCGGCGAACCTCGTCGAGCAGCGTCTCCGACAGGCCGCCCAAGAACGAATCCATAATGTTCACTCGGCGGTGCAAGCCGATAATCAGCTCGGTGGTTTCCTGCTCTTTATGCGTATGCACGATGCCCGACGCCACGTTCATACCGAATCGGCTCATCGTCTTGATGGTCACTCCGGCGGCATTAGCCACGTTCGACGCCGCCAACAGCAGTCGCTTGCTGCGACGCGAATTGTTTGTCCGGCCGCCGTCGGTTACCACGTTGAGCGCCACGAGATTATCGCTAAGTTTCGGATTGCGTATCAGCAGAGCCAGGTCGACGAGATGGCTCGACGTTTCGTCGTTCGACACGCCGACAAGTATGCGCTCGCTATCGTCGTCGGTTGCACTGTTGTTCATCGCCGACTCGTCGAGCGCCAAGCGACGCGACGCCTGCTCGGTGACAAACGAACTGACGATGCACGTCACCAATATCAGCGCAACAGCACCGTTGAGCACTTCCTCGCCGAGCAAGTGACTCCCGTCGGGAAGAATTATGTTGTAGCCCACAAGCACAACGGCAAGCGTCGCCGCCGCACGTGCCGTGCTCAGCCCGACCATCATCTTGCGGTCGAGACTCGTCATTCGGCACACTTTCTGCGTAGCCCACGCCGATACCCACTTGGATATCAACGCCATAACAATCATCACGCCGGCTACCTTCAGCGCCGTCAGACTGCCGAAAAACACGCGCAAATCTATCAGCATACCAACCCCTATCAGGAAGTAAGGCACAAACAACGCATTGCCGACAAACTCAATGTTGTGCATCAGCGGCGACACGTGCGGGATGAGCCGGTTGAGCACCAAGCCTGCCAAGAACGCGCCAAGTATGCCTTCCATGCCTACAAGTTTCATCAAGCCCGCCGACAAAAACACCAACGCAAGCACAAATATAAACTGCACCACGCCGTTGCTGTATTTGCGGAAAAACCAGCGCCCGAGACGCGGGAAAAAGAATATAATCAGTCCGCCGAGCACCACAACGCGCACTATCAGCCAAAGCCACAGCAGCGAATCCTGTTCCTCGCCCTTAAACTGTCCGCCGACGATTGCCAGCACAAACAGCGTCAAGCAGTCGGTTATCGCCGTTGCGCCCACCGACACGCTCACACTCGGATGTCGCGACACGCCGTAGCGCGCAACTATCGGGTACGACACAAGCGTGTGCGACGCATACATCGCCGCCATAAGTACCGCAGGAATTGCCGCATAGCCGAGCACCCACACATTCGCGGCGTAGCCCATCAGCATCGGGATAATAAATCCTAAGATACCGAAAGTCACCGCCTTACCGCGTATCGAGCGGAAATTGTCCATATTCATTTCCAATCCCGCAAGAAACATAATATAGTAAAGCCCCACGTTGCCGAACAGCGCAAAACTGCTGTCGCGGTTGAGCAGATGAAGCCCGTGCTCGCCGATTGCAACCCCGGCAAGGATTAGTCCGATGATATGTGGTATGTTGAGTTTTCCCAGAAGTAGCGGCGCAAACAAGATGATGCATAACATCAGGAAGAAAATCCACGTCGGGTCGGTCAACGGAAACGTTATGTTAAAAAAATCCATCATCGTGTTTTCGGTTTAGTTTAGCCACTACGTATTATATACTGCAAAAATAATTCAAATCGCATAAAAAACAAAGCGAAAACGCCCAAAAGAGAAACGTTTATCGGGAATCGTAGAGCATTTATCGTTTACCGGCAGCACCTCTTACCTCTTACCGCGCGTCAGCGCCGTCTAACAGCATCGTAGATGCCGAATAACCGCGCGTCAGCGCCGCATAACCGCATCGAAGATGCCTTTTTAACCTATTACCTGTCACACCGTCGCCAGCAGGAGCGTGCCGGTGCCTTGAATGTCAACGTCTTTCATTTCGGCGGGAACGAGCACCGTTTCGCCACGGCGAAGCGACGTCGGTCCGATTTGAACTTCGCCCTCGATACACATAACAATCAAAAACGAATCGCGCTCGTTCTGATATCGTTGCGCACCGGCTACCTTGAGCAGCGACGTGCGGAAAAACTCACAGTCGACCAATTTCGAGCACGTATCGTCCTTCTCATACGCCATTTTGCTATCGAAAGCTCGATAGTCCACCGCCTCACGAGCCAAATCCGTATGCAGTTGACGGAAGTTGCCGTTCGCATCGCGGCGCTTATAGTCGTAGACGCGGTAAGTGATGTCCGACGTTTGCTGAATCTCCGCCAACAGATTGCCGGCGCCAATCGAGTGCGTACAGCCCGGAGGAAGAAAATAGATGTCGCCCGGCGCAGTGTCGTGGCATGTCACGATGTCCATAATCGAGCCGTCCTCGATACGTCGCTCATAGTCTTCCGGCGTAGTGTCCTGATTTAGACCCGCATAGAGTCGCGCATCCGGGCGGCAATCAATGATGTACCACATCTCAGTCTTGCCGAAGCAGTTATGACGCGCTCGTGCCAACGCATTGTCGGGATGAACCTGGAACGACAAATCCTTGTTGGCATCGATGATTTTCACCAGCAGCGGGAATGTCGTGCCAAACTCGTCGTAGACCGTCTTGCCGACAAGCCGCGAGCCGTATTTTTCGATAAGTTGGGTGATTGTCAAACCGGCGTCTCGTCCTTCTGCAACAACCGACTCCGCACCCGGCACAGCCGAGATTTCCCAGCTCTCGCCGACGTTCGAGTCGTGCAAATCTACGCCCTTATATTCTGATATTTTCGTGCCACCCCACAGCACTTCCTTATAGTGCGGCAGGAACTTTATCGGGACGATTTGTTCACTTTCGGTGGCTACAGACATTGTTCGTTTTTGGTTTGAGTTTACAAAAGTAATGCAAATCAAACGAAAAAGCAAATTTTACACTATCTTTGCAAAAAACAAGCACAATGAATCAGCAAACTACGGTAGACGGACGCATTTTCGTCGCATATCAATGGATTCCCCAACTCGTCGACGACATCAACGCCGGTGTGGTCGACCACGGCATTCTCGCCGACAAACTCAACTGGCAATCAGTAATCCTTAACAACTACCCGGAAGTGCGCTTCAACTGGGACGAATTCCAGCACGAGGCGTTCCGAATCGACGACACCGCACAACTCCACGTCTACGTATTTCCCGAGCCCGAAGAGCCCGGACATCCCGCTTTCGGCGCCGTCTTCGTACGCACCTCGTCGAACGCTTGCGCATACTATACGCTCGAAATGGCGCCAGCCAATCAGTGGACTATCGTAGGCACTCAAAACGGAAAACGCAAAAGCTACGGCGCTTTCCAGCCCTCATTCGACGACTTCCTCCGCTGGGTCATCGACCGTCATAACACAATCTAAAACACAGCGAACTCAGCCACTATATGCACCCGTGCAAAACCGGCACCGTCAACGAATACGGCAAATCCGAAACAACAATCGATACCACACTCCTAACCGACATAACCGACTGGATAAAAAGCCTGAAATAAGGCGCCTTCGGCGCGGTTAGGCGGCATCTGCGACGCGGTTATGCGGCGCAGAGCGCGGTTATGCGGCACTGCGATGCGGTTACACGGCGCTTACGCGCGGTTATTGTATTGATTATAAAACAATTGCAGCGTCGCGCCTCGGTGCGACCCTGCAGGCGTGGTAAGCGCTGATGGCATCCACAGCGTGTCGAAGATACGCTGTGGATGGGAGCGTCGGAGACGCGCCGGTCGTGGTAAACGGTCAGCCTCGGAGAGTGCTGAGCGTGAGGAGCGAAGCCCCCCGACCTCGAGCCTCGGAGAGGGTCGGTTGTCGTAGCAGAATTGCAGAATCACTCCGCTCGCCTACCCGGTCGCAGTATACTGCAACCATTTCCTGCTGAATATCAGACATATAGACAAGCATTCCCCGCACGAAAAACCCATAGAAATGCGGCACTGACCGCATCCCTATGGGCTAAATCTTATACAAAATGTAGAGACTATTTCTTAACGCATTTTGCAAAGATGCTCTTAGTTTCCGAAATTGCAACCTTCAGCGTGCATGCCGTTGACTCCAATTCGATGACTTCGTACGACATATACAATTCGCCGTCGACGTAGGTATTGATAATGTTGCCAACTTGCTTCCAAGTGCCGTTTCCGTTACCGAAATAGCCCACTCCGGTGTAGGTGCCGTCGGCTTTAAAAGTAGCACTGGTTGTCTCGTAGGGCCACGCAATGTAGGTTTCGCCGCCATCGATTGACACTTGTGCAATCTCCCATGTTCCGACGATGTCGTTTTTCGTCACTTCTTCCTGTTCTTCGCCCGACAAATCCTTTTCGTCGTCATCGCTGCACGATGCAAACGAGAACGCCATTGTGGCAAACAAAGCCACAAAGAATAATTTAAAATAATTTTTCATTGTTAAAATTAATTGGTTGGTTTAATTGTTTTATAAGCAGAAAAAGCATTGGCTAAAGCCAACGCTTATCTGTGGTAGCCCATAGGAGAATCGAACTCCTCTTTCAAGAATGAAAATCTTGCGTCCTAGCCGATAGACGAATGGGCCAACTATTAAAGTACGATCGTTTAGCCGACCATTACTTTATTAACGTGCTTTGCAAGCTTGCTCTTAAGGTTAGCTGCTTTGTTCTTGCTGATTACACCCTTAGATGCGAGGTGCTCAAGCATCGAGCTTACCTTGTTGAATGCTGCAGTAACTTGCTCCTTATCGTTCATTGCACGAAGACGACGAACTGCGTTACGCGCTGTCTTTGCATAGTAACGGTTACGAAGACGACGTGTCTCTGATTGACGGATTCTCTTTAATGCTGATTTATGATTTGCCATTTTAAATCAATTTTAATTTTTAATTAGTAGCCCATAGGAGAATCGAACTCCTCTTTCAAGAATGAAAATCTTGCGTCCTAGCCGATAGACGAATGGGCCATACCGAGTTTTGCCGTAAAAGCGAGTGCAAAGTTAAGAAATATTTTTGATTCCGCAAACTATTAGCACTAAACAATGCATTTTTTAATAGATTTTAAGAAATTATCCTACACTTGAGCGGATTAAACCGACATAAGTAGAAAGAAATGACCGGCAACTATGCTACTTGGTAAAAAGCGCCGCCAGATCAGAAGCAGAGAGTCTGGTGGCTCGCATAATCGCGTCGTCGTCAAGCCCCATAGCCTTCAACTCCTTAGCCACTGCGATTGAATTCAACCTTTCACCCTCGGCACGACCTTTTTCAAACCCTTTCTTCAATCCTTTTTCCATGCCTTCTTCCAAACCCTCGGCACGGCCTTCTTCGCGACCCTCTTTGCGGCCTTTCTCCAAACCTTCCTTGATACCATCGCGCTTGGCAGTATCGAGACTGTTCTTGAGGTCGCGATATGCCTTGCGACTGTCTTCATATTCTCGAAGTTCGCGCGGGGTGAATGTGGCGATTTCCGCCTGGGTGAACAAGCGGTCGAACACCTTGTCGCGCAACGATTGCGGCTGACGGTCGAGTCTCGACAAGTTCTTCAACACATATAACCACTTCTCAAATGTTGTGCTAAGCTCATCAACCGACTTGTTAAATTTGGCTATCTCAACGTAGATGAAATCAAGTTTGGCGTAGAAAACCTCATGTGTATCGATGTCGCAGAGTTTTACGGTATGACTAATTCTGTCCGGGTCGAACGCCGGTTCGTGCATATCGAAATTGAGTAAAGCAATCGTGTAAACATGGTTGAGATGGAAGTCCCATTCATGACCTTTAACGCCCTGTTCCCGGATTGGGAATGTGGAATAGAACAGCGAGCGGTCTTTGAAGAACTCTTGATACGCATTCTGCATCTCCACGATAAATTTTTCGCCATTATCGGTCTCGCAATACACGTCGAAAATTGCCTTCCGCTCGGCGTAAACATCGCCAAGATGCTCGGTGTTGAGATACTTCACGTCGGTAATCACGTGCGAACCTTCAAACAGCGCGTTCAGGAAGCCGATAAGTAAATCCTTATTCATATCGGTTCCGAAAATGCGCTTAAACCCGAAATCGGTCAGCAAGCTGATGTATTTATCTTCAATCTCACTCATATGACAATCCGTTTTTGCAAATATAATCACAAATCGCAAAAATTACACATCGATAAAGCTAAAAATA
>JAQXVL010000154.1 GCA_029224905.1 Bacteroidales bacterium
TCGGCAAAATCGAGATAGAGGCTTACAATCCTGTTCAAAGAAGTTATCTCATCTTTCGTCAGGTAGTTTTTTGCAACTTCCGCTTCCGGCTTGGTTGGCATGGCTCCCGACCATGTGGTTAGTCCCATAAAGTCCTTATCAGCATCAGCTCGCTCGTAGATGATTTCGGCTGCCGTATGTCCGTGGACCGAGTAATGCATTTTGTTCTGCACCGTCTTGAAGAACCGCTGTGTCATTTCTACACTCGGGTCGTAGTCTATACTGAGTGCATAAATTTCAAGCACCTTTCGATAGAACACTTTCTCGCTTGAACGTATGTCTCTGATTCGGGCAAGCAGTTCGTCGAAGTAATTCCCGCCGCCGGCGCGTTTCAAAAGGTCGTCATTCAATGCAAAACCTTTTACGATATATTCTTTCAATACTTTGGTTGCCCAAATTCGAAACTGAACGCCACGATAAGAGTGAACGCGGTAGCCGACGCTGATAATCATGTCGAGGTTGTAGAAAGCAATCATCCTCTCAACCTTTCGGTCGCCCTCATTTTGAACTGTTGCAAAAAATGCAACAGTTGCCGCTTCGTTCAACTCGCCATCCTCCAGTACATTCTTTATATGCCTTGAAATGGTAGATTTGTTTCTTTGGAAAAGTTCAGCCATTTGGTCTGCAGAGAGCCAAACAGTGTCGTTCTCCAATCTTACCTCTGTCTTTGAGTCACCTTCCGGCGTTTGATATAATATGATTTGTCCTTTATCCATTTTGCGATGTCAATTACCAAGCTAATTTACAAAATAAATCCGAGACGTGCGAATAAATCTCAAAAAATCGGCATTATTACAATCGGAGAGGCTGTCTAACAACCAAAGTTAGACAGTCTCTATTTTATACACAAAATCTGAAGATTTAGCCCAACTTTCACCCTGAAAAAAATTTTTAAGAAATTTTTCGATGGAATTTTGTCGAAACTGTTTGGTAATCGACTGATTATCAGCCGTGGCATTTCGCCGTAACGGTCGGATGTAGCTGTTTTTATTATCGACTGAAGGTGTCGTATCGCGACGTGCGCGGTAATGTGCATTCGCTGATTGTGCTCAACGTCGGGTTTGTGCCGGAGTTGGATGCTCTTCAGATGCGTCGCATCGCTTATGCGTTGACCGATCGTTTCAGCAATCGCAATACTGTCGGTAGCCTGTTCGGCGATGATTTCAGGATGCCGGCTTAGAGCACAACCTTTTTCGAGGTATTCGCTGAGCGGACGATGTAGATGCCGTGCGGCAAGCGGGTCTGCAGACTGCCGTTCGTAGTCGATGCCATCAAAACTCCGGAAATCGAGAAAACCTCGATACCTTCTGCCGTCGACTCAACACTGAGCGCATCGCCGCAGGTTTTTACTGTCAAACCGTTGTTGCGCACCGAGTTGACGCCGCTTTTGATGTCGGGCACAATGGTTGCGTTGTCCATATAGCGCAAGCCGTGCCATTTTTCGTAGTAGGCATTGTAGGCGGATTCGGGAACGTGTATCGTGAGTTGGACGTTGGGCGGAAACGATGAGGCATCTTCGGTTTCGTTGATAAGAGCCGGTGGCGTCGTCGCAAAAATGTAGACGTCGGTAAGCGATTTGCACGAGTTGAACGAATCTTTTATCGAAGTGACCGTTTCCGGCAGATAGATGCGTTTGAGGTTGGCGCAACCGGCAAACGACAATGTTTCGTAAGTTGTCAAACTGTTGGGGAAAATGAATTCTTCAATGCTGTTGCAGCGATAGAACGCGTTGTCGCCGACGCTCTCCAAACCCTCGGGAAGGACGACGGAAGTGAGCGACGTGCAAAACTCGAAAGCCGAGCTGCCGATGCGTTTCAACTGCGACGGCATAACAATGCTTGTAAGATTCTTGAATTGGTAAAAACAATAGTCGCCGATTTCTTCAATAGAATTGCCCAAAACAGCCTCTATAACATAACTCGCTCCTTGTTGATATTTTTGTTCGTAAATGTTCGACGGGTTGCTGAAAAACAAATCGCTAATCTTTTTGGGGGTAAACGTCACCGAGCCGTCGATCGACATACTCATCTGCTCCGGCACAACCAGCTTAAACGGCTGAGTGTCGGTGTACATCAACTTGCTGAGTTCGCCCTCGTTGGTTGTTTCGTTAAGGTTAATTCTCATTGCGGCATAGTTCTCGTATTCGGTGTATCCGTTGTAGACGGTGATTTCAAATTCTTCTGTCGCACTCGTCAACGTGGCAATGCTCAGCAATGCGCAAGTCAATAACGTCTTATATTGTCCCATTTTTCATGCTGTTTTGGCATCAATAATTGATGCCTATTGATAATAATTACAAAATTATGACATTCTTGCCGAAGGTGCAAACCTTTGTCGTTGAAAGTTTAATTTTAACCGATAAAATATTGCATTTTTGACGGATTGTTGATATTTTTGCAATAAAATGTAATATTATGAAACTGTTTAATCGAATATTTATTGTATTTGCGTCGGTTCTTGCGCTGACGGCATGCGTTAACGACAAAGACAACCCAAGCGGAGAAATTGACCTCCGTCCCGGCGACAAACTGCCGAAATTCAGCGTGCTGATGAACGACGGCTCTACCATTGATAGGGCTCAGCTTGTTGGAACACCGAGTTTGATTGTGTTTTTCCACACCGAGTGCCATGATTGTCAGCAAGAATTCCCGGTGCTCCAAGATGTGTATGAGAGTTATGGCGACAAGATTAAGTTTGTCGGAATCGGAACCGGCGACACGGCGGAAACTTTGGAAAAATATTGGGCGGAGCACGGGCTTACGTTCCCGTATTCGCAGCAAGACAACCGCGACGTGTTGCACCTGTTTGCGCCCGGCACTGTTCCTCACATCTTCATCTCAGACCGCAGAGGAACGATTCGATATGTGCATATCGACTATCCGTTGGCTACCTACGACGACATGGCGAAGGAATTAGATGAATTGCTGAAATGAGGCGTTTTCTTACATCTTTAGCCTGTTGCGCGGCATTCCTTTTCGCCGGCGCATGGACAACACAAGGCGAGACGTTGGCGTTCGACCTTGCCGACTCCGCGCTGTTTCCCGGCACTCAGCGGCGCATTCAAGTCTATGTGCCAAAGCAATATACTCCCGACCGTGAGGCTTGGCTCTATGTAGGGCTCGACGGTAATCTGTTTAATGCCGTAGCGACTATCGATAGCCTAATCTGCGAGAATCAGCTGCCGGTGATGATTGGTGTGTTTGTCGAGCCGGGGCGGGTTGTCGACCGACATTCGAACGTGTTGCGCTATAACCGCAGTTACGAGTTCGACAGTTGTAGCCCGTTGCTTGCCGATTTCGTCGAAACCGAAGTGCTTCCGCGTGTAGAAAAACTCAAGACCGCTGATGGACGGGCAATCCGCTTTACGTCAAATCCCGACCGACGCATCGTCACAGGCGCCAGCAGCAGCGGCATTGCGGCTTTCACGATGGCGTGGGAGCGTCCCGACTTATTCCGACGTGTCTACTCGGCGTGCGGCACATTTGTGGCTATGCGCGGCGGCGGTTCATATCATTCGCTGATTCGCAAAACCGAACCAAAGCCGATTCGCGTATTTCTACAAGACGGCGAGAAAGATGCGTGGAATCCGTTGTTCGGCGATTGGTTTGAAGAGAACCTTGCCGTTGAATCGGCACTGCGCTTTGCCGGCTACGCTGTTGAACACGAGTGGGGCGACGGCGGACACAGCATAGCGCACGGCACGCGGATTT
The DNA here is from genome assembly GCA_029224905.1 of Bacteroidales bacterium. Taxonomy (GTDB): domain Bacteria; phylum Bacteroidota; class Bacteroidia; order Bacteroidales; family Muribaculaceae; genus Limisoma. The sequence goes on from JAQXVL010000154.1 coordinate 3,750, forward strand.
TCGACCGCGTCATCCGCTGGCTTTGCCTGGGCGACAGCGTTGTGGCAGGAAAGAGTCAAAACGACATGCTTGAGCAAATTTTGCTTGACGGCTCCGGATGGACGAAGACAGATAGCGTTGTCGATACGGCAACCCCATTGCCTTACGACTCGATTTGCGCGATGATGCCCAATTGCCGTCACGTTGCAGTTGCAAGCCCGACACATCCCGTCGTTTACGACCATCTGCTTGCGCCTGACGGTAGCCTTTATGCCGCCGAACCGTTCTATCGGCTCGAGGGCGACAGCCCGGCATACAACTTGATTTACGACAATCGCGGCAACCTATATTGTTCGACGCGCATAGGCATACAAGTGTGTGACCATAACGGGCGCGTGCGTGCAATTCTGCCGGTCCCCGTGCGCTGCCGATACCGTATCGGGTGGGGCGGCGATGACAATACGACGTTGTACGTCATTTCCGATGACGGTAACTTTTGTCGGCAGATGAAGTGTCGCGGCTGGTTGCCATGGCAGCCCGTTGTCGACATCGTTTCGCAAGGACAAGGATGATTTATCAGCATTAATAACAACTAATCTTCAACTAATATGAAATCGAATCGCGTAACCGAACTCTTTGGAATCAAATATCCCGTCATCGCAGGCGGTATGGTATGGTGTAGCGGATGGCGTTTGGCGTCGGCGGTAAGCAATGCCGGCGGATTGGGCTTGCTCGGCGCAGGCAGTATGCATCCCGAAACCCTCATCGAGCACATCGACAAGATGAATGCCGCAACGTCGTCTCCTTGGGGCATCAACGTGCCGTTGATGTATCCCGAAATCGATAGACTGATGTCGATTATCATCGAAAAAGGCGTGAAAATCGTATTCACTTCGGCGGGAAGTCCCAAAAAGTATACCGGCATGCTTCACGACGCCGGCATCAAGGTGGCTCACGTTGTGTCGAGCAGCAAATTCGCAAAGAAATGCGAGGAAGCCGGTGTGGATGCTGTTGTGGCTGAGGGCTTTGAAGCCGGAGGTCATAATGGTCGCGAAGAGACGACCACAATGGCGCTGATTCCGCAAGTTCGCGATGCGGTTTCGTTGCCGTTGATAGCCGCCGGTGGTATAGGCTCGGGTAGAGCGATGCTTGCCGCAATGGCGCTTGGCGCTGAAGGTGTACAAATTGGAACGCTGTTTGCCGTAAGCCGCGAAAGTTCGGCAAGCGAGGCGTTTAAACAGTTGTGCGTCGAATTGGGCGAAGACGGCACGATGCTCGCTCTTAAGAAGATTTCTCCGACTCGCTTGATAAAGAACGAATTGTATACTAAAATCGCCGAAGCCGAGAGCCGAGGAGCCGAAGCCGACGAGTTGCGTCAACTCTTAGGACGTGCCGCATCGAAGCGTGGCATTTTTGAGGGTGATTTGACTAACGGCGAGTTGGAAATCGGGCAAATCGTCGGCGCAATCCGCGAGATTAAACCCGTAGCGGAAATTATGCACGACCTTATCACCGATTTCGAAGAAACAAAAATCCGCCTGGCGGGGTTTTGAGGTAAGAGGTTATAGCTTGTCCCAACGGGGAGAGTAGGCTTCGAGCAATTTCGGTGCGATTTGCAATGCTGTGGCTGTCGTTCGCCAGTCTTTGATGGCGTCGCGTACCTCGGCGATTATATAGGATGCTTCTTGTCGCTCCAACATATAGCTTTCGCTTGCTGCGAGCAATGAGTTGACATCCGACATCTCTGTGGTACTGTCGATTAAAAGGCACTGATGCATCTTGTTGCTCGGGTTTATGTCGTAAGCCGGCGACAGTGTCCATCCTTTAGCTGTGAGCAGAAAACCATGGTTGCGGAAGTGGTCGTCGGTGTTGCCGAACAACACGTTAAATGCCACTCGTCGATAAAGTTCTATGAGGTTTTGCTTCACGTCGGTGCAATTTTGAAGGATGAAATCCACTATGTCAAGATATCCGTTGCCGCTATCGCATCCTGCGCCGTCGTCCAAGCCGAGTAGCGACATCGCAGAGGTGAAATGAATGCGCTTACCGTCGGCTGTCCTGTCGAACCGTTCTGAAAGCAGAAGGTCGCGATTGTCGGTAATTCTGACGGTGCGGGTTTTTGCCACGTTTATGCCGGCTTTTGCTGCCAATCGGTGGGAGAAGTGTTCGATGAGTTCTGTATTGTCAGTATCTTTTTTCGATGGAAATTTAGCAACGAACAATTTTCCGTCTTTATCCACCACATTTGCTTTCGGGCGAGCGCCGCCAAGCGATGAGCCCGGGTCAATCAGTCGATTTAGCCATCGTTGTTCCGGCAATTCATTACGCTCTTCAGCCAACTCAATCTCCCGACATGCTTCGCATAGGGCGCGGAGACTCTCAATCGGTGGAACGGGAAACCGAGTCCCGACGTTGATAAATTCGTCGCTGTCGTCGTTTTTATAACGGATACCGCCCATACGAGTGTGGTCCTCAATGCCGATTAGGTAGTCGTAGTTGGTTAGCGAACGAACGGGGCGACCCTCTGATTGCGCCGTTAGACGCTCTCGGCGGTCGAGCAGCAATCGTCCCCAGTGATCCGGGAAGGAATCTTTGACGAATCCGAATACGCTGTCTTTGTTTCGAGTGTGCTGTATCGTCGGCACGTTTATCAAGTCGCCGCTCAGCATGATGCCGCCATGCCGTTTGAGCCACTCTCGAGAGTATTCAAACACAAAATTGTCATTGCCGCGAACGTGTTCGTATCCCAGTATGCCAATCTCTTGAGGCTCGGCAAGGAAGTCGAAATCTGCGTATACTGTTATCTTTTCCATTTTCCCTCCTTATTTTCTCAGCAGTTCGGCGTCTTGGATTTGGCGTCCGAGGGCGTCGTCGGCTGCCAGTTGGAGTAGGTCTTTTTCCAAATTGAGCGCAAAGAGCACGCGCGCATAAATGCCCATCGACACTGTCGGGTCGCCATGCTCGACTTTCGACACCGTCAGACGAGTCACGGTAGCGCGGTCGGCAACGTCTTGCATCGACAGATGTCGCCGCTTGCGTGCCAACTTGATTTGCTCGCCCATTACCGACAGATACTGAGCCAGCGCTCTCGGCATTACCTTTCCAAATGTATTCTTTCCCATTACTGTTTGTTATCGTATGCAAAAGTAATAGTTTTTATTTAGTATAACAAACATTTTTCTTTAAAAATATCAAATAAAAACGAGGGCGTATACACCTACTTGGTTGATATCTCATCAGAATAATCTCGGGAGATTCCCGAGGCAGTAATATTTACCTCAAGCGGCTCGACTCGGACATTCTCATCGTGTCGAAGATACGATGAGAATGAAAAGCCCCGGAGGGGCGCCAATTGTGGGTAACGCCGAGTTCAGTGCCGGAGGTACTTAACCCGGTGAACGGCAGTCACATAGAGAAGTCGAACCTCGTGAGAGGTTCGGTTGTGATAGCAGAAAGGGAATTTGGAATTGGGAACCCGAAATCGGTCTATAACCTCTAACCATGCCGTCGGCGTCTGTTATCACAACCGAGCATCTCCGAAGCTCGCACCATAACTTGCTGATATTCACCAAGCTAAACCTCTCCGAGGTTGAGCCTGGTGTTACCCACAATTGCTGTACCTTCGGCACAGCCACCCCTGCCGTATCTTCGACACGGCAGGGGTACCGGATATTGCGTATTTACATATTTCCGGACACTATCCAATGTAAATAGTTCCTTAAA
>JAQXVL010000155.1 GCA_029224905.1 Bacteroidales bacterium
TTGATGGTGTTGCCCGAGCGGTATACGCGGATAGCGTTAGCGTCGATTGTGCCTACTGCGCCGGAACTGATGGTGATGTCGTCAATCTTGGCATTGCGAACTGCTTCACTGTCGAACTTGTTGAATTCCATGCTGTCGAAGTAGATGTCGCCCGACCATGCTTGCGGAGCAGCCGACGGGTCGTTGTCGGTGTTTTGGTGACGGATAATGAAGCTGTCGAAGCGCCAATCGGCTGCGAGTTCGTCGGTGCCGGTGAATGCTTCGTAAGAGTCGTTCTGCAGATCCCATGTCATGAGATGCCATCCGCGGAAGTTGATGGGCTTGAGGTTATATTTCAAACCACCGTTTTTGTTGCCTGTGCGTACGCGGAGGGTTGCGCTGACGGTGTTGTTCGAGCCGTCGCCGTAGAGCCAGTAGGTGAGAATACCGTCGTTGGTTGCTTTGGTGATGTTCTGCGACGAGTGATATTCGCGAATCATCCAACTGCCGGCTGCCGAGTTCTTGTCGAAGTCGTAGTGGAGTTTGCAGCTCGAGCCTGAGCCGGCAGCGGCGAGACCTGATGCTGCGGTGAACGAGTTAGCCTCTTGTGTAAGACCTGACGAAGAGCCCGAGCCGTCGGGAGCCCAGAAGCCCGAAACGTCGTCGAGTGCAAGAAGAGTCTCTTGCGAAACGATTCCGCGATATTCCGACAAGAAGCGGAACGAATACTTGCGTGTTGCGTTGCCCGAAAGGTCTTTAAGTCCTTCGTTGACGGTTACGAGGAAGCAGCGGTCGAGCGGGAGGTCTTCGTTGAAGTAGAAGTGGAGCACCGAAGCATCGGCAACAACGGCATGAGTGGTCTTGCCGGCGTAAGTGTTGCCGTCTTTGTCGGTTACGGTGATGCAGTCGCCGTTAGAGTCTTCGTTCCAGTCGAGCGGCTCGTTGAATTCGATGCGAACAACCGGGCGGAGCGTGTAAGCCACTTCGCCGTCGGCAATCGGGTCGGTCGATACTACTCTCGGTGCTTCGGTGTCGGGTTCAGCCATTGTGAACGTCAGCACGTAGTTGTCGCCGCCTTCACCGTCGCCGTTGCCGTCGAACGGTTGTTGGGTTTGCGAGTTTTTCGCAATCGAGCCGTCGATGGTCAGGTTGTAGGTCTGAAGCGGAGTGAGTTTTGATACGTCGATAGTGAGTGTATAGTCGTTTTCCCACTTATAGGTGATGTCGCCTTCGTTGTCGATAGAGAGCGCTTGCTCAACCGACGTGCGGTCCATGTTGCGCGAGAAGGTGATGACGATGGGCTCTACCAACGACACCTTCGAAAGGTCTTCGACTGAGATTGTCGACACTTTTGCCGGAGCGTTCGACGTGAGTTGAACGTCGAGCCAGGTTACGTTGTCGTTCGACGTGCCTTCGAGGTTCGAGTTGATGGTAACGGTGCGAGTAATCGAGTCGAATCCCGGTGCGGAGAAAGTAACTTCGACACTCTTGCCTGCTTCGAGGTTTTCGAAGAGGTAGAATCCGTTGTGAATCATGTCCGGATTGAGCGTATAGTTCTTAAAGAGGCTTTCCCAGGTGTCGGTGGTGTAGGTTTTACCTTCGACTGTAACAGTTGCGCCGTCGATGGGCACGTTGTTTTCAGAGTTTGTGATGATACCGCAGAGGAATGTCTGAACGGGGAGGCTCAGTTCGCGATATTTCAAGATTGTTTGGAAAGCTGCAAAGCCCTCAAGACGCTTGTATTGTGCGTTCATGTTGAGTTGCTGTTGCGAAGCAATTGTGTGGTAGCCGCCTTCGCTAAGGATTGACGGCATGGTTGTGCGGCGGTTCACCGACAAGTAGGGATATTGGTTTGTATGAGTTTCCGGAGTTTTGTCGTAGTAGCAACGGTCGTGCCAGTTGCCGCGAGTGGTGATGCGCATCACGCCGGTAAGGTTCGGGTTGAGGATTTCGCCGAATGCTTTACCTCCGTTAGGAGTTTTCTCGATTTCCACGCCGTTGTTGCGCCAGCCGCCGAAGAGTGTCACTGTGGTGTTGACTGTCGACGAAGCGTCGGAGTGGATAGAGTAGTAGAAGTCGGCGCCCCAGGCATTTGCCATGTCGGAACGCTCTTCGAGGTCGACTACGTCGGCTTCGGTTTCGCGGCACATCTTGATGGCGTCTTCCGGAATGTCGGTATATTGCAACAAGTATTCGCGAGTGGTTTTTGCCACTTCGAGCACTTTCTGAGCTTCGGAGTAGCCCCAAAGACCGCGATTCTCACGGCCGGAGTGACCCGGGTCGAGGAAAAATTTATAGTCGCCCCAACCGGTAACTGCCGGCGTCTGGGCAACGCATGGGGTAGCACAAGCAGCAAGCGCTACGGCTAATATGCTTTTCTTTATGATAGAAGTCGTTCGTTTCATAATGCTTAGAATTTTAGGTTAATAACGTAGATAGAAGCATCGGCAGCGTTCTCGAAGGCAACGCGTGCGCCGTCGGCTGTCACTGACGGAGTGAGCGGAATCATGCCTTCGCGGTCGACGAGCAATACGGATTCGCCGTTGCGAGTGTCGATGGCGTAGAGTTTCGAGCCGGTGAATGTTTCGCCGTTGTCGGTGACCACGGTAGCCACGATAGTTTCGCCGTCGGCAAGCCATGCCGGATGCGATGCCTTAGCAACGAAATGCAGGTTGCTGCCGTCGTTGCCGCAAACGTATATGCCTTTGCCGGGCACTTGGAATGCCACTTTCGTGCCGTCGGGCGAGAGTGCCGGGTTGATGAGTATCTTACCCGAAAATTCGCCGAGCGCACCGATTTGCTGTGCAGCGCCTGCCGGGTCGCTCATAAGCGTTTCGTAGACGTTGCCGACGATTGCCGAGGCTTTCATCTTGCCGTTGCTGTCGAGTGCGGCGAGCGACTTCCAGGTCGGAGTACCCGTCAGAGCGCGAGTCTTGTCGACTACAACGCGCGACGTTTTGTCGGCAACGGTCCATGTCTTTACTTGATAGAAAATTTTGCCGGATTCGAGAGAGCTTGTTCTGCCGAGAATCTGCGCACCGTCGTTGCTCCACGACATCTTATAGCCGGCGCCCGTCTCTTCTGTGACGATGCTCAGCCCGCTACCGTCGGCGTTAGCGACGAAAATGCCACAATAGTTGTCGCCGGTAACGGCGATTTTGTCACCCGTAGGCGACCATACCGGTGCCATTAATCCTTGGCTCGTGCGTAGAAGCAGAGCAGGTTCGGTTGCCCCTTTCGGCAAGGCATTTGCGCCAAGCGCCACGCCTATTGCCAATGCTAATAAGAAATGTTTTTTCATAGATTTTGGTTTTGTGTTAGGTTTTTTTGTTTGTTTACCCCAAAGATACTTCCAAACTCGAGCACTTGCAAATTTTTCTCTTTAAAAAATCGGTGTAGTAGAAAAAGACATCCGAACTGCGGTTCGTGGTAGCGTTGGATAGCCTTCGCAGGCTAACTCAGTAGAAAATGCTACGCGTATAAAATAACGAGAGGGTGTAGCAAAATTAGGAACACCCTCGTTTTATTACGTTATAATGAAGGTATTGTTTACCATTGTATGATGTTCTGAAATATATAAATACGCAATACCGAGTAACCCTGCCGTGTCGAAGATACGGCAAGGGTAGCTGTGCCGAAGGTACAGCAATTGTGGGTAACGCCGGGTTTAACCTCGGAGAGGTTCAACCCGGTGAAAGACAGTGAATTAGAGTGCGAGCTTCGGAGATGCTCGGTTGTGGTTGCTTCGTTGGCTTACCGCTATCTCGGCGGCCGGAACTGCTATCACGACCGAACCTCTAACGAGGTTCGAATATCTATGTTGTTGTTCACCGGGTTAAGTACCTCCGGCACTGAACCCGGCGTTACCCACAATTGGCACCCCTCCGGGGCTTTTCATTCTCATCGTATCTTCGACACGATGAGAATGTCCGAGTCGATCCGTTAGAAGTGAATATTGCTGCTCCCGGGTATCTCTCTGAATTATTCTGATGAGATGGCAAACAAAGAGGGTGTAGCAAAAATGTTACACCCTCTTTTATTGTGTTCAAAAGTCTGAATTACATCTTTTTGTAATCAGAAACTATAACTTTACCATCTTGGACTTCTGCCTTGAATTTAGTAGTGCCGTTGTTGCCCATATCAAGGTATTTTACAACATACCATTCGTCATTCTTGGTAATACTTTTTACCTTGCATACATCAGAAGGACCGTCTTGCATTCCGGTTCTTAATTCCCAAAAAGCTATACCGCTACCATATTCGTTAGCCTTTTCAAGTCGATTCTTTACATCGTCTGTAAAATGACTTGCCAACTCTTCTTCATTGCCTTTGTTTTTAAGCACATAAGTGTAGAGGTCTTGCAAATAGTTTACAATTGCCGCGCTATCAGCCTTGGCAATGCTGTCTTTGATAGCTGTGGAATCAATAGGAACAACAGCGACTGTGTCTACAGCTGTTGAATCGACTTGACTGCCGTCAGTACTTTTCTTGTTGCCGCATGAGCATACAAACAAGAAAACAATTAATACAGTTAATAACTTCTTCATTGTGTCTTCTTTTTTTGTTATTTAAATTAAATAAAATAAAATCCCCACAGTCAAACCGCTCCGAAAGAGCAACTTTTCCCCGCCATTTATAGGCTTCTACATAAAAGGCTTCGGACCCGATTTTCGGTTGCAAACATACAAAGAATTTTTAATAAAATAATAAAAATCATATTATTTTTATTTTAAATTCCTAATTCCAATCTTTTATCAGAGCCGCCGCCGACGTGCGACTATATCAATAACCTCCGCCTTTGGTGGGCTGAAATTTGCTTTTTCGGGTGATTTGCCGTATCTTCGCAGTTTAAAACGAAGATATTATAATGTATTATATAACAAAACGATTGGAAATTGCGGGCTGTCACCGCTTGCAGCTTAACTATGAGAGCAAATGCTCTCAGATGCACGGCCATAATTGGATTGTCACCGTGCATTGTCGCGCCGCCGAACTCAACGAAAACGGCATGGTGTGCGACTTTACGCAAATCAAGCAGCGGATTCAGTCAGCCCTCGATCATAAGAATTTTAACGACGTTTTGCCCTTCAACCCTACCGCCGAAAACATCGCTCGTTGGATTTGCGACCAAACGCCCAACTGCTATCGCGTCGACGTTGTGGAGTCGGAAGGCAATACGGCAACTTATGTACGCGATGAAGAAATTTAAAGTCAACGAGATATTTTATAGCCTTCAGGGTGAGGGCTATTTTTCGGGAACTCCGGCAGTGTTTGTGCGCTTTTCGGGATGCAATTTGCGTTGCCCGTTCTGCGACACTCGCCACGAGAAGCATACCGAAATGACTATTTTTGAGATACTTGCCGAAATCGACCGCTATCCGGCGGAAACTGTTATTCTGACGGGCGGCGAGCCATCGTTGGTGGTCGACGAAGAGATGGTTGAGGCTATCAAGGCGGGGCATCGGTTTGTGGCTATCGAAACCAACGGAACGCATCCGCTGCCCGACAATATCGATTGGATTACGCTTTCGCCGAAGTTCGACGTCGAGGGGCAGGAAGATGCCAAGGTGGTGATTCCGCTTTGCGACGAGCTGAAGGTGGTCTATCGCGGTCAAGACTTGAGTCAATACGACGGTATAGCAACCAATTTGCGTTTTTTGCAGCCGGTCGATACCGGGAGTGAGAAGATGAATCGTACGATACGCGACGCCGCCATCCGTGCGTGCCTCGACAATCCGAAGTGGCGACTGTCGTTGCAAATTCATAAATTATTGAACATAAAATAGACAATTTTATACCAAATCGGCGACAATTGTTAGTATAACTGTTTCATTTTTAATACTTTTTATGTAAATTTGCCGACATAAACGAAAAAAAGAAAGACAATGAGTTTTGAAATAATATTCGTCCTTGTATGTATGTTGGCGATGCTGTTGGCGCTGATATTCGATTTGATGCGCCCGGGCATGATATTGCTTAGCATCGTTGTGCTGTTTCTCTGTGCGGGCATTTTGACTCCAAAGGAGATGCTCGAGGGTTTCAGCAACAAGGGTATGATAACGGTAGCGTTGCTGTTTCTGGTGAGCGAAGGAGTTCGTCAGAGCGGTGCGCTTAACGTGATTATCAAGAAGTTGCTGCCGCAGAAGCCGGTGTCGGTGATGCGTGCTCAGTTGCGCTTCTTGCCGGCGATTTCGGCGATTTCGGCGTTTCTCAACAACACACCGGTTGTCGTGATTTTTGCGCCAATCATCAAGCGCTGGGCAGAGCAGATGAAGATGCAGCCCACAAAGTTTCTCATCCCGCTGTCGTACGCAACCATCCTCGGCGGCATCTGTACGCTTATCGGCACGTCGACCAACTTGGTTGTGCACGGTATGGTGCTCGACGCCGGATTGGAGGGCTTTTCGATGTTCGAACTCGGGCGTGTGGGCATTTTTATCGCCATTGCCGGTATTATCTATCTCCTGTTTTTCTCCAAACGACTTCTGCCGGATTCGCGTGAGGACAACCTCGAGCGTGAGGACGAGAATCCGTCGGGCGGCTTGCATCGCGTTGAGGTAATCATCGGCGCGCGTTTCCCCGGCATCAAGAAAACTCTCGGCGAATTCAACTTTACGCGCCACTACGGTGCATACGTCAAGGAGGTGAAGCGCAACGGCGAGTCGTATACGACCGACCTCGACGACTTGGTGATTCTCGAAGGCGACACGCTGATACTTTGGGCAGACGATACGTTCATCCCGACGTGGGGTGATTCGCGCGTGTTCTTGTATGTGGCAAACGGCAAGGACGAAGTGCCCAAGGAGTCGCGCGGACGCCGCTATCTCGCGCTCGGCTTGCTCGTGTTTATGATTGCCGGCGCTACGATTGGCGAACTTCCGTTTATGAAAGAATTGGTGCCGTCGATGAAGTTGGATATGTTCTTCTTCGTCTGCATCACCACAATAATTATGGCGTGGACCAAGATTTTCCCGCCGAAGAAGTACACAAAATACATCTCTTGGGACATCCTTGTGACGATTGCGTGTGCATTTGCCATAAGCAAGGCGATGAACAATTCGGGCTTTGCACCGATGATTGCCAACTACGTCATCAACATGACCGACAGCCTCGGCGCTTATGGCATCTTGGCAGTGCTCTTCATCATCACCAACATTTTCACCGAACTGATTACCAACAACGCGGCGGCTGCGCTGAGTTTCCCGATTGCACTTGCTGTGGCAAACCAGTTGCATGTCGACCCGACGCCGTTCTTCGTGGTGATTTGTATGGCGGCTTCGGCAAGTTTCTGCACGCCTATCGGCTATCAGACCAACCTAATCGTGCAAGGTGTCGGCGGCTACAAGTTTACCGACTTCGTCAAAGTCGGCTTGCCGCTCAACATAATTGCCTTTGTAATTTCAGTATTCGCAATTCCAATGATTTGGGAATTCTAACCAATACTCGATAAGACTATGGACAATAACATTTATCCGATATTCGACCGAATGCAGACGCGCGCCGACAAGGAGCAACTCCTTGGACAGCGCGGCATTATGATATGGTTTACCGGGCTTAGCGGCTCCGGCAAGAGTACGGTAGCCATCGCACTCGAGCGCGAGTTGAGCAGTCGCGGCTTGCTTTGCCGAATTCTCGACGGCGACAACATCCGCTCGGGCATCAACAACAACCTCGGCTTCACTGCCGACGACCGTCGCGAAAACATCCGCCGCATCGCCGAAGTGGGCAAACTCTTTGTCGACACCGGCATCATCACCCTTGCGGCATTCATCAGCCCCGACAACGAGATGCGTCGCATGGCGTCGGACATCATCGGCGCCGACAGTTTTCTCGAAGTGTATGTGAGCACGCCGCTCGAAGAGTGTGAGCGTCGCGACGTCAAAGGGCTTTACGCAAAGGCTCGTCGCGGCGAAATCAAGAACTTTACCGGCATTTCCGCACCCTTCGAAGCTCCGACGTCGCCGGCTCTCGACCTCGACACGTCGCAACTTTCGCTGCAAGAGTCTGTTGAGCGCCTGCTCGATTTGATTATTCCTAAAGTGTTGCTTTCGGCACAACAAAAATAACGAAACAAAACAACAACAAAATATGTCGAACTACAAACTAAGTCACCTCCAGGAATTGGAGGCAGAGTCAATCCACATTATCCGTGAGGTAGCCGCCGAATTCGAGAATCCGGTGATGCTCTACTCCATCGGAAAAGACTCGTCAGTGATGGTGCGACTTGCAGAAAAGGCGTTTGCTCCGGGCAAAGTGCCGTTCCCGCTGATGCACATCGACTCGAAATGGAAATTCCGCGAAATGATAGAATTCCGTGACAGATACGCAAAAGAGCACGGCTGGAACCTAATCGTAGAATCAAACGAAGAGGCTTTCCGCGCCGGCGTCGGTCCGTTTACTCACGGTAGTAAAGTGCATACCGACTTGATGAAAACTCAAGCGCTGCTTGCCGCACTCGATAAGCATAAATTCGATGCCGCTTTCGGTGGTGCACGCCGCGACGAAGAAAAGAGCCGCGCTAAAGAGCGTATCTTCTCTTTCCGCGACAAATTCCATCAATGGGACCCCAAAAATCAACGCCCCGAACTTTGGGACATCTATAACGCTCGCGTTCACAAAGGCGAAAGCATCCGCGTTTTCCCCTTGTCGAACTGGACGGAACTCGACATCTGGCAGTACATCCGCCTCGAAAACATTCCCATCGTGCCGCTCTACTACGCTAAAGAGCGTCCTATCGTAGAAATCGACGGCAACCTCATTATGGCAGACGACGACCGCCTTCCCGAGCAGTATCGCGACAAGATTCAGATGCGCATGGTGCGCTTCCGCACGCTCGGTTGCTGGCCGCTTACCGGTGCCGTGGAGTCGAGTGCCGACACTATTGAGAAAATAGTCGAAGAAATGATGACCACCACCAAGAGCGAACGCACTACACGCGTCATCGACTTCGACCAAGAGGCAAGTATGGAACAGAAAAAACGCGAAGGCTACTTCTAAACGCTTACACAAATGGAAACAACAAATCTTAATATAAAAGAATTCCTCGACCGCGACGAGCAGAAAGACCTGCTTCGCTTCCTGACGGCAGGCTCTGTCGACGACGGTAAGTCGACTCTTATCGGTCGTTTGCTCTTCGACAGTAAGAAAATCTACGAGGACCAACTCGACGCCCTCGAACGCGACTCCAAGCGCGTGGGCAATGCCGGTGAACACATCGACTATGCGCTGCTACTCGACGGCTTGAAGGCTGAACGCGAACAGGGTATAACCATCGACGTGGCTTACCGCTACTTCAGCACCAACAACCGAAAATTTATCATCGCCGACACTCCGGGACACGAGCAGTATACGCGCAACATGATTACCGGCGGCTCGACAGCCAATGCAGCCGTGATTCTCGTCGACGCGCGTACCGGCGTGATAACACAAACTCGCCGTCACACTTATCTCATCTCGCTTCTCGGCATCAAGCACCTCGTGCTCGCTGTCAATAAGATGGACTTGGTCGACTTCGACGAAAACGTGTTCAACAAGATTGTCAGCGACTTTAATGCATTTGTCGCCGACCTGAACATCCCCGACGTCTACTGCATTCCGCTGTCGGCGCTCGAAGGCGATAACGTGGTGGCAAAGAGCCCGCGCACGCCTTGGTACAGCGGCAAATGCTTGCTCGACTACCTCGAAACCGTGCCCATCGACCTCGACCGCAACTACGACGACTTCCGCTATCCCGTGCAATACGTTCTGCGCCCGAACCTCGACTTCCGCGGATTCTGCGGCAAGGTGGCAAGCGGCGTTGTGCGTCGCGGCGACGAAGTGATGGCGCTGCCTTCGCGAAAGACCTCGCACGTCAAGAGCATCGTGACCTACGAAGGCGAAATCGAAGAAGCATTCCCGCCGATGTGCGTCACAATCACTCTCGAAGACGAAATCGACATCTCGCGCGGCGAAATGATTGTCAAGCCCGACAATCTGCCTACCGAGAGCCGCAACTTCGAGGCTATGCTCGTGTGGATGGACGAAGAGCCGATGGACGTCTCCAAGCAATTCTTCATCAAGCAAACCACCAACACCACTCGCGCACGCATCGACAACATCAAATATCGCGTCGACGTTAATACGATGGAGCGTTCGAATGTCGAATTGCTCAAACTCAACGAAATCGGTCGCGTCGTCTTTACTACAGGTAAGGAACTCTTCTTCGACCCGTATCACACCAACAAGCAGACCGGCGCGTTTATCCTCATCGACCCGATTACCAACAATACGTCGGCTGTGGGTATGATTATCGGCAAAGTTGATGCCGGCGAGCTCGTCGGCGACGACGCTATCGCTACAATCGACCTCAGTGCACTCGGTATCGACGAAAGCCATCGCCCCGCAATCGAGAAGGTGTGCGAGCAACTCAAACGACAAGGTTTAACCATAAAAATCAAATAATCTATGGGACTTAAATTCGAAGACCTTCCCGTCAATACCCTCGTCGGTGCCGATTGGAAGACGTTCAAAGAACTGACAAAAGATCAAACTATCGATAAAGGCTATCGCGGCAAATATTACTTGACAAAATCGGTTTGCCGCCTGCTTAGTTCGCTCAAAGCGTTTGAGGATAGCCGCTACAAGAAAATCGCCGACAAGCCGCTCGATCACGACCCGCTCTTCATCCTCGGTCACTGGCGCAGCGGTACGACCTTTGTCCACAACGTGTTTGCTTGCGACCACCATTTCGGCTACACGACGACCTATCAAACCGTCTTCCCGCACCTTGTGCTTTGGGGACAGCCGTTCTTCAAGAAAAGTATGGCGGCTTTGATGCCTGACAAGCGTCCGACCGACAACATGGAACTCAGCCCCGACCTCCCGCAAGAAGAGGAGTTCGCACTGTCGAACATGATGCCATACACCTACTACAACTTCTGGTTTTTCCCGAAACGCTGGATGGAATACTGCGACCGCTTCCTGACATTTGAGAAAATCACCGAGGAAGAGCGCCGCGTGTTTAAGGATACGTTCGACCGCCTCGTCAAGGTGTCGCTTGCCAACACCGGCGGCACGCAGTATCTGAGCAAAAACCCGCCGCACACAGGACGCGTGCGCACGCTCGTCGAGATGTATCCGAATGCGAAGTTTATCTACCTCAAGCGCAATCCTTACACCGTGTTTGAGAGCACTCGCAGCTTCTTTACCAACACGATTCAGCCGCTCATGCTGCAAAAGATTTCAAACGAGCAAATAGTCGAAAATATTCTCGAAGCGTATATGCGTCTATATAATCGCTACGAAGCCGATAAGGCATGCATCCCCGAAGGCAACCTCGTGGAAATCAAGTTTGAAGACTTCGAAAAGAACGCTTTCGACTTGACGAAAGACATCTACAACCGCTTGCAGTTGCCGGGATTCGATGCCGCCGAGGCTGACATCAAGGCTTATCTCGACAAGAAGAAAGGCTATAAGAAGAATAAATATCAATACAAAGACGAGACCGTGAAACTCGTCGAAGAGCATTGGTCAAAAGTGCTCGACGACTGGGGTTATACGCTCTAATAGGTCTGATAATCTTGATTATTTTGAGTGGCGAGCGCCGTGGCAGACAATGCTGCGGTGCTCGTTTTCTATTTTCTATATACTGTCCCCTGTTTCCTGTTTCCTATCCCCTTTTTTTCGCGGACGCACTTGCGGCTTGAGCGCACGGTTGAAGCGCTGCCAGTCGAACATCCAGGGGTCATCTTTGAGTTGCGGCGAGATGTCGCTGTGGCGCACGATATACGCAATTCGGTAGCGATGACGAAGATGCCCTGTGAGGTAGAGCAGTGCGGCATATTGTCGCGGCGTTGGCGCCGACCATGGTGTGTTGATAATTTCGATGCCGAACGCTTCGGCGTTGACGTTCCGGCGGTCGGTGCCCGGCAGAGTGCTGCGCCCGGCGTGGTAGGCAATGCAGTCGTCGTCGACGGTGATGATGATTCGTCCGTCGCGGTCGATGATGTAGTGCGGACACACGTTGTAGTGGCGAAACTGTGCGACGACGCCGTCGAGCGAATAGGCGTAGTCGTGGATGCTGTAGGTCGAATGAATTACGATGATGTCTTTCGGCTTGACGTGTTGCGGTAGGAAATGCCCGAAATCGATGCGGCTGCGCATGTCGACCACTTCCGGCACGTAGAGTTCCGCTGTCGGCATTTCGGAGAATCGGAGTGCCGTAAACAAAGTAAAGCAGATTAGAAATGCCGTTCTGAATCTGCTTTTACGTTTCTTATCGGTTGTTGAGCGGGTGTCAGACAATTTCGATGGTGTATTTTGCTTCGAACGTTTCGTCGGGAGCGAGGGTGTTTACCCAATCTTTGTCGGCAAATTCGCCGACGTAGTTTTCGCGGTCGCAACGTCCGTACCACGGCTCGATGCAGACGAAGGGCGAGTGTTCCGAGCGGCGCGGCGCCCAAAGTCCGAGCACCGGCGCATCGAAGTCGACGCGCAGATACGGCTTGCGGTTGCGGTCGAGCAGTTCGACGCTGTGGATTTGCGAATTCTCAAAAATCAGTGCGTCGCCGGCAAATCGGTCGGGCGTAAGCGCTAAGACGCCGTCGTCGGTGGTGAGCACGGTTGTCGCTTGCTTGAGGCAACCTTTTTCGCCGATAGCCGAAAGCGTCAGCGGCTCGCGGTTGTCGAAACGGAAATAGCCGGCAATGGGGCTTGTCGGGTCGAAATCCGGATGGTTGAATGCCGGATGCGCTCCGATTTGGAAGTGTATGTCGGTCGACGAGGTGTTTACGACGCGCCAACCGACGATGATTGCCTTTTCGACGAGCGTATACGAAATTTCAAGGCGGAAGTCGTAGGGGAGCATCGCCCGCGTTTCGTCGTTGCTGACGAGAGCGTAAGTCAGCGACGTCGGGGTCGATTCGACGAGCGAGAACATCATGTCGCGAGCAAAGCCGTGTTGGCTCATGCGGTATACTTTTCCGTCGACGCGCGTTTCGCCGTCGTAGATGCTTCCCACGATGGGGAAGAGCACGGGCGAGCGGCGACGCCAGTAGTCGGGATTGCCTTGCCAGAGGCATTGCCGACCGTTTGCGAGGTCGACAATGCTTTGGAGTTCGGCGCCCATCGGCGATACTTCGATGGCTATGTGCCGGTTTTTGAGAGTGTCCATTGCGGATGTGTTATTTTCCGGCGGTCAGCGGTGAATAGTCGCGCGAATATCTGAGCATTTGGTCGATGTAGCCTTCGGTGTAGTCGAGCGTCACGTCGACAACTTGTCCGTTATCGTCTTTCTTCAACGAGTAGACGGGGTTGACAAAACCCTTGTAGGGGGCGATGTCGAGGCGTGCGTAGCGGTCGAGCACTTCGCGGTGCAAATCCGGGTCGACCTTGACGGCATATTGCTCAACGAGGGCTTTTCCGGCGGCATAGTCGCCTTCCGACTTGATGCGTTGAATCTCGGCAAGCAGTGAGCCGAAGAGGTTGCGCAACGCGTTGTAGTCGTTGATTTTGATGAATGTTTTGCCGTCGCGTTTCACCATCTCGATGACGTTATCTTTTTTGCCGTGTTCGTACGCCCAAGCGGCGATGAGTTGGCGGTTGCGCATATGAGCCTCTTCGATGTTTTTGCCCGGCTCGATGCGCATCAGTTGGGTCATAAGTCCGTTGAGGATGTATTTGTAGTATTCAGCCTTGTAGGCATCGGCATTGTCGAGCAGACCGAGTTCAATCATCTTGGCGTCGGCAAGGTAGTAGAGCGCAAAGAGGTCGGCGCGTGCTTCTTCGAGAGTCGAGCCGTGTTCTTTCAGCGCGTCTTCGCTCACACCGGGGAGAAGTTTGCCGGAGCCGTGGCCGAGACATTCGTGAAGGTCGGTGTGCATATTGTCGACGATGAAGAGATATTTATCCATAAGGTCACTTGTTTCGCTGTCGATAACAAATTCGGCGTTGAAGCCGTTGCCTTGGGCGGCTTTGTCGTAGGCTTCGGTGATATTTTCGATGGTTACCGACTTCGAGCCGTGGCTTGCGCGAATCCAGTTGGCGTTGGGCAAGTTGATGCCGATAGGTGTCGACGGATAAGAGTCGCCGGCGAGAATTGCTGCAGTAATCACCTTGGCGGTCACGCCTTTGACGTTTTCTTTCTTGAAACGAGCATCGACGGGCGAATTAGCCTCAAACCATTGAGCGCTGTTGCTGATAACCTCCGTGCGATGGCTTGCCTCGACGTTCTTGAAGTTGACGATTGATTCCCACGCGCCTTTGTATCCCAGCGGGTCGCCGTAGTTTTCGATAAAGCCGTTGATGAAGTCAACCGTGCTGACAACGTCTTCGGTCCACATAATCGAGTATTCGTCGAAGGTGCGCAGGTTGCCGGTTTCGTAGTATTCGATGAGTTTGTTGATGTGCGCGAGTTGCTTGTCGTTTTCGGCAAACGCTGATGCTTTGCGCAGATTTTCAACGATTTTCTCGATTGCGGCAGAATATTTTCCGCCGACTTTGTAGACTTCTTCGTAGATTTTGCCGTCGCGCTTCACCAGTCGGGAGTTCAAGCCGTAGGAGATTGGCGTCGGGTCGTTGGGTTGCTTCATTGCGTTGTAGAAAGTCTCAACTTCGCTTTGGTTTACGCCGTCGTAGTAGTTGCAAGCCGAAGTGAGAATCAAGTCGTGGCCGTCGTCTTGGTTGACGCGTTTTGGCATTACCGTCGGGTCGAAAATCACGGGCGAAAGCGTTTCGACGAGTTGTGCGGCGTTGGCATAACCGATGGCGGCGATGGTTGCTTGCGGAAGTTTTGCCACCTCGTCGGCGAAGAACTTCGACGAAAAGCGCGGTGTAAACTTGTCGGTCGAGTAGTGGTGGTGGATGCCGTTGGCAAACCATACTTGCTTGAGGTAGGTCACGAAGCCGTTGAAGTCGTCGGTCGAGCGGTCGCCTTTGTAGTTCTTGTAAATCTCTTCGAGGGTAGAACGTATGGCGAGGTTGTATTTGCCGTTTTGGTCGGTTAGGATGTCGCGACCGTAGGCTGCCGCCTCGGTGAGGTGGTAGACGAGTTGTTTTTGTTGGAGTGAGAGTTTTTCGAAGTCGTTAACGCGGTAGCGCAGCACTTCGATGTCGGCGAATCTGTCCACTTTGTAGTTGAAATTGTTGTTCTCGGCGGCGTATGTGCCTGTTGCCATGCATGCGGCTAAACCGACCGAGAGGATTATTGATTTTTTCATATCGTAGTTGTTTTTATATAATTATTCGACGTAAAGCACCAGTCCTTTGAGGTATTCGCCTTCGGGGTGGTAGATGTTGATAGGATGGTCTTCGGGTTGCGTGAGTTGATGCAGAATTCTGACACGACGACCGGAAGCGGCGGCTGCCGAGAACACAGCCAGGCGGAATTGCTCCTTCGACACTGCTTGCGAGCAGGAGAAGGTAAACAGAATGCCGCCGGGAAGGATTTTCTCGAACGCTTTTGCGTTGAGTTTGCGGTAGCCGACCAGCGCGTTGCGCAGCGCACTTTTATGCTTAGCGAAAGCCGGCGGGTCGAGGATTATCAAGTCGTAGCGGCCGTCGATGTCGTTGAGAAATCGGAACGCGTCTTGCTCGAAGGCTTGGTGGCGTGGGTCGCCGGGGAAGTTGAGTTCGACGTTGGCAGTGGTGAGTTGAATTGCTTTTGCCGAACTGTCGACGGAGTGGACGAGTCGAGCGCCGCCGCGCATGGCGTAGAACGAGAAACCGCCGGTGTAGCAGAACATGTTGAGCACTGCGCGACCGTGGCTGTAATGCTCGAGCAGTGCTCGATTAGCACGTTGGTCGACAAAGAATCCGGTTTTCTGCCCGCGAAGCCAATCGACGTGGAATTTCAATCCGTTTTCGATGGCGATATTCGTTTGGAAACCGCCTTTGATATAACCGTCGCGGCTGTCGAGTTGCGCCATGTAGGGCAGGGTGGTTTCCGACTTGTAGTAAACGTTTTCGATGAGACCGTCGGCGATGTTAAGCAGCGCGTCGGCAATCATGTTGCGTGCGTAGTGCATGCCCGGCGAATGGGCTTGCACAACGGCTGTGCGGTCGTAGATGTCGACCACTAATCCCGGCAGGAAGTCGCCTTCGCCGTGAACGAGACGGAATGCGTTGTTGTCGGGGCGAATGAGTCCTAACGACTTGCGTAGCAGGTATGCTTGGCTGAGGCGTTCGGTGTAGAATGATTCGTCGATTTCGCGTTTGCCGAAGTCGAGAATACGCACGGCGATGCTGCCGATTTGGTAGTGCCCTACGGCGAGAAAGTCGCCGGTCGATGAGCACACTTCGACGGTGTCGCCTTCTTCAATTCCGGGCTCAATGCGCGCAATGGCTCCTGAGAATATCCAGGGGTGGAAGCGCCCGAGCGAATCTTCTTTGCCTCGTTTGAGTTGTATTTTTTTGTAGTTCATCGTCTATTTTATGAAGAAACGGTAAATGTCGTTGCCGTTAGCGTAGAGCAGTAAGGCTATGAGCAGGAACAAGCCTGTCATTTGGGCGTATTCCAAGAATTTCTCACCGGGCTGACGGCGCGTGATGATTTCGTAGAGCAGGAAGAGCACGTGT
>JAQXVL010000156.1 GCA_029224905.1 Bacteroidales bacterium
ACAGAGCGCGAAAAGTAGAGCGCGTAGCCGTTGGCGTCGATCACCAGTTTCGGCTTAGTCGGGTCGCTGAGCGTCGCGAAACTGCTGTCGGCAGACAGCGGGCGCGCAAGCGTTGCTATTTGAGTCGACGCGTCGTCGAAACATTCTTTGATGGCTTCGATTTGCTCGGGATGGATAAACGGCTCGTCGCCTTGAATGTTGATAACAACGTCGGCCTTTATGCCGATTTTGCCGTATGCTTCGTTGCAGCGGTCGGTTCCGCTACGATGGTCGGCGCGAGTCATCACCACTTGACCGCCAAACGCGTTGACAGCATCGGCGATTCGTTGGTCGTCGGTAGCCACATAGACGTCGTCGAGCGCGCGGCGTGTCTGACGCCAGACGCGTTCTATCATTGTCATTCCGCAAATGTCGGCAAGGGGTTTACCTGGGAAGCGTTGTGAAGCATATCGTGCCGGAATGATTCCTATAAATTTCAAGCCGTTCATTATTTTTATTGGATTTAAGTGCAGTTCGAGTGCAAAAACCGCTACCTCGAGAGGAAGTAGCGGTTTTGTGATCTATTGACAGAAGACTAAGCTTCGTGAATAGCCTCGCTCGGGCAGTTGTCAGCGCAAGTACCGCAGCTGATGCAAGTGTCGGGGTTAATCACATAGATATCGCCTTCGCTGATAGCTTCAACGGGGCAGTTTGCTGCGCAAGTACCGCAAGCAACACAAGTGTCGTCAATTACGTAAGCCATTTTTGTTAAAATTTTTAATTTGTTAATCTTTTTGCATTACAAAGGTAATAATTAAATTGATAACGCAAAATATTGTCAGCGTAAAAAAGCAATAAATATGTCGAAAATTTGGTATTGAAGTGATATTATTCTTAATTTTGCGTGTAAATTATTAAGGATGGCAGCAACATTCAGCATAATCACTATAACCTACAATGCGGAGCGCGAACTTCCGGCGACGTTGGCAAGCGTGGCTAAGCAAACGTGCACCGACTACGAATACCTGATTGTCGACGGTGCTTCGTCCGACGGTACGGTGGCATTGGCGCAACGCAGTGGGATAGAGGGAATTCGTATTGTGTCGGAACGCGACGGTGGTCTCTACGACGCGATGAACAAAGGTATTGCTTTGGCAACCGGAAAATATCTCATCTTTATGAATGCCGGCGATGCTTTTCATCGTCCGACCACTTTGGCGCAATATGCCGAAGCTGCCCGCTACAATCCCGACATAATCTACGGGCAAACGCAACTCGTCGACGCCGAGCGTCGTTTCGTCGGGATGCGCCACCTTACGGCGCCGCCCGATTTGCGCTTTGAGTCGTTTCGACACGGGATGCTGGTTTGCCATCAGTCGATGGCTGTGCGTCGCGAAATGGCGGAGCCTTACGACTTGCAGTATCGGTTTTCGGCAGACTACGAATGGTGTCTCCGCTTTCTGAAAAAGATGCAGACGAGCCGTTATATCGACGACGTCGTTACCGATTATCTCACCGACGGTTTGACCGACCGCAACCATCGTGCGTCGCTCAGGGAGCGCTATCGCATAATGTGCAAATATTACGGCACAATTCCGACCACGTTGCGCCACGTCGTGTTTGCTTTGCGCAATTTAAAAAGAAAATTGAAAAAATAATTATATTATATAGGTATGGAAAAGAAAACGATAAAAATAAATTCGCTCGACGAATTGGCGTCGGCGGCTCGTGAGTTTGTCGCTATGATGGGCGACTACACGGTTTTTGCATTCTACGGCAAGATGGGAGCCGGCAAAACGACGTTTATCAGTGCCATTTGCCGCGAACTTGGCGTAGACGATGCTGCCAATTCGCCCACGTTCTCCATTATCAACGAATATCGTTCGGAAACTACGGCAGAACTGATTTACCACTTCGACTGTTACCGCATCGAAAATGAGGACGAGGCGTACGACATCGGTGCTGAAGACTATTTCGACTGTGGCGCGGTTTGTATGGTCGAATGGCCTGAAAAGATTGAGGCGCTTTTGCCTTACGACACCGTTCGCGTTGATATCGTTGCCGACAGTAGCGATGCTCGCACCATAACTATTGAATTTCCCGAACTTTAGAATGTAAATAATCGAAGTTGCCAACGATGATTGGCAGAGCAGAATTGCAAACAGTAACGCAAAAATCCACGACATAAAAATGTTATCTTTGATGACGGTCATTGCAACCATGCTCGCATCGTGCCGCCGGCACTTCCTGCTACTGCCTGGCAAATAGCGAGGTATATTCGGTTGTGGAATCATACCTTCCTGACAATTGGAAGCAAGGCGCTGAGGGTACGACCGTGAATTTTGTAAATTGATAAGAATACTAAGACAATGAAGTGGGCATCGATATTTATTTGTGTAGTGTTTTTCGTGGCAGGAATGCTATCGATACTCGCTTCATTGTTTAATTGGCATTGGTTTTTCGAGAGTTCGAACGCCCGAATGCTAACCGGCAAGATGTCGCGCCGTGCGGCTCGACTGCTTTATGCGGCGCTCGGCATAGCCATACTCTATATGGGAAGCGTCGTTGCACGGTCGCTATTTTGACGACCTGCTTCGGCGAGTTTCTTCGACCATCATTAAAAGTTCTTGACGCACAATCTCGGGCAGCGCAATGCCACGCAGTTCGAGCGAACGAGCCCATCCGGCAATGTCGTCGGGTAGGAGGGTAAGCATTATGTCGCGAAATTCTTCGGTCTGCTCATCGGTATAGCCGTCGGGAGCAATTCCGGCAAAGCGGTCGAGTTCTTCATCGTCGTAATAGACAATCTCCGTCGAGGCTTTGACGAGCGAGTCTTTTTGGCACGTTATGTGCATACCGCAGCACTGCTGCGCGTCGTCGTTTGCCTCGGGAGTGTCGTCAGCCGTTTTGCCGTCAGGCTTGCGCGTAACGCGGTCTAATATATAGAGAATAAGCCCGACAGCGACTGTCACGGCGAGAATTATCAGCGCTCCTTTCATTGTTCCAATTCGCTAAATCTGAAGCCGAATAATCGGAGGTGATCCCAGAATTTCGGATATGATTTCGATACCACTTCGGCATCTTCTATCGTAATACCCGGCACGACAATCGACGCCGGAGCAAAAGCCATCGCCATTCGGTGGTCGTCGAAAGTTTCGATTGAGGGCGCTTCGTCGATGGGATGGCGTACGGAGTCGCTCTCGAGGGTGGCGTCTTCGGTCTCGCGAACGATATAGCCGAGCTTGCCAAGTTGCGAGATGAGCGCTGCAATGCGGTCGGTCTCTTTGATTCTCAACGTCGACAATCCGCTGATTTTGAATGGAATGCCTTTGAGACAAGCGGTGACGACAATCGTTTGCGCCAAGTCGGGCTGATTTTTCAAATCGATGTCGATGCGTTTGGCAACCGTTTCGGGATGGTAAGTCAGCAAAACGCCTTCTTTTGTGTATTCGGTTTCGACGCCGAATAATTTGAAGATTTCAGCCACCTTGGAATCGCCTTGGCAACTGTTACATTGAAGATTGCGGAGTTGGATGTCAACCTCGGGTATTAATGTCCGAATTTCGTACCAATAACTCGCTGCCGACCAGTCGTTTTCAATGGAATATGGGCGAAACAGATATTCGCCTTCCTTTATGGTTATACTCTTGTCGGAGCACCAAACTTGCGCACCGAAATCGCGCATTATTTTTGCCGTCATTTCGACGTACGGGAGCGAAACAAGTCCGCCGGTTATGTCGATTGTCAAACCTTTGCGAAGCCCCGGCGCAATCATCATCAATGCCGAAATATACTGCGAACTAATGCTGCCATTGATGCTTACAGTGCCGCCCTGCATCGGTGCTCGATAGATTCGAAGCGGCGGACACGAATCCGAATCGCCGGCATACTCGATTTTTGCGCCTAATTGACAAAGCACATCGACAAGTTCTTTGATAGGGCGCTTACGCATGCGAGCACTACCGTCGATGGTAACGGTCGATTTGGTGCGTAATGCAAGGAATGCGGTCATAAACCTCATTGCAGTACCTGCGGCGCCGACGTTGATATATTCTTCGCCTTTTTGGTGCATCGTTATTGCATTTATTATTGCGTTCGTGTCGTCGCAATCCGACACGTTGGTAATGTCGCCACCGCCATCAGTTTGTGCTATGATTGTCAGAACGCGGTTGCAGATGCTTTTCGATGCAGGTAGAGCAATCGGTAAATCTGATATTTTAGTTGGTATGTCGTTTGGATTTATACCGTCGATGATTATATCCATACTTTATTATTAATCTTTTAAAATTCCTGTAATTCCGATGCCGAAAAGCGCGTAGTCGAACACGACAGGGTCGTCGGGACAGAGCGTGCGCAGCGTTTCGGTCAGGTCGAGCACGGCTTGCTTGTCGTTGGAGCGGCGCGTGAGTAAGCCCAATAAGCGAGCCGTATTGCCCACGTGCACGTCGAGCGGAATGAATAGTTGCGCGGGCGTGATGCAATCCCACACGCCCATGTCGACGACGCCGTCGCGGCGCACGAGCCAGCGCAGCGCCATGTTGATGCGCTTGAGCGCCGTTTTGTCCAGCCCGAGAGGGAAGCAGCGCGGGTTGGCTGCGCCGTTTGCTTCGAGCATTTCGGCGTTGAGCAGTTCTACGAGCCGCCATGCCGGGGTGGGCGACGATGCAATGTCGCAGGCTTTCGCAAAGTTGTTGATGCTTCCGTATCGGCGATAGACGCGTTCCAAGCCGTTGAGCATATGGTAGAAATCGTCGCTGAAAAACGTCCGATGGATGTTGAAGCGTTCGCCCAAGTCTTCAAAACCGCGGTCGGCAACGTAGGCGTACGGTTGATAGTCCATCAGCCGCAGCATCTTTTCGCAGTTCGAGCAAATCATCTTTCGATTACCCCAAGCAATTGTCGCCGAAAGGATGGCGGCAATCTCGATGTCGCGCAAGTCGCTGAACCGACGCGGAAATTGCACCGGGTCGGAGGCGATGAAGTCGGTGCTGTTGATTAGCGCGGCTTGCTCAACGAGCAGCCGTGCGACTTCTTCCGGTATTTGTTTCGTTTCATTCATTTTTCAACGCAAATTTACGCCAAATCAATTATAATTGCAAACGATTCCAAAACTGCTCTAAAAAAATCGAATAATTATTACAATCGTTGTTGCGTATTTTGATTTTTTCAAAAAAATCCGTAATTTTGCGTGCAATAAATTTTAAAGCAACATCTTATGTCTTTTATTGCGGAAAAAGTTGTTATGGACGGATTGACATACGACGATGTATTGTTGATTCCGGCGTATTCTGAAGTGCTACCCAGAACTGTCGAGCTCTCGACAAAGTTTTCACGACACATTGAATTGAAGATTCCTTTCGTTACGGCAGCGATGGACACCGTGACCGAATCGCAGATGGCAATCGCTATTGCTCGCGAGGGCGGAATCGGCGTGATTCATAAAAATATGTCGATAGAAGAGCAAGCCCGACAAGTTGCTATTGTCAAACGTGCCGAAAACGGTATGATTTACGACCCGGTCACCATCAAGCGCGGCTCGTCGGTCAAAGATGCTCTCGACATGATGGCTGAGTATAAAATCGGCGGTATTCCCGTTGTCGACGACGACAAAACCTTGGTCGGAATCGTGACGAACCGCGACCTCCGTTTCGAGCGCGATTTGAATAAGCGAATCGATGAAGTCATGACCAAAGACAATCTCGTCACTACTTCGCAATCGACCGATATGGAAACCGCTTCGCAGATTCTCCAACAGCACAAAATCGAGAAACTTCCGGTGGTCGATAAAGACAACAAACTCATAGGACTTATTACCTATAAAGATATAACGAAAGCGAAAGACAAGCCGATGGCATGCAAAGACTCCAAAGGACGTCTGCGTGTAGCGGCAGGCGTGGGCGTGACAGCCGACACGTTGGAGCGTATGGAGGCATTGGTTAATGCCGGAGCGGATGCCATCGTAATCGATACGGCTCACGGCCATTCAAAATTCGTAATCGAAAAACTTCGTGAAGCCAAAGCGAAATTTCCCGACATCGACATCGTTGTGGGCAACGTAGCAACCGGCGAGGCGGCGAAAATGCTCGTTGAAGCAGGTGCCGACGCCGTTAAGGTGGGTATCGGTCCGGGCTCAATCTGTACGACTCGCGTGGTTGCCGGAGTGGGCGTGCCGCAGTTGAGCGCAGTCTATGATGTGGCAAAGGCGCTCGAAGGCACAGGTGTGCCCTTGATTGCCGACGGTGGTTTGCGCTATAGCGGCGACGTCGTTAAAGCGCTTGCTGCAGGTGGTACTTGCGTGATGATTGGCTCGCTCGTTGCCGGTACGGAAGAAGCCCCCGGCGACACAATCTTGTTCAACGGTCGTAAGTTTAAGTCGTATCGCGGCATGGGCTCGCTCGAGGCTATGGAAAACGGCTCGAAAGACCGTTATTTCCAATCGGGTACGGTGGAAGTGAAAAAACTCGTGCCGGAAGGCATCGCCGCTCGCGTGCCGTATA
The DNA here is from genome assembly GCA_029224905.1 of Bacteroidales bacterium. GTDB lineage: Bacteria > Bacteroidota > Bacteroidia > Bacteroidales > Muribaculaceae > Limisoma. Next base: position 6,477 of record JAQXVL010000156.1, read on the forward strand.
AAGGTACTCTCTATGAGGTTATCTATCAACTCGTTGGCGGTCTGCGTGCCGGTATGGGCTATTGCGGCGCCGCTAACATCGAGCAACTTCACAACGCAAAATTCACACGAATCACCAACGCCGGCGTACAGGAAAGCCATCCTCACGACGTGACTATCACCAGTGAGGCGCCCAACTACAGCCGCGGTGAATAAAATTATAACCTGCATTATTCATACTGTTCCGTCACGAAAGGGCTAAATGGCAATGCATTAGCGTGAGCACAGCGATGACGATGCAGAATGTAGTAAATCCTACCTTTAAAGAGGAAGAGCGAGCATTGCGCTAAGGTGTTGGCAGTTAG